>CALUSC010000062.1 GCA_944323345.1 uncultured Bacteroidales bacterium | reverse complement strand
AACTTCCCGGCTTTCTGGAGATGGTTTTCATACATTTTCCCGTCGACTTTCGCCGTCCGGGCTTTCATGAACATGAACACAGCCGGGGCAGGGCTGGCCATGGCAGAGCCCCAGATAGCCGCTCTGACGGTGCAGATTATAGTTTACTATATCCTGTCATGCGGGGCGGTGTTTCTTGAAAGCAGGATTATCCGCTGTTCCGGCCGTTCCGAAAGATGAACTGTTCAATGCTCAGGCGGATAAACTGCGCCCTGCTCAGACGGTGTTTCAATCAACTGAAATATCAGGGACTATCTGCAGCGTTCTGGCAGGATTTTGACGCAGATAGTGCATCCTGCGGAACTATCTGAAGCGTTCCTGCGCGAAAGTGACGCAGATGATGCCGAAACGAGAACTATCTGTGGCATTGCAGCAGGATTTTGAAGCAGATAGTGCATCCTGCGAAACTATCTGCGGCGTTCCCGGGCGAAAGTGACGCAGATGATGCCGAAACGGGAACTATCTGTGGCATTGCAGCAGGATTTTGACGCAGATAGTGCATCCTGCGGAACTATCTGCGGCGTTCCGGGCGAAAGTGACGCAGATGATGCCGAAACGGGAACTATCTGTGGCATTGCAGCAGGATTTTGACGCAGATAGTGCATCCTGCGGAACTATCTGCGGCGTTCCCGGGCAAAAGTGACGCAGATGATGCCGAAACGAGAACTATCTGCGGCATTGCAGCAGGATTTTGACGCAGATAGTGCATCCTGCGGAACTATCTGCGGCGTTCCCGGGCGAAAGTGACGCAGATAACGCCTTCCCAAGGACTGTCCGGTTCTCAAAATTTTTCATATATTTACATCCTGCCGATATCCATCATCCTGCGGAATGCCGGTTATGAAATGAAACATCAAACAATATCCGAACATGAAAAAAATTCTGATTTTCTCTGCAATGCTGATGCTTGCCGTGCCGATCCTGGCCCAGACACCGAAGAATGTGAAGTATGAATTCACTGAAGCATCCGACCTGAATCTGATAGGAAAGATTCTGCCTGACACCCCGAATCCGTATCATCGCGTGGACACTTGCAAATACAAAGGATTTACAAAAGGAGAAAACGAGCAGGTAAGATGCTCTGCCGGCCTGGCCGTAATTTTCAAGACAAACTCATCTGCCATTTCCGTAAAAAGCGAGTTCGGATATTACAACACTGCTCCGAATACGATGGGTATAGCCCTTCGTGGCTATGACCTTTATATAAAGAAAGACGGAGTATGGACCTACGCCGCGTCCAAGACAGCCGATCCCAAATCAGACAGGCCACTTGTACTGATAAGCGACATGGACCATGCAGAAAAGGAATGCATGCTCTATCTGCCTATATACAGCGAATTATACTCAGTAAAAATAGGAGTGGAGGAAGGCGCATCGCTGGAAGGAATGGAGTCTCCTTTCAGACACAGGATAGCCATATTCGGCTCAAGCTACACCCAGGGAATAAGCATCAGCCGTCCGGGGATGTCATATCCGATGCAGTTCATGAGGCACACAGGGCTGCAGATTCTCAGCCTCGGATGCAGCGGGAACTGCAAGATGCAGCCATACTTTGCAGACGTCCTGGCAGATGTGGAAGCTGACGCGTTCATTTTCGATGCATTCTCGAATCCAGGAGCGGCCATGATAGAAGAAAGGCTGTTCCCGTTTATAGAAAAGATACAGGAGGCCCATCCTGGCGTGCCTCTTATCTTCATGCAGACCATATACAGGGAAAGCAGGAATTTCAGCCTGAGCAACGACAGAAACGAACAGGCCAAGATGGACATGGCAGAAAAACTGATGAATGAAGCTGTGAAAAAATACAAGGATGTCTATTTTATCACTCCTGACACAGGAAAAGACGCCAGGGAAAGTTCTGTCGACGGCACTCATCCGTCAGACATGGGCTATATGGCATGGGCCCGCTCCATCGAGAAACCTATACTGAAAATCCTGAAAAAATACGGAATCAGGTAGATATTGTATCGCAAAAATCAAGCGGCAAGCTGCGCCGCAGCGTCAGTACTCCACCTTGTCAGGGTTTTCCGCCCATTGTCTGAAGGCATTGGACGCCTCGTCAGGAAGAAGGCGTTCGGACTTAAGGCTTCTGTCTTCAGGCTTAAGGTCGAGTTCCCTGTATATGAAGGCGTCGTCGAATCCTATTCCGGCGGCGTCTTTCTTGTCGTTCCCGTAATACAGTTTGTCCAGATGTGCCCAGTAAATGGCACCCAGGCACATCGGACAAGGCTCGCATGACGAATATATTTCACACCCTGAAAGATCGAATGTTCCGAGTCTGGCACAGGCCGCCCGGATAGCATTGACTTCGGCATGGGCAGTCGGATCGCAGTCGGCTGTAACCCTGTTCGTCCCGGTCGCCACTATTTCGCCGTCCTTCACTATCACTGCCCCGAAAGGCCCTCCCCCGTTCCTGACATTATCTTCCGACAGGCGTATCGCCGTCCTCATTAATTCCTGTCTGGTCATAACCGATAAAAATGATGTCACAGAATCTGTGCAATGTGGTTTTTGGTGTCTACCTTGTCGATAATGCGTTCAATGGTACCGTCCGGTGCGACAAGAAAAGTCTTGCGCAATGTTCCGAAAGTCGTTTTCCCGTACATTTTCTTCTCGCCCCACGCCCCGAATGCCTGCAGCATTTCCGTAGAAGGGTCTGACAGAAGAGAAAACGGCAGGGAATATTTTCCGATGAACTTGCCGTGCGATGCCGGACTGTCTTTGCTGACACCGTAGACTTCATACCCGGCGGCCTTCAGGGCGCTGAAATTGTCCCTGAGATTGCACGCTTCAGCCGTGCAGCCGGGAGTATTGTCCTTAGGATAGAAATAGAGGACTATTTTCTTTCCTTCGAAATCCTTGCGTGTAACTGTGTTCCCGTCCTGGTCCAGTACCGTGAAATCCGGGATCCTGTCTCCTTCTTTCAACATTGCCATGAAAATTAATATTCAAATATCTTTCAAATTTAATCATTTTCCGCGAATATCTGTTTTAATCTTTTTCATCATGAATTTCAAAACAGTTTCTTATTTTTGCAGCAGAATTTAACAAATGCTGTACTATGTCAACCTTGAGATTCAAAATGGTCGAAACGGCTTTCGGGAAAAAGCCTTATGAAGTGGAATTGCCGAAAGGCCGTCCGTCGGAGTATTATGCCATGTATGTCTTCAACAGGGAGAAGATGTTCAAATACCTTTCTGCCGAAGTCTACGC
>CALUSC010000061.1 GCA_944323345.1 uncultured Bacteroidales bacterium | reverse complement strand
ACGACTCCTGCCTCTGTTCATAATCAAAGGCAGGAGTCATTTTTATAACAATCGGACATTTTTAATAAAAAAAGTTCCTTTTTTCAATGTTACTGAACAATCTTGAATTCCGGACCATTTCCAAAACTTCGTTAATATGAGCATCGTGCATCATTCCTATTTTAGAAGTATTACCTGAATTAATACTTTCCGCAAGTTCCTGCCGGGTTCTGGTGATAATATTCGTGGCACACAAATATGAATCATATCTGAGAAACGGATAATCAGACTGTTTCATGACATATTGCATATCCAACTGATCCTGTTTATTAAAGACTACAGGATGTATATGAGAATTGATGAAAAAGAATCCGGCAACATTCTCCTCGGAAACACCGATAATAACAAAATATTTCCCGTGATCTATTTCTTCAAATATTGAGGAAAACAGAATCGCACCTCGTGTAATAGCTGATTCTAAAAGCGATGCCGGTAAATCCATGATCAGATGAAAGACGTTTCCATTTTCAACTTCGATGAGATATACTCGGCGTATTCCTCATCATCCCCTGCTTCCCTGAGAATATCCTTGACGGATATTGCCCTGTCTTTCTTTGTATTATTCCATGCCAAATCGTGCGACAAATCGGTAAGCTGACTGAATGTCATATCCTTACATAAGGCAATGGCATTATCCAGACATTCTATATCTGTTCCGGAGAGATAATCGAGATCGGCTTTTTTCTTAGGTTCTATAATATACCGATTCTTGAAATCGAAATATTCTTTCAGATCCGACGCGCAGTCAGAGAAATAGCTGTCACCTCGGACGGCCTTGAATATATCCTCCACTTTTGACGGTACGGGGCCATATGCCATAGCTATATAGACATCACCGGTAATACTTCTACCGTACTTCGACAAATGCTCCCTGTCTGCGAAGTAAAGTATCTTGCATATTTTGTGAATATCTTTTCTCTCTATATTCTGGGCAATATACAATATCGCCTGCAATGCAACATCTTTCCTGAATATACTCCGTGGCATGATCAACTATATCTTTGTGGCAAAGATATGAAAATCCGGAAATAATCGGTACTCTTCACCTTCAATTCTTATTATCTACTTCTCGGCATCATACTTTACGCAACGGACAGGGGCGGCAGAGGTGCGGTTTGCGTAATCTACCTCAATCTGATGATAATACGTCGGGGCATAATTCACATTTTCGAGGTCGTCAAAATCGGTAATCTGGAATGATCCGCTACCCAAAAGTCCATTACTGATCAGAAATGAGCGACCACGATGATTATGATATGAAGTCACATTCGGATTTATATTCTCCCGGCATATACGGGCATCCTGATAGTCGCCGAGACGACCTACTCCAATCCATGAATGCGACCTGTCCGTCATAGCCCGGTATGTGGAGAATCTGAAACGGTCGGGGGATTCCTTGTAGCAGCTGCGGGTCATTTTATCGGAGGCTGCCGGTAGACGAGTTCGGGCGGCATTCATTTAGCTCCGCGAGCTGCATTCGGTCCATGTCACAGGCGGGTCAGAAGAATACTCGGGCCGACACGGTATTTTGTAGCCCTGACGTAGAACATCCATTGAGCTATGAAATATGGGATCATGACTAAATAGCGGTCGCAGGGCACGGGTTCCACGAACATGTCCCAGGCCAGAATGAAGTCGGAAACGATGAAGAAAAAGGCTCCCACTGCGTAGAATATGCTTCTCTGCATCAGGGCGGAATAGAACATCAGGGATACCACTATGGCGTAGAAGGCGACTCCGGCCCGCTGGACGCCGGACGGAACTTCTGGGATGATGCTGATCATGACCATCAGGAGTATGGCTGCCACGCAGATTCCCGTAACAGTCAGAAAGGCGACGCGCTTTTTCGTCAGTATTGCGCTGATATTCCGGACCGAGGCTTTGCCTGTAAGGAAGAGCCGCTGGAGGAAGAAGAGACACAGGAAGAGGTTCGCCACGGCGAAGCATTCCATCTGTGCCATGAAGTTTCCGGCTGCCCCCATCAGGTCGCCGGCGGCAGATGCTATCAGTGCCACGCACATCGGCATGGGTACGAGCCAGAGCGAGAATATGGCGATGGCGGCTACCGGAAAAGCGATTTCATAAGGGGGTTCCACCGGGAGGAAATATATCAGGTCCAGACCCAGATATAGGACGGTGGATATCCATACCATGGCTTTCAGCTTCTTTCCCGATATATTCTTTCCGAACATGGCTTTCTGAATTTTTCTCCAATATAGCAATTTTCCGCATTCCGGCCATGCCATTCCGGCTTATTTTATCCTGACCCGCCTGAACTTTCGTCCGATGAGACCGGAACCGTCCGAGGCGGCACGGATGCTATCGTAATCCTCCGGATCATCCGTAACCCTCCGAACCATCCGGACCTGGCGCATTTCTCGCTAAAAATGACACAGATCCCACAGAAACATCTCGGACCTGAAGCGATACTCGGTCAAAATGCTCCTAGTCCCGAGGAAAAACAATGGACCTGGAGCAATACCCGGCCAAAATCTCGCCATCACCAGCGATTCTGGACGGACGGTTCGTCAGAATACTTTATGCACCGCACCGGAGCCGCGCTGGTACGGTTCGCAT
>CALUSC010000060.1 GCA_944323345.1 uncultured Bacteroidales bacterium | reverse complement strand
CTGCAAATTCAGATGCCAGCCAGTCTATGATGACCTGGTCGAAATCATCACCTCCCAGGTGGGTGTCACCGTTGGTGGATTTCACCTCGAATACACCGTCGCCGAGTTCCATGATGGATATATCGAATGTACCGCCGCCAAGGTCATATACGGCGATCTTCATGTCCTTGTTCTTCTGGTCAAGGCCGTATGCAAGGGCTGCTGCCGTAGGCTCGTTGATGATACGCTTTACATCCAGTCCGGCAATCTTTCCCGCCTCTTTTGTAGCCTGTCTCTGAGAATCTGAGAAGTAAGCAGGTACCGTTATGACGGCTTCTGTCACTTCCTGTCTGAGATAGTCTTCAGCGGTTTTCTTCATTTTCTGAAGAATCATAGCCGAAATTTCCTGTGGCGTGTAAAGCCTTCCGTCGATGTCCACCCTCGGTGTGTTGTTTTCACCGCGGACTACCTTGTAAGGTACTCTTTCGACTTCCTTGGTTACCTGATCGTATGTCTCTCCCATGAATCTCTTGATGGAAAAGACTGTTTTGTGAGGATTGGTTATGGCCTGTCTTTTGGCAGGGTTACCTATCTTCCTTTCACCTCCGTCGGTGAACGCGACCACTGAAGGTGTAGTCCTCTGGCCTTCGTTGTTGATGATTACGGTAGGCTCGTTGCCTTCCATGACTGCCACGCAAGAATTCGTGGTTCCCAAGTCAATACCAATGATTTTTCCCATAATATGTTTCTCCTTTATTATATTCGGTTATCGTCATCCTTCCCGGACTTCTTCGTCCGTTCCGGATGACGACTCCCTTTTATCGAAACTTGTGCCAATACTCGGAAACCTGCGAAATATGACAAAATGTCATGCCGCCCGGCTTATTTGTTGGGCGAGTCCCATTTGCAGGTCTCGCTGCAGCTGATCTCCAGGACCTTGTCTCCTGCCTGCATCCTGAAATCTCCTTTTTCAAGAATCCAATGCCCGTCAGCACCGACGAATGCCAGGTCGCTGCCTTTTATGGACAGTTCTACAGTCTGGGTTTCTCCCGGCTGCAGTTCTATTTTTTCGAATGCGCGCAGCCTTCTGTTTTCAGGAGTAAGGGATGCCACCAGATCGCTGCTGAACAACATGACAGCTTCTTTGCCCGCAACCGGACCCGTGTTGGTCACATCTATCGAGAATATCAGTTCATCATCTGCGGAGAAAGATGTTTTATCGACTTTGAAATTGCTGTAGCTGAACGTAGTATAGCTGAGACCGAAGCCGAACGGCCACTGGACGGAGACGACGGCATTGTAGTCGTAAGCTCCCTGCATGGTGTCCATCTCTTCGCTTACACGATAGTCGTAGTTGGTAAGGGCCGCAGAGAAGCGCGGATAGGTGTACGGCATTCTGGCGCTCGGGTTGGTCTCGCCTGAAAGTATATTGGCCAATGCATCTCCGCCGTAATTCCCCGGCAAAAGAATGTTTATGATGCCTTTTGCCAACGGTTCGATATCGTTGATGATGCGGGGTCTGCCGCCATTCAGGATCAGAATGACAGGTTTTCCGGTGCGTGCGAGGGCCTTGACCAGATTTCTCTGGTTTTCTGACAGAGCCAGGTCGGAGAGATTGCCTGGTGTCTCGCAGTATGAATTCTCTCCGATACATGCTATGATGACGTCCGCATTCCTTGCTGCTGCCGCTGCCTTGCCGATTTCAGGTGCATTTTCTTCATCGTATTTGCCTTCCGGTACGTATGAGACTCCCTGCTCCAGACGTACATTGGATGTTCCGAATTTATTCTTCAGCGCTTCGTATATCGTGTTGTATTCGCCTGCGAATCTGTCGGCCAGATGTCCCTGCCAGCTGTAGCTCCAGCCTCCGTTAAGGCAGCGCATCGAATTGGCATTAGGTCCGGTGACGAGAATTTTCACTCCCTTTTTCAAAGGCAGGATGCCGTCTTCGTTCTTCAGCAGGATTTCCGACTCTTCGGCTGCATGAAGTGCCGCTTCAGCATGCTTTCTGCTGCCGAATTCGGGATAATCTTCGGCATGAGTATCCGGAGTATCGAAAAGTCCCAGTCTGATTTTCAGTCTCAGCACTCTGCGTACTGCATCGTCTATCCTCGACATTGGCACTTCACCCTCTTCTGCCAGTTCTTTCAGAAGTGTGCAGTATCCGAGGTCATAGGGTTCCATGGCCATGTCGATGCCTGCATTTATCGCTATTTTTATGGCTTCTTTCTTGTCCGCAGCTATTTTTTCCCTCGTATAGAGGTTGTTTATGTCGGCCCAGTCCGTAACGAGCATGCCGTCCCAGTTGAGATCTTCCTTCAGCCATTTTGTCAGCAGCTCATAGCTCGAATGTACGGGCACTCCGTTGATTGAGCCGCTGTTCGCCATGACTGTCAGTGCTCCGGCTTCGACGCAGGCCTTGAAAGGTGCGAAGAATTTTTCTCTGAGGACTGATTCCGGTATGTAGGCTGGAGTCCTGTCTTTTCCTGTTCTTGGCGCACTGTAGCCCATGTAGTGTTTCAACGATACGGCGATACGGTCTGCGGGAATATGGTTGGGGTCATCTCCCTGGAAGCCGCGGACCGCAGCGCTTCCCATGACAGAGTTTACCAGGCAGTCTTCACCGTAGTTTTCCCAGACCCTGGACCAGCGAGGGTCTGGGGACAGGTCGATGGTAGGGGCGTAAGTCCACGGACAGTTTCCGGCCCGTGTTTCGTAAGCGGTGATTTCTGCTGCAGTGTATGCCAGATCAGGATTCAGTGAAGCGCCCATGTTTATGTTCTGAGGGAACATAGTGCCGCCCAGAATGTAGGTAGTGCCGTGTACCTGATCCAGACCGTAGATGCACGGAATCCCTATTTCCTTCATGGACACTTCCTGGATACGGCCTATGATTTCCTGCCATTTGTCTATATCCTGGGCCATGGGGCCGGGTGCATTGAGGATGGAGCCCACCTTGTACTCGGCTAT
>CALUSC010000059.1 GCA_944323345.1 uncultured Bacteroidales bacterium | reverse complement strand
GACGATATTCCGCCTGAGGCCGAAATCCTGAAAACCAGGATAACGGAACCGTACAGGATATACAGGTCCCTGACAGGGAAGTCCGGGGAAAAGCAGGGCGAAGTGAATCCGATAAGCGGAGGAAAGAAGTCCCTTTTCCAAAAACTCTCCCTTTTCATCCGTGGGAATTTCTTCATCCCGGATCCGAGGTGTTTCTGGGTGAGGCCGTCAGTCAAATATCTGCTGAGGTATCTGAAAGATCATCCGGTGGACATCATAGTCAGTACCGGACCGCCCCATTCGATGCATCTCATCGCCATGAAGGTGGCTAAAGCCACGAAACTGCCGTGGATAGCGGACTTCAGGGACCCTTGGACCAGGATGTTCTATTTCAAGCATCTGCATCTGACATCATGGGCCAGGCGCCGGCACATCGCCCTGGAAAAACAGGTACTGGACTCGGCCTCAGCCATAGTCACGGTGACCAAGCCCCTTCAAGAGGAATTCCAGTCCATGACTTCCACCCCCGTACACTGCATCACAAACGGATATGACGAATCGGATTTCAGGCAGATAGTCGAACCGGACGGGTTCTTCAACATCACCCATACCGGACTTTTCGCCGCGGACGGGAATCCCGAGACGCTCTGGAAAGTCCTGGCAGACAAGTGCCGGACCGACAGTGACTTCCGCAAACTTCTCCGGATCAGGCTTGTCGGCAAGACCGACAGGGAAATCACGGAATCCGTCATGGAGCACGGCCTGACTGAGAATCTGAGGAATCTCGGCTACCAGCCCCATCAGGTAGCCGCCAGGGAACAGATGGGAGCATCCGTTCTCCTGCTGCCTCAACGGAAAGAACCTGAATACAAGGCCGTCCTGACAGGAAAGATATTCGAATACATGGCCGCAGGGCATCCTATCCTCGGCATAGGCATGACAGAATGTACCATGGCAGATGTACTCAACGAAACACGCAGCGGGACTATGCTGGACTGGAATGACTACGAAGGCACGAAAAATTTCATAGACAGATGCTGGGAAATGTTCAAATCCGATGACCCCGAGCCTGAAAATGCCGATATATCCAGATATTCGCGCAAGGAACTGACAGGACGCATGGCCCGCCTGATGGAGAGCCTGCTGGAGCAAGACGGGACAGGGCGTTGCGTGAAAAAATACAGCCGCGTACAGAGAATCTGACAAGAGCAAGACAAAGAATATATGAAAAATACTTTAGTGAAAAACATTTTGTATGGAGCAGGCATCATCCTGCTGTTCATAGCGATTTCATACGCATTCGTCCCGGAAGTGCTGAGCGGGAAGATAGTGAACCAGTCCGATATTTCAGGATGGACAGGAATGACAAACGAGGTGATCACTTACAACGAGGACCATCCCGAAGACCCGTCTTTCTGGACGAATTCGATGTTCGGAGGCATGCCGACTATCTCCATGTACGGCATATTCAAGGGTGACTGGACAGCCTGGCTGTACGATTTCCTGCTCACAGGAGCCAGACCCGCAACTTATATTTTCATAAGCCTTCTCGGAGGCTTTCTTCTGATGCTCGCTTTCGGCATCAGGCCTCTGCTCGCAATAGGCGGAGCGATAGCCATAGCTTTCTGTTCCTACAACATGCAGATCATCCAGGTCGGACACAATACGAAGATGCAGGCCATCGCCTATATGCCATGGGTGCTCGCCGCAATGGTCTATACATACAGGTCCGCACTGGCATTGTCCGAAAGGACTAAGAAAAGACTTTTGCAGACATGCCTCGGCGCGGTATTGTTCGCCTTTGCCCTCAGCTTCCAGATCAAGGCTAACCATCCTCAGATTTCGTATTATCTGGCGATAGTCATTCTGGTGTACGTGATAGCAGTATTCGTGAAAATATTGTCCGGAACGGACAGAAAAAAGGCTCTGGCAGGATTCTTCACGGCGTCAGCGCTGCTGCTGGTCATCGGCGGGCTCGGAATAGCGACGAATCTGAACAAGCTGCTGCCGACTTACGAATATGCGGAGTACTCGATGCGCGGCGGTTCGGAGCTCGGACAGAGTGACGGAGAAGGAAACGAGGGGCTGGATCTGGACTATGCCACGGCCTGGTCATACGGCATCTCGGAAACTCCCAATCTGCTGATTCCCAACTTCAACGGAGGCTCTTCCGCAGGCGACCCGAAGCTCAGGAATTCAGAGGTCCGAGACCTTCTGGTACAGGCACGGCAGCCGGATGTAGACCAGACCATGAAATACCTGCCTCTATACTGGGGACCTCAACCGTTCACGGCAGGACCGATGTACATGGGCGCCATCTCCATATTCCTATTCATTCTCGGACTTTTCACGGTGAAAGGACGTGACAAATGGTGGCTCGCGATCTGTACCGTTCTGGCGATTCTGCTGGCATGGGGAAACCATTTCATGTGGTTCACGAAACTCTGGTTCGATGTCGTGCCGCTGTATAACAAATTCAGGACGGTCTCCATGGCTTTAGTCATCCTGCAGGTGACAGTGCCTCTGCTCGGATTCATGGCGCTCGACAGGATATGGAAGACTGAAAAAGGATCGCGCAGTGTACGCAAGGCCGCTCTGGCCGCATACAGCATTACCGGCGGATTCTGTCTGCTTTTCGCCATCTTCCCGTCTCTGGCAGGTTCGTTTTCCGGGGCTTCCGATGCGGGAATGCAGGATATTCTGGCTGATGCACTGCAGGCTGACAGAAAGGCCATGCTGGTGAAAGACGCTTGCCGGAGCCTGGTGTTCGTGACCCTGGCTTTCGCGCTTATATGCTGGAATCTCAGGAGTGCAGACAGAAACTCCGGAAAAGGACATTCGCTGACCATAGCCGGACTCGCCATGGCCGTCCTCGTGCTGCTGGATCTCTGGGGAGTGGACAAGAGATACTTGAACAGCGGCCATTTCGTGAGCCGAAGGGACTTCTCGTCACAGTTCACGGCACGGCCTGTGGATGATATGATACTGGAAGACCAGTCATTAGACTACAGGGTGCTGGATCTGAGCGTAAACACGTTCAACGACTCGCACGCCAGCTACTGGCACAAGTCCATCGGAGGCTACAGCCCGGCGAAACTTCAGAGATATCAGGATCTGATAGAATATCATCTGTCGGGAGAAATAAACAGCATCATCCGCACGGTGAATTCTTCTGCCACGATCCAGGATGTGGAAGCCGGGCTGCCGGAAATTCCTGTCCTTTCAATGCTGAACGACAAATACATCATCATCGGAGGGGAATATCCGCCAGTGGTGAACTCCCAGGCTTTCGGAAACTGCTGGATAGCCGGTTCTGCATTACGGGCTTCTTCACCAGATGAAGAAATAGCTCTTTTAGATTCTGCCGACCTTCGTAGCACTGCTGTAATAGGAGATGATTTCGCATGGGCTCGCGAGCGCCTGGATTCGCTCAGTAAGCTGGCGCAATATGACATAGCGCCGGCAGATTCAGTATGGATGACTTCATACGAACCGAACGA
>CALUSC010000058.1 GCA_944323345.1 uncultured Bacteroidales bacterium | reverse complement strand
CGGGATGAATCATCTTTCGTCCCGGACTCTTTTTTTGTAAACTTGCAGCTACGCGATCTGTTGATGAACAGTTATCTTGAGCCGAGCCAGATGAAGACCATACCGACCAGAATCAGAGCCAGATCCAAAGCGTTCAGCTTAATACGATATTCCTGTTTTTCAGATGTGTCTGATGATTCTGCAGGGATTGCCTGCAGCTACGCAATCGGAAGGAATATCCTTGACTACAACGCTTCCTGCGCCTATAGTGACATTATTCCCAATAGTAACCCCAGGAATTATCGTGACATTTCCGCATATCCACACATTGTCACCGATGGTGACAGGTTTTGCGTATTCTACAAGTGTGTTTCTGATTTCCGGTTCAATCGGATGGCCTGCAGTATATATGCTTACATTCGGCGCAATGAATACATTGTTACCGATCCTGACTTTGGCTTCATCCAGAACTGTGAAGCAATAGTTGGCAAAGAAATTCTCTCCGACTTCGATATTCGATCCGTAATCGCAGTAGAATGGCTGTACAAACGTAAAGACTTCACCTGTCTTGCCGAGCAGTTCTTTCAGAAGAGCTTTCCTGGCATTTTCATCTGACGGATCCAGAGAGTTGTATCTGTGCACAAGAGCCCTGCCTCTGGAAAGTTCCTTCAGCAAATCGGGATCGGCGGCATCGTACAACTCTCCTGCCAGCATTTTTTCTTTCTCTGTCATGGTCGGATTATCTGACTGCAAGAATTCTGTCGACAACATATTTTTGCTGTCCTCTCCATGGCAGGCTTCCGAGGTATTCCTTGTAATGCAGTTCCACCAGTTTGCCGCTGCATCTCATAAGCGAGTCAGCCACGGCCGGGTCTGTTATGGAAAATTCGAATTCGTATGACTGGATGGCCGACGTCGTGTTCTTCATTTTGGAATTGAATCCGGCCTGTATCACTTTCCCTTCGTATGTCTTGAATACGTATCCTTTATAAACGACGAAGTTCAGTTCTCCGGCCTTTACTCCTTCGCCGAAAACGAAGTAGAACTTGAAGAATACGAACAAAGCCAATACCGCCACGGCGACAATGGTAGAAATACCGATAATTTTACCCTTTTTCATGATGTATCCCGTATTATTCCAGTGCAAAAGATATCTCGGCGCGGATATCGTCTGAAGCTGAGCCTATAAGAGCCTTGAACTTTCCCGGTTCCGCTACCCAGTCATGCTTCTCAGGATCGAAATAGCTCAGGTCTTCTTTCTCTATCGTGAAAGTGACCGTAGAGGTTTCACCTGGCTCCAGCTCTATTTTCCTGAAGTCCTTCAATTCCTTTTCAGGTCTCGGAAGGCTGAATTTCATATCTGATATATACAGCTGTACCACTTCCTTTCCGGTCGTTTTTCCGGTATTGGTGATATCCAGGCTGACAGTTATGCTTCCGTCCCCGGTCATTGACTTGCTGTCTGCAGAAGCCTTGCCGTAAGAGAATTCCGTGTAGCTGAGTCCGTGTCCGAATGCGAACAGCGGCTTGATATTCTCTTTCTCATACCATCTGTAACCGACGAAAATACCTTCCTTGTATTCGATATCCCAGATTCCGTCATTCCTTTTGGTCCCGGGATATTCTCCTGCCGAGTGGGCAGGGCAGTCTTCGAGCGCGACAGGAAATGTGAACGGCAGTTTACCCGAAGGATTTGCCACGCCGCTGAGGACATCGGCAATCGAGTTGCCTGCTTCAGACCCAAGATACCAGGCCTGGACGACAGCAGGTACCTTGTCTATCCAAGGCATTGCCACGGCATTTCCTGAAATGTTGACGACTATCAGATTTTCATTGGCTTCTGCCAGAGCAGAAATGACCTGATCCTGTCCGTATGGAAGGCCTAGTCCGGCTCTGTCGGAGTTTTCACAGTCCTGGTGGTAAGATTTGTTAAGGCCGCCGATGAAAATTACATAATCGGCTTTCTGTGCGTTTTCCACCGCTTCTGCCAGCAATTCTTCAGGAGATCTGTTTTCCTTGAGATTCTGTCCTGTGCGGACGCCGTTGTATTCACCGGAAACATCTCCCACGTATCCTCTGGAATATATGATTTCCGCTTTGCCGCCGAACGCGTTTTCAAGACCTTCGAGCGGAGATATTTCCCTCTGTACCTTCAAAGAAGAACTGCCTCCACCGACAGTCATCATTTTGATGGCGTTTTCGCCGACTACCAGTATGCTGCAGTTTTCCCCAGGGACAATAGGCAGTATATTGTTTTCGTTTTTCAGCAGGACTATTCCTTCATTTCCGATCTCCCTGGCTGCCTGGTAGTGCGCCTCTGAAAGCATGTTTCCAAATGGTCTGTCCTGCCTCATTACTGTCCTGAACGCCAGTCTCAGGATCCTGCGGACCTTGTCATCCAGTTCTTCCGTTCCTACTTCTCCTGACCGGATCCGTTCCAGATACGGGTTGGCGAGATAGTAGCTGTCATAGACATTTTTGACATTGGCGCTCAAACCGTCGGTCCATGAGCCGAATTCCATGTCCAGACCGTTCTTAATGGCCTGATCGGTGTTATGCGTTCCGCCCCAGTCCGATACCACCACGCCATCGAATTCCCATTCTCCTTTCAGGATATCGTTCAGCAGATATTCATTATGGCATGCATGCTGGTTTTTGTAAAGATTGTATGCACCCATTATAGTCCATGTCCCGCCATCTTCTACAGCAGCCTTGAATGCCGGCAGATATATTTCATACAGAGTTCTGTCATCAACTATGACGTTGCTCGTATGGCGGTTTATTTCATTGTTATTCAGAGCAAAATGCTTTACGCATGCCGCAACTCCGTTAGATTGGACGCCCTTGACGTACGGGACAACCATTTTCGATGCCAGATAAGGGTCTTCCCCCATGTATTCGAAATTCCTTCCGTTGAGAGGTGTCCTGTAAATGTTTACGCCAGGGCCGAGAAGCACTGTCTTGTTCCTGTATCTGGCTTCTTCTCCGATGCTTACACCGTAGAGATATGACATTTCCTCATTCCATGTGGCTGCGAGGCATGAAAGGGCAGGGAAGGCTACGCATGAATCGTTCGTCCATCCTGCCTGATCCCACTCGTCCCACAATACTTCAGGCCTGATACCGTGAGGCCCGTCAGTCATCCAGATGTCGGGAATCCCCAGCCGTTTGACTCCAGGAGAACTGAACTTGGACTGAGCGTGCAGCATGGCTACTTTTTCTTCAGTCGTGAGCCGCTTCATCACATCATCGATACGGTCTTCAATATCAGCGGAATTGTCCAGATAGACGGGCGTCTGCCCAAAGAGAGTTACGGCAGAAAAGACCATGACGGCAGGAATGAAAAATTTAAGATTCATTGTAGAAAATTATTTGTTTTTTATTTATGTCCGGATTCTCCGGATAATTATTTAATCTAAATCTGTCAAATTTACGGAAAATCTCTGGAATATCCGCCGAATTACAGCAGATTAACGCAACAGGATTTGATAATTAGGGAGTTAAAAGAAAAACGCAGAAGTTGGGCAGACAGTTGAAAAC
>CALUSC010000057.1 GCA_944323345.1 uncultured Bacteroidales bacterium | reverse complement strand
CGGCAATGGTCGCTCCAGTATGTATCCAGAATCCTGAGTTCGGTCTCATACGGGTCACGGCCTTCCGCCTTGAAATAATTCACCACTTCACGGAGATCGTCTGCATTCATGGCGAGTCCCATCTTCCTGCAATAAGGGCCGAATTCAGATTCCTGCATGGATGTGAAGCCATCGAGAACCTGCACCGGTATCACCGGAGCCTGCTCAGTGTCGCTGAGCTGGGACAAATCTTTCTGACGCGACTCTACCGCATTTATATAATAGTGCTTTATCTTTTCTATGACAGCATCATCAGTGTCCGGCTCCAGGATGATGAGTTTTGAACTTTTTATTCTCACATCAGCCTCCGGCTCGATCAGCTTGACACATTCCACCGCCGATGCGGCGCGCTGGTCGAACTGCCCTGGAAGGTACTCTACAGCTATATATTTGACTCCTGAAAGGTCGCAGTCATCTGAAACACGGTCGGTGACTATCTCCCCGAAAACTCCATAGCGGCTTTTCTCCAGCAGTTCCGGAGTGAAGCCGAAAAGGTCGTAGACATTCAGCAGCCTGAGACTTTGCAGTGAAAGCTGCAGATTTTCATTGAGTTCATTCAGCAGGCTTTTAGCCTCCACCTGGAATTCAGGATATTTCTCTACAAAAATGCGGTAATTCTTCATGGATGATTGATTTGAAATGCCGGCAGACAGGCTGCCTGATATCAAAAGCCGGTCAAGGCCAAACTATATGACAGCATCGAGAACTTTCCGGGTCTGATCTTCACGGAATTTTCTGAGTTTCTGTTCAAGAGCGGAATCTGTCAGAGCGAGGATCTGCACTGCGAACAGGCCGGCATTCTTTGCCCCGTTGATGGCCATGGTAGCTACAGGTATGCCCCCCGGCATCTGCACTATGGACAGAAGAGAGTCCATTCCTCCGAGAGCCTTGGTCTGGATAGGCACTCCGATGACAGGTACCGTGGTCATGCCTGCTACAACGCCTGCCACATGAGCGGCACCGCCTGCGCCTGCTATGATGGCTCCGATTCCGCGTTCCCTGGCAGTTTTGGCATATTCACACATCAGGTCCGGTGTCCTGTGGGCGCTGATGACCTTTTTTTCGTATTCGACCCCGAAGTCTTCGAGAACCTTGATCGCAGCCGACATGATCTCATAGTCGCTGGTCGATCCCATAATGACTGCTACTTTCATAAATTCCAAAATTTAACGTCGGTACAACGTATATTCATGCGCGCAAATATACGCAGAAGCCGAGAGCAGAACAAATTTATTTGTTATGCCGAGGCGTGAACAGTATATGTGGCCGCAGGCCAAATATCGCAGAAGCCGAGAGCAGAACAAATTTATTTGTTATGCCGAGGCGTGAACAGTATATGTGGCGAAGCCAAATATCGCAGAAGCCGAGAGCAGAACAAATTTATTTGTTATGCCGAGGCGTGAACAGTATATGTGGCGAAGCCAAATATCGCACAAGCCGAGAGCAATGCAAATGAATTTATCCGAATTTATCTCAACGAAAAGATGACGGGAATGACGACTCTGAAATTCACCATTCTCCCGTATTGGACAGCCGGCTCCCACAAAGGGGACATGCCCACCACCCTCACAGCTTCGGCATCCAGAAGCGGATCCACGGACCGCAGCACCTTTATATCTTTCACTTCTCCAGCCTTGTCCACGGTGAATCCAAGAGTGACACGGCCCTCTATCCTGTGTTTTCTGGCCTCTTTCGGATATTTGAGACGCGCATCCACCCACTTTGCAAATGTGTTCATATTCTGCCCCTGGAATGTCGGCTTGCGATCATCTGCCGTCAGCTTTTCATAAGCCTCGTTGTAGAAGTTCAGCTCTTCGACAGAAAGCAGCGGCTCATGGTACTGAGGTTTGCGACCTTTCAAGAAATCCGGCATTTTCTCATACTCTGTGCCCTTTCCTTTCACCTTTTTATTGTTTTCAAACAAGCCTATATACACCCGTCCGTCCCGATAGTAGACAGCATCCACTCCAGAGGCGCGGCCGTTCTCGTACCAGCCCGTCTCCACCTGGCCGTTGTCATAAAAAAACTGCCCGTATCCAGTAATGTGCCCCTCAGAGAACTGTCCGACGTATCTGAATGGCCTGTAGTCATGCAGGACGCACCTTCCATGAGGCAAGCCATCCTTGAATTTGCCCTTGATTACGCCCCATGTATCTGAAAAAAGGACACCTTTCCCCACTGGGTATTCACCTTTGTAAGTACCCAGATCATTGACCAGCACAGTGTCCACTGCAGCCGGCGGATTTTGGACACCGGCGGCATTGGCGGACAGAATGGACGCCAGAAAAGAAAAAAGTCCAAGTGAAAATTTTTTCATAGCGATGTTTTCTTAGAACGAGAAAATCATATCTTACAAATTTACCATTATTATGTGTAAAATCAAATGCCAGGACGAGTTCCCGCACGCTCTCCGGAAAGTTCTCCTCAAATCCAGCCGAAATCTCAGAGCTTTTCGCTATCTTTGAAAATTGTACCGGATTCCGGCGAATCCGGTACAATCAATAAAAATGAAAAATTGTGTTTAACCTGATTCTCTGACTGATTATGAGAGATTTATACATAACCAACACTCTTTCAAGGAAAAAAGAACTTTTCGTGCCGGTACATCCGGGATTCGTCGGGCTGTATGTCTGCGGGCCCACGGTCTACGGCGATGCACACTTGGGGCATGCCAGACCGGGAATTACCTACGATGTTCTCGTGAAACTGCTGAAACATTTAGGATACAAGGTCCGCTATGTCCGGAATATTACAGATGTAGGACACCTTGAACATGATGCGGACGAGGGTGAGGACAAGATAGCCAAGAAAGCCCGCCTGGAGCAAATAGAACCTATGGAAGTAGCACAGGAATACACCATCAGATACCACCAGGCCATGTCGATGCTGAACGTGGCCCCGCCATCCATCGAACCGCGTGCATCCGGGCATATCATAGAACAGATAGCCCTGGTACAGAAGATTCTGGACGCGGGATTCGCATATATCAGCAACGGCTCTGTCTATTTCGATGTCCGCAAGTATAACGCAAGCCATCACTACGGGATATTGTCCGGCCGTAATCTGGACGATGTGGTAAGCGGCACACGCGAACTGGACAGCCAGGCAGACAAGCATGAAGCTCTGGACTTCGCGCTCTGGAAAAAGGCATCTCCGGAACATATCATGAAATGGCCGTCTCCATGGAGCGAAGGCTTCCCGGGCTGGCATCTGGAATGCTCTGCCATGAGCGAGAAATATCTCGGACGCGAATTCGACATCCACGGCGGAGGCATGGACCTGATGTTCCCTCACCACGAATGCGAACTGGCCCAGAACATGGCTTCCCGTGGCTGCGGCGGGGTGAAATACTGGATACACAACAACATGATCACCATCAACGGCAAGAAGATGGGCAAGTCATACGGGAACTTCATCACCCTGCAGGAGATGTTCGAGGGCACCCACCCTATCCTGACCCAGGCATATTCGCCGATGACAGTCAGGTTCTTCATCCTTCAGGCACACTACCGCAGCACCCTCGATTTCAGCAACGAGGCTCTCCAGGCTGCCGAGAAAGGCCTGAAAAGGGTAATGCAGGCATACAAGGACCTTCGGGAAATGGCTGCCGCCTCAGGAGTTTCTTCAGGTGCCTCCGG
>CALUSC010000056.1 GCA_944323345.1 uncultured Bacteroidales bacterium | reverse complement strand
ACCACGGACATGCTGGTGAAAGCGGCGATTCCTATCACTTCAGGATATGAGGACACGTCCACTACATACACAAATGCCGGAAAGGTTTCCAACAAGGGCGCCGAGCTGACCGTGACTTCCGTAAATTTCGAAAGCACTACAGGCGGCTTCAGATGGGAAACTTCCCTCACTGCCACGTATAACAGCAACAGGATTGTCAGCCTGAACAGCGACACTCCGCTCTATCAGAACGAGAATGCAGGAGCATATATCACCATGCAGAAGAACGGTCTGCCTATCAACGTATTCTATGGATATGTGGCCGACGGGCTTTTCCAGACTCAGGCAGAAGTGGATGCGCATGCATTCCAGGAGACAGGCACTGCTCCGGGAGACATCAGGTTCAAGGACTTGAACAACGACGGAGTCATCAATGAAGACGACCGCACAGTCATAGGAGACCCGAATCCGGACTGGATATTCTCCATGTCGAACACTTTCTCTTACAAGGGATTCGACCTGTCCATCTATCTGCAGGGCGTGGCCGGGAACGATATATTCAATGCCGCAAGCATATCCAACGAAGGCATGTCATCGGCACACAACCAGACTGCTTCAGTCAAATACCGCTGGGTAGGCTACGGCACCAGCACCGTAATGCCGCGTGCAGTATACGGAGACCCTAACCACAATGCCAGGCTTTCCGACAGGTTCGTCGAAGACGGGTCATACCTGAGGCTGAAGAACATCACTCTGAGCTACACTTTCCCGTCACGCTGGATGGAAAAGATTTCAGTGGAGAATGCCAGGATCTTCCTTTCATGCGAGAACGTAGCTACACTGACCAAATACTCAGGATTCGACCCTGAGGTAGGTATAAACGGAATCGACGGAAACCGCTACCCTATTTCACGGACGCTGAGTCTGGGACTTAATTTCAATTTCTAAAATGGCTGGAATCATGAAAACGATAAAAACCTTGATCATTGCCGCGGCAGCGGCCCTGTCCGTATCA
The DNA here is from genome assembly GCA_944323345.1 of uncultured Bacteroidales bacterium. Classification (GTDB taxonomy): domain Bacteria; phylum Bacteroidota; class Bacteroidia; order Bacteroidales; family UBA932; genus Cryptobacteroides. Next base: position 2,683 of record CALUSC010000056.1, on the reverse strand, counting down.
TGTTCGGACTTTCTCGACAGTTTCCCGCCATATGCGGTAGACATAAATGTTTCAGTATCGGACTCTGTAGCCATAGCGCTGACCAACGGATGCTATGTGCCTCTGCAGTCATCGAATCTGTACAACCAGAGGATATGGTCTCTGGATATCATAGCAGGTAATTCAGAAGTGGGTGCAGGCGGAGGAGAAGACGGCATAGAGACTGTCCAGTGCTCCAATTTCGCAGCTGATGCCTCAAATGCTTTCGCACTCTACGTCTGGCGTTCGCCGTGGGTGGGGATAGGACAGTGCAACACTGTCATCCAGTCTCTTACGGGAGAAGGTAACCAGACTTCCGAAGAAATCGGGAACAGATGCCTGGGAGAGGCTTATTTCCTGAGAGCGCATTACTACTACATACTGGTGAGGCTGTTCGGAGGCGTGCCTCTCATCCTCGAACCTCACGAAGCCGATGACAACACCGACTCCGAACGTGCAACACTGGATGAATGCTACGACCGCATCATCACGGACTGCAGACAGGCGGTAACTCTCCTTCCTGAAAAGAGATCCTACACCGGTGATGACTACAACAGAGCCAGCCGCGACGCGGCCCTCTGCATGCTGGCTGACATACTGCTCACCTACCATCCGGAACAGAACTACGCCGAAGTGGTGAATATCTGCGGACAGATAGAAGACATGGGCTACGACCTGTCGCAGTACGACTATGCTGACAATTTCGGTATGGAAGCGCAGAACAGCCAGGAAGCTCTTTTCACTGTCGGCTACTCTGGCGACACACAGTATGACTTCTGGAGCGGCGACAACCAGTCATCATGGCTTTCCGCTTTCATGGGGCCGAGGAACTCAGGCATGGTGGCCGGGGCCTACGGATGGAATCTCCCTACACAGGAATTCATGGATGAGTGGGAAGACGGAGACCTCAGGAAAGATGTGACCGTATTCTATGACGGATGCCCTGCTTTCGACAATATGTCGTATGATGACAGCTGGTCCAACACGGGATACAATGTCAGGAAATTCCTGGTTACCAAGACTGATTCACCTGAATACAACACCAGCTCAGCTGATTTCGTAGTCTACAGATATGCTGATGTCCTGCTGAAAAAAGCGGAAGCCCTGAACGGGCAAGGGCTCACTGAAGAAGCCTGCGCCCCGCTCAACATAGTCCGCAAACGTGCGGGACTGCCGGAAATCCAGACTCTTCTTCCGTCTGATATCACACTTGACTCTGAGGAAGGACAGGCGTGGATGAAGGAAAAAATAATACACGAGCGCCGCATGGAACTGGCATTCGAAGGCCACAGATGGTTCGACATGGTCAGGATAGACAACGGCGACTACGCCCTCGAATTTCTGAAAGGCATCGGGAAGAATGTCGACAGAAACCGGCTGCTCTTCCCTATCCCTCTGACAGAAATAGACTCCAACCACCTCATGACCCAGAACCCGGGATATTAACATGAGCGGGATTTTCATCTGACTTACGTCAATATAAACGAAAATACAATGAAAAAATTAAATACAATACTGACATTGTCCGCCATTGCCCTCTGCATCACCGGATGCGGCATCGACATAGATGAATACAAGGCAGGCGATCCTGAAGGAGGCGAAGAGCTGAAGGTCACGGCCCAGGCTGAGGACCCGATAATCCTGCAGGAAAAGAACAGCCTGGAGACGGCCATAGGCCTGGCATGGACTTCCGGCAGCAATTTCGGCACAGGCAATTCCATCTCCTACTCCCTCGACATAGACCATGCTGAAGGAGACTGGACGGAATGCTATACTGAATCTCTCGGCAAAAGAATCTACAGCCGGGATATAACCGTGGAAGAACTGAACAACATAGTGACCGGACTGGGCGCCAAGCATGGCACATCCGGAGAATATAAGGGCAGAATCAGGGCATCAGTGACTGACTATCCTGAAATGGAGCAGTATTCAGAGTTCAGTTTCACGGCGACATCATACAATCCTGCACCAGCCGTTCTGTACATCACAGGCGATGCCACTGAAGGGGGATGGGATGCGGCAAAGGCCACGCAGATGACCAGGACAGCAGGCGGAATCTTCACATTCGAAGGCATTATGGAAGCCGGAGATGAATTCAGGTTCATATCTGCTTCCGGAAATGAATGGCCGGCATACATCAAGACTGCCGGCAGCCAGAACGGGATCACATATACTGAGTCAGCTCCGGCTTCTGCAGATGACATCAACTTCAGCGTCACGGAAAAGTCAAACTACCGCATCACGGTGAACCTGCTGGAAATGACGGTGACGATAGAAGATATCATGATTTCGACACTGTACTTGATCGGCGATGCCACTCCTGGCGGATGGTCGCTTGACCAGGCTTCCGAAATGACGATGACAGAAAAAGGAGTTTTCACATGGACAGGGACTCTGACGACCGCCGGTGAAGGATTCAAGTTCATAACCACACGCAATTTCTGGCCTGGATATGTCAAGGCAAATGAAGACCCGGATGACTGGACGCTCAGGTATTCCGAAACCGAACTGTCAGGAGCGGATGACAGGAAATTCAAGGTAAGCGAAGCGGCAGAATATCGCGTGGATGTGGATCTTTTCAGCATGATTGTATCCGTAACCAAATCCGGAGAGGCTGAATTCAGCACATTGTACATGATAGGCGGCGCCACTGGCGGATATTCTC
>CALUSC010000055.1 GCA_944323345.1 uncultured Bacteroidales bacterium | reverse complement strand
CAAATTACAATGAATATTGAATGTATAATTTGATAATCAGAAAGATATAGAATATTATTCGGTTCAAGTGTGGAGTCGTTAGTTTATCTTCTTAGAGGTTCTGGAATTACCTGTAAACAAATAAACAATACCCCACACCGGATCGGATATATCAGAACATGATATAGGCTACACGGATAATGAGTGTCAGTATTGTCCATCCCTGTTTACGTGAAATTTTCCAGATTTCTAAGAAAGGATGAAGCTAAAAACACTTCCCTATATGTCTGTGTCGCTATGACACTAAGACAAAGCTATGGAAATGTTTTCCAAAAAACAAACACTTTTTTGGGGTATTGCTTGGCAAATTTCCGTAAAAGGGAATGGAAAATCAATACTCTACAGCGATTAAATCCATTTGGGAACGTTTGCAGGTCATGATAACGTTTGCAAATTATGAAAACGTTTGCATTTCCGGGAACGTTTGCATTTCGTCGCATGCCTTTCCACAACCGGGCCAATAAATCATCTGGAACTTCACGGCGCCATCTATGCGCAAAAACATTAAAGGACGGAATATAACCGAAACAAATATAAGAATCAGAAAAACAATATAACGGTAAAGAAAAACTGTTGTGCAGAGATATGTGGACATACTTACCGATGCCGGATTCAAGGCTGTTTTCGGAGACCAAAGGAACAAGGATGTCCTTATAGACCTGCTGAACGTCATGCTTCCGCCTCACAGGAAAGTGAAGGACATCACCTATCAGACCACCGAAATACCCTCTTTCTCGTTGTTCAACAAGAGTACGAGGCTTGATCTGAGGTGCAAGGGGGGGGGGAGGACGGGACACAGTTCATAGTAGAAGTCCAGTGCTATCATCAGGCTCATTTCTTCCGCAGGTGCGTGCTTTATGCTTCGAAGGCGTACGATGCTGGGAGCGAGAGAGGAGACGGAGGGAAGTATGACATCCCACCGGTGTATTTCCTCGGACTCCTTGACAAAGACATGCAGGATCTTCAGAGGTATTCTCCGGAAAAATCTGTCATTTCCGAATACACGTTCAGAGAAAAACAACGATGAAAGTACCTGACGAAACTATTTTTTGTATCTTCGTAGAACTGAACCGGTTCGGGAAGAAGTTAGAGGAGTGCGAGACGTTGCTGGACAAGTGGTGTTTCTCTTTGAAGCACATCAGCACTTTGGACAAGCTTCCTGACGAGTTGTGGACGGAGGCATTCGAGCGTCTGTTCCAGGCATGCGAAATCGCACGGTTCGAGCCAGAAGTAAAACTCACATACGAAAAAGAGATGTTTACGGAGAGAGACTATTACAACATCATTGAGACTGCCAGGGATGACGGTATTGCTGAAGGAAGAGCTGAGGAAAAAATCCGGATAGCAAAAGCATTCAAAGAAAAGGGGGTGGATGCAAGCATCATAGCCTCTGCCACAGGATTATCCGAAACTCAAATATCAGAACTGTAATTCGATGAAATTCACTCCGTTCATTTCATCGAATTCACGTTTTAAATGAATTGCGGGCGGCAGGAATACATTTCCGCCACCCGCTTGCGATAAAAATATATGAAAACTAACCTATAATGTCTTCTTTCCTGACTTTCGAACCGAAAAGGGCATAAAGCAGCATCACGAGTTCGCAGACCAGAGCTATGCTCCATGTCCATTGCCAGCTGCCGGCAAGGTCGGCAAACACCCCCTGCAGCACAGGGAAGACCGCACCTCCGAACACTCCCATCATGAAGACGCCTGACGCTTTCGATGTGTATTCCTTCAAGCCCTGTACGGCCAGAGTGAAAATGCAGCTCCACATGACTGAATGGCACAAGCCTACAGATACCAGAAGCCAGAGGTTGTCAGTAATCATGGCCGCCACTATCAATGCCGAAGCCAGAACAGTCGTTGCAGTCAGCAGCCACCGTGCGGAAATATTGTTGAAAAAGCTGAAGACAAGACGTCCCGCCATCATTCCGCCCCAGTACAGGGTAGCCAGCAGCGCAGGTATTCCCAGATCCATGCCCCAGAGTATCAGACGGTCCTTTCCGAAGAAAGTCAGCCCGTCGCCGGACTCTATCAGCTCCATGGCATGAAGATTCACATTCGACCCTACGGCGACCTCAGTGCCAACATAGAAGAATATGGCTATCACGCCCAGCGTCAGATGGCGGAAAGACCAGATGCTCCTGGTCAGTCCCTTCCCGTTCTCCGCCCTCGTACCCTCGATGTCCGGAAGACTGAGTCTCGATGTGACAAGAGTCGCGACCACGATACACAGCGCCACGATGAGGAACGGCATCATCAACTGGTCTGCGGTGACGCTTTCCAGTGCCACACCCGAGAAGAAAATACCGGTGACACAGAATGGCGCTATCGTGGTGCCGAACGAATTGATGCCGCAGACTATGTTCATTCTCTGGACTGGCTGGGTGCCTGGCAGTTCGTAGGCAGAAACATACGGATTTATGACCACTTGCAGGATGGCGGCCGACGTACCCATCAGGAACGAGCCCAGCAGAAATGCGAAATACCCGCATGGAATCACATCATCGCCTATCCTGACGCTTGCATTCCCGCAATGGACTGCCAGCCATGATGACAGGGAATACATCACCAGTCCCGCCACCATGATGACCAGGGCACGCAGCATTGTCACCTTATATCCACGGGCATTCACCCATTTCCCGCCGAGAGAACTGTTCAGCAGATATCCGAGGAAAAAGAAAAAGGATATCATGGTCGTCAGCGTATTCCGCAGCTCTTCCGTCTGCGACAGGAAAGCCACTTTCATCGGTCCCTGGAACTGCCCGTTCACCGTAGTCAGGAAACCCACGATGAAATAAATGAATGTAATGACAGCAAAAGGGCCCAAACCATATTTTTTCTGAGATACCATCTGTTTTCCGTTTTATACCGACCGGCATCAAAGCGTGATTTCAACACTTGTGCGGAAATACCCTTCAGGCCGCCGGCAGATAATTGTCACGATTACAATATGCCCTCCAGTGTAGCCATCGCCCCTTTCTCGCGGATGTCTGCCACCATATCAAGATACAGCCCGACAAATTCCGGAGAAGATTTCAGATCTGTGCTCCTGAACGCCGAGAGTCCGAGGAACTCCATGGGATCATCGCTGGAAATCACCGCCTCGTCTTCATGAGTCAGCCATGGCTCCGCGATCTCGAACGCCGCCCCGTGGTCATCGGTGCGATATTTCAGATAGTGTCTGTAAGCAGCTATCAGATAAGCGACTCTGGTGAGGTCTGCATGATCCCTGATCATTTTTATCAGATTCGGCATCACATATACAGGGAACTTCGAAATCCCGTCGAAACACAGGCGCGCGATCTGGTCGCTCACCGAACGGTTTCCGAATCTCTCTACCAGCGTCTGCTTGTACAGTTCCAGATCGGTATTGCCGGGAGCCGGCACATAAGGGGTTATGTCGACATCCATGAAAGTCCTGACGAATTTCGCTATCCTTCCGTCATGCATGGCATCGTCCACTTTCCTGTAGCCGCTCAGGAAGGACGGGTAGGAAAGCAGGGTATGTGAAGCGTTCAGAAGGCTCAGTTTCATGTTCTCGTATGCCGTGACATCGGAAGTGAACTCAGCCCCCACTTTCTCCCATGCCGGACGACCGGCAATGAAATTGTCTTCAATCACCCACTGGATGAAATCCTCGCAATAAACAGGAGCCTGGTCGTCGGTCCCGTTCTTTTCGTTCAGACGGGCAATGTCTTCCGGCCTTGTGGCAGGAGTGATGCGGTCCACCATGCTGTTAGGGAAAGTCACATTGTTTTCCATCCATGCCGCAAGCTCCGGATCCTGGGCCTGTATGAATGATGTGAAAGCCTTGCGGGCGGTATTGCCGTTGTGCTGGAGATTGTCGCATGAAAGTATGGTGACAGGGCCGCCTCCTGCAGTCTTCCTCCTGCGGAGCCCCTCGGCAATGAATCCGAACACTGTCTGCGGCGTCTGAGGATTCTGCAAGTCATGCTGCACTGCCGTGTCATCGAGCATGAATTCCCCTGTGGATTTTTCTATATTGTACCCGCCCTCGGTGATGGTCATGGTGATGATGCGGATATCCCTGTCCGCTATCCTGGCGAGCACGGCCTCCGGATTCTCCACTCCCCACAGCAGCTCCACGAGCGAGCCGATACGGTATGCTTCGTCATGTCCGTCCCGCCCGCATACTGTCAGCGTATATTCGCGGTTCTGTTCTTTCAATATCCTGTACAGACGTTCGTCGCCTGGAAGCAGCATAACGCCGCATATTCCCCATTCCAGCTGGTCCGGATATTCGAGAAGAAGATTTGTGTAATATTCTTCATGCGCACGGTGGAAATTTCCGACACCTATGTGCAGGATGCCTGCCGTGGCTCTGTTCCTGTCGTAATGATAAGTTTTGACTGAGGATTTCATAATCGGTTATTATTTAACATTAAATTAATTCTTGCGGTCAGCTGTTTACAAAGATATCATTCTCGCGCATCCGATGTATTCCTTTGGACGGACTTATGTCTGCAAACGATTGCGGGAACGTTCCCGGAATCTGCAAACGTTACCGGAGATTAGGATTTATCGTCAGAAAGAGATATTTTTGTATGAGTTGAACTGTTGAGAAAAATG
>CALUSC010000054.1 GCA_944323345.1 uncultured Bacteroidales bacterium | reverse complement strand
CCTCCGATGACCAGCACTTTTTTCCCTTTCGCGCTGATTCTGTTTTCCTTGGAAAATGTCTGTCCGGCAAGCACCCGGTTCTGCTGGGAGAGCATTTCCATGGCCAGGTAGATTCCTTTCAGTTCTCGTCCGGGTATGTTGAGATCCCTGGCTTGCGGAGTCCCGGTGCAGATGCAGTATGCATCGAAGCCTTCCGGCAGGTTTTTCAGGTCGATTTCCGATTTCGTCTTGAAGACAATTCCCTCGGCTTCCATGACAGCGAGCCTCCTGTCGATGATGGCCTTGTTCAGCTTGAAATTCGGGATGCCGAAGCGCAAAAGTCCTCCGATGTATTCGTCCTTTTCGAAGACTGTGACTTCGTAGCCTCGTCTGTTCAGCTGGTTGGCAGCGGCCAGACCGGCAGGACCGGAGCCGATGACCGCCGCTTTCCTGCCGTTTCTCTGCCATATGTGCGGCTTGACGTATCCTTCACGGAAGGCGGCTTCTATGACAGCGGCTTCATCTTCGCGGACTGTCACCGGAGCGTCGATGGTCAATTTCAGGACGCAGCTTTTCTCGCACAGAGCCGGGCATACCCTGCCTGTGAATTCCGGAAAGTCGTTTGTGAGTGACAATATTTCGTAGGCTTCCTTCCATCTTCCGTGGTACATGGCATCCTGGAATTCAGGAGGCCTGTTCCCGAGCGGACAGGCCCAGTGGCAGAAAGGCACGCCGCAGTCCATGCATCTGGAGGCCTGGAGTTTCCTGTCGCTGGTGTTCAGGGTCTGTTCCACTTCCCCGAAATCAAGTATGCGGTCATGTATCGGACGGTAGCCGGCTTCCTGCCGCGGTACCGTCATGAATGCTTTAGGGTTTCCCATAATTTCCGTTTTAACTTAACGTCAGTCCGACGAATATTCTGAAAAGAAAAATCAACCTTAATAGTCCCTCTGCACTTCGGCGATTTTCTGCTGCAGTTTTTTCATCTGCTCTTCTGCGAGCACTCTCTTGTATTCGATAGGTGTCACCTGTATGAACTCATCGGCGTATCTGTTCCAGTCATCCAGCATTTTTCTGGCGAGCTGCGAGCCTGTATACAGGTAGTGCTGTCTGATGAGTTCGTGCAGTTCTTTCCGTGAAGACGAGTCTTCGAGCAGGGACAGTTCCACCATCTCCATGTTGCAGAAATAGTCGAATTTTCCGTCCGGATCCCAGACGTATGCCAGGCCTCCGCTCATACCAGCAGCGAAATTCCGTCCGGTTTCGCCGAGGACAACTACTCTGCCTCCGGTCATATATTCGCAGCAGTGGTCTCCTGCACCCTCGACCACTGCAATGGCGCCGGAATTCCTGACTGCAAAGCGTTCGCCTGCGCGTCCGTTGATGTAGACTTCTCCGCTGGTGGCTCCATAAAGCAGGGTGTTCCCGGCTATGGTGTTTTTCTCAGCATCGAAGTCGCTTCTGACAGGCGGACGTACCGATATCCGGCCTCCGCTCAGACCCTTTCCAAGGTAGTCGTTCGCTTCGCCTTCGAGCCTGAAACTGATTCCATGGGCGAGGAAAGCTCCGAAGCTCTGACCGGCCGATCCCTTGAACTTGATTTCTATGGTATCGTCCGGAAGTCCGGCTTCTCCGTATCTGGAGGCTACGACTCCGGAAAGCATTGCGCCGACGGCGCGGTCAGTGTTGGCGACGGCATATTCGAGGGATATTTCCTTTTTCTTTTCTATGGCATCGGCGGCAGCCTTGATTATTTCAGTGTCGCGTACATTCCAGATATCGTGCACTTGTTCCGAAACTTTGTGCAAGGCACATTCTCTGTCTGGCGGACAGAGTATTCTGGTGAAATCCAGCTTGGCCGCCTTTGTGCCTTCCGGTGCTGTCTCTGTCTCAATGAGATCAGTCCTGCCCACTATGTCATCCAGTTTGCGGAAGCCCATTTCGGCCAGGTATTCACGGACTTCCTGCGCCAGGAACATGAAATAGTTCACGACGTATCTGTAGTGTCCTCTGAAGTGTTTCCTGAGTTCAGGATTCTGGGTGGCTACTCCTACAGGGCAGGTGTTCGAGTGGCATTTGCGCATCATCACGCATCCGAGCACTATCAGCGCCGTGGTCCCGAATGCAAATTCTTCGGCTCCGAGCAGGGCCATGGAAATCACATCCTTCCCGGTCTTGAGCTGCCCGTCGGTCTGCAGCCGCACCTGCCCCCTGAGTCCGTTCAGCACCAGGGTCTGCTGGGTCTCGCTCAGTCCGATTTCAGGAGAAATTCCTGCATATCTCATGGATGAGGCCGGCGATGCCCCGGTTCCTCCTTCGGCTCCGGATATGACTATGATGTCGGCCTTGGCCTTGGCTACTCCTGCGGCTATGGTCCCGACTCCGCTCTCAGATACGAGCTTAACGCTGATCATGGCCTTAGGATTCACGTTTTTCAGATCGAATATCAGCTGTGCGAGGTCTTCGATGGAGTAAATGTCATGGTGAGGCGGAGGCGAAATCAAGGATATCCCCGGGATGGAGTGTCTGGTCCTGGCTATGATTTCGTCCACCTTGAACCCTGGAAGCTGGCCTCCTTCGCCCGGTTTCGCTCCCTGGGCTACCTTGATCTGGATTTCTTCGGCATTCACCAGATATTCCGCAGTCACTCCGAAACGTCCTGACGCTATCTGCTTGGTCTTGCTGTTCAGGGATATGCCATCTTCTGTTCCTGAAAATCTGCAGCTGTCCTCTCCTCCTTCACCGGTATTGCTTCTGGCTCCGAGACTGTTCATGGCCAGGGCGAGGGCTTCGTGGGCTTCCTTGCTGATGGCTCCGAAAGACATGGCTCCGGTCACGAAGTGTTTCACGATGTTTTCTGCAGGTTCCACTTCCTCTATGGGGACAGGGTTTTTCCTGAATCTGAAAAAGTCTCTCAGAAAAACAGGAGAGGCCTTTTCGTCGGCCAGACGTGTGAATTCCTTGAATTTTTCGTAGCTGCCTGTCCGTGTGGCGAGCTGGAGGGCGCTGATGGTTTCCGGATTCCATGCATGCTTTTCTCCATCTTTCCTGTATGAGAACTGTCCGATATGCGGAAGGATTCCGAGCGGAGCGTCCGGTTTGAATCCGCTGTCATGGAATCTGATGCAGTCGGAGGCTATTTCCTTGAGACCTATTCCTCCTATGATGGAGACAGGGGTGTGGAAATATGTCCTGAGCAGATCCTCTCCCAAGCCGACGGCTTCGAATATCTTCGCTCCGCGGTAGGACCTGATGGTGCTTATGCCCATCTTGCTCATGATTTTGTACAGACCTTTGCAGATGGCCTTGATGTAATTCTTCTCTGCAGTTTCGTAGTTCATCTGTATCCTTTCCGTCTTCACGAGGCTGTCAAGTACGGCGAAGGCCATGTACGGGTTGATGGCACTGGCTCCATAGCCCATCAGCAGGGCGGCGTGCATCACTTCGCGTATTTCTCCGCTTTCCACTATAAGGGCAGTCTGCACCCGTTTCTGGACTGAAATCAGATAGTGGTGTACTGCGCTTACAGCCAGCAATGAAGGTATGGCCGCATGTTCCGCATCTGTTCCACGGTCTGAAAGTATGATGTAGTTGACTCCCTCATCTACCGACTGCTCCGCCTGCCTGCAGAGATTCCCGAGAGCTTCCTGCAGCCCTGACCTGCCTCCCGATACATTGAAGGTCATCGGCAGCTTGACTGTCTTGAATCCTTTGTACCGGATATTGCACAGTATGTCCAGCTGTGTGTTTGTCAGCACAGGGTGGGGAAGCCTGACCATCTTGCAGTGCTTTTCATCCGGCATGAGAATCTGCATGCCTACCGCGCCTATGTATTCGGTAAGAGACATTACGAGTTCTTCGCGGATCGGATCGATGGCCGGATTCGTGACCTGGGCGAACTGCTGCCTGAAGTAGTTGAACAGCAACTGCGGTTTTTCAGAAAGAACGGCCAGAGGGGTGTCGTTTCCCATGGAGGCGACAGGTTCGGAGCCGTTCGTGCACATCGGCATGATGATTCTTTCGATGTCTTCCCTGGTAAATCCGAAGTTCCTCAGCAGGATGTCGTAGTTTTCCACTCCGTTTTCCACTTTACGCCCGCTTTTGAGAGTGTCCAGCTCTATTCTGTTCGCCGACAGCCACTGCCTGTAAGGCTTGGCCGAGGCCAGGTCCTGTTTCAGTTCTGCATCATAGTGTATCTTTCCTTCCTGCGTGTCTACAATCAGCATCTTGCCTGGCTGCAGACGTCCTTTTTCCAGTATCTCGTTCGGCTCGAAACTTATGACTCCGGCTTCGCTCGCCACGACCATCATTCCTGTTTTGGTGATCAGGTATCTGGCCGGGCGCAGTCCGTTCCTGTCCAGCATCCCGCCGGCATATCGTCCGTCGGTGAACAGCAGTGCGGCAGGCCCGTCCCATGGCTCCATCAGTATCGAATGGTATTCATAGAAGGCTTTCAGGTCTTCGCTGATAGGGTTTTTGTCATTGAATGACTCAGGTACGAGCATTGCCATGGCATGAGGAAGGCTCATGCCTGACATCATGAAGAATTCCAGGACATTGTCCAGGGATGCACTGTCGCTCATTCCCGGCTGGATTATCGGGCGGATGGCCTTTATATCAGGGATTTCAGGTGTGGCGAGGACGCTTTCCCGGGCTTCCATCCAGGCGCGGTTTCCTCTGATGGTGTTTATTTCGCCATTGTGCGCCAGCACCCTGAACGGCTGGGCGAGACTCCATGTCGGGAATGTGTTCGTGCTGAATCTGGAGTGCACAAGGGCGATTCCGCTGGTGAAATACGGCTGCGAGAGGTCAGGGAAGTATTCCCGCACCTGCGTGGACGAGAGCATACCCTTATATACTATGGTCTTGCTCGACAGGGAGACCATATAGAAGTCCTTGTCATTCACCCGTTTCTCGATTTTCTTGCGGATGATGTAGAGTTTCCTTTCGAAATTCTCTCCGGCTGTATGGCCAGTGATGAA
>CALUSC010000053.1 GCA_944323345.1 uncultured Bacteroidales bacterium | reverse complement strand
AGTGCATTCCTGGACATCATCTGCTTCATTTCATAGTCAAAGTGACGCAGATAGTGCCTTCCAGGACATCATCTGCTTCATTTCGCGGCAATAGTGCTGCAGATAGTGCCTCCCCCGGAATCATCTGCTGCATTTCGTAACCATTGTGACGCAGATAGTGCATTCCTGGACATCATCTGCTTCATTTCATAGTCAAAGTGACGCAGATAGTGCCTTCCACAGGCGGTCCTGAGCGATAATGTTACGAAAAAAGAGTATTTTTGCGACCGAAAACATAGCAGGAATCTTGCCGGCAGGCCACCTGAAGAATAGAGATAACGGAGGCGGGACGAAGATATTGGCCTAAAGGCCACCCGAAAAATGAAGATAATGGAAACGGGACGAAGATGTTGGCCGGAAAGACATCTGAAGAATGAAGAGACCAAAGGTGAGAAAAAGACATTGGCCGGAAGGCTGCAAGGAGAAGGGAAAATGAATAGAGCGGAAAAGATCGAGGGACATCCGAACGCGGGCAACGGGACCGCATTCGCGGTGCTGTTCACGATGGGGTTCTGCCATCTGCTGAACGACATGATACAGTCGGTCGTGCCGGCGATGTATCCGCTGATGAAGGAAAACTTCGGGTTCACTTTCGTCCAGATAGGTATCATTACCCTTGTTTATCAGCTGGTATCCTCTGTGTTCCAGCCTGTCGTGGGACTGTACGCCGACAAGCATCCGAGACCTTACTCCCTGACTGCCGGGATGTGCTTCACTCTGGCAGGACTGCTGATTCTGGCTTACGCACCCGGATTCGCGACAATACTGCTGGCGGTATCGGTCATAGGCTGCGGTTCTGCTGTCTTCCACCCGGAGGCATCGCGTGTAGTGCAGCTGGCATCCGGAGGAAAAAAGAGCCTGGCCCAGTCGATATTCCAGGTAGGAGGAAACGGGGGAAGTGCCATAGGGCCGTTGCTGGCAGCGTTGATAGTCCTGCCGTACGGCCAGCATGCCGTGGGATGGATGGCACTGGCAGCCATGCTCGCAGCCATCATACTGGTCAGGATCGGAGCGTGGTACAGCCTGCTTCTGGCACAAAAAAAGAAAGACAATGTACAAGCGCTACCCACCACCTCAGGCCTGCCGCGGAAAACAGTACACATCGCCCTGGCCATCCTGGTGCTGATGCTTTTCTCTAAGTATTTCTTCAACGCCTGCATGACGAGCTATTTCACATTCTATCTCATAGAAAAATTCGGAATCAGCATCCAGCACTCCCAGCTCTGCCTTTTCGCATATCTGGCGGCATTCGCAGCAGGGACTCTGGCAGGAGGCTTTCTCGGAGACCGTTACGGCCGTAAATATGTGATTTTGTTCTCCATCCTCGGAGCCGCACCGTTCACCCTGGCCATGCCATATATGAATTTAGGCTGGACCATCTTCACTGCCGTGATGAGCGGACTGGTCATAGCATCGGCGTTCTCCGCGATACTGGTCTACGCTACAGACCTGATGCCTGACAAGTTAGGAATGATTTCCGGCATGTTCTTCGGACTGATGTTCGGCCTTGGAGGCATCGGCTCCGCTTTTTTCGGATGGCTTGCCGACGAGACCAGCATAGAATACATCTTCCACATCAGCACACTCCTGCCCCTGCTCGGAATAGTCGCTATATTCCTGCCTGACATCAGACCGTCCAGAGCGGACTGATGCCAGGCAATGGCGACATCAAAAGCCTGCGGAATAAGAAATTTTGTTAAATTTGGAGAAAAGAACTACCTAGCGATGCAGAGAATGATTGGAACGATAGCATGGGCACTGATGGCGCTGACACTGTCATTTGCAGTTTCCTGCACTGACAGCAATAGTATTCTACCCCCCCCCAATGTAAATGACGCACTCGAAAGGCTGGATGAAGTCATCAGCAGAAAAAAACTGATCGAAACGGCGAAAGACGAAAGCATCAGACAGAAGCATTACCGGCTCTCCATGACAGATTCTCCAGAAGAAAAATATGAAATACTGGACCAACTGTATTCGGAATTTTATCAGTATGACATAGACTCGGCAATATTTTACGCCAGAGCCAAGCTCGGGCTTGCCAGGCAGCTGGGATCGGAAAGAATCATGACAGACGCCATGTTCGATCTGGCAGACAGATATTCCCTGTCAGGCATGTACATGGAAGTCCTTGAAATCATGGACAAAATAAATCCATCTGATTTGGACACAGACCAGCGGCCGGCATATTTCCATATTTACAGCAACGTCTATGAAGGACTGGAAACGACTTCCGATGACATTTCCCTGGCACAGGAATATAAGGCTGAAAAGGAAAAGTATAGGAAAGAGCTGTGCAACTCCCTCGGTAAGAACGATATATCCAGAGTATATGTCAAGACGGAAATCATGCGCGAAGAAGGCCGCGGGCGTGAGATAGTGGAAAAGCTGGAACCGCTTATGGAATCGGGGGCTCTGACTACGCATGAGAAAGGGATATTGTCGTACATCCTGGCGAAAGCCTATCAGATATGCGGAGATGAGATGCAGGCAGTGTATTATATGGCCACAAGCGCGCGCCTGGACCTCGAAACACCTGTAAAAGAATACAAGTCGCTGTACGAACTGGCCGGAATGATGTACAAATCCGGTGATATACGAAGGGCGTACAGATACATAACCCGGTCTGTGGACGACGCCATTGCCGCGAACGCGGTGATAAACATTCAGTCTATAACCTCCATCCTGCCCATCATATCCGGATCATACAACCGGGAAATCATGAAAAACCACAGGCTGATGCGGAACTCGCTGGCAGGAATCAGCCTGCTGTCCATAGCTCTGGCCATAGCCATATTCTTCACCATCAGGGGCAACAAGAAGATTTCGCAGGCCAACGCACAGCTGAAGGAATATGTCAGCCTGCTCCAGGAATCAAACAACATCAAGGAATCTTATATAGGACGCTATCTGGATATGTGTTCATATTATATAGGAGGACTGGAAAGATACAGGAGCGCCCTGCGCAAAAGCGCTAAAAACGGAGGATTCCAGGAAGTAAATGAAATGCTCAAGTCCGGCGACTTCATAGACAAGGAGCTGAATGAATTCTATGCCCAATTCGATGCATCCTTCCTGAATCTCTTCCCTGACTTCGTGGAACAGCTCAATGAACTGCTGCAGCCGGACAAGAGAATAGAGTGCAAATCAAAAGACGGCATACTGAATACCGAGCTCCGGGTAGCCGCCCTGATCAGACTGGGAGTCACCGATTCTGTGAAGATAGCCTATTTCCTCAGGCGGTCGGTATCGACCATTTACAACTACCGCGTAAAGATGAGGAATTCCGCTCTTTCTGACCGGGAAGAGTTCGAAAAACAGATAATGCACATAGGAAGGTTCGAATAAAACACTACTATTTCTAGCTTCGTAGTTGTCAGCTATTTCTTTGTCATGCAATGTTTTAATCTCAGCATACTCTCCACGGGCACTACTAAATAAATACCACAGCTTTGAAACCTTTTCCAATCCATCTTACTTTGGGAAAGGTTTAACCACAGCATTAAAACTAATCAAATGAAACGGATGCAAGCATTCATTTGTGCGGCCGTCTTTATGCTCGTCAGCTCGGCGGCCTTTGCACAGACAGGAATTGTAAGCGGAACCGTCCTCGACAATACGGGAGTGCCTATCATAGGAGCCGCCGTTATCGATACTCAGGACAGAAGTTCCGGAGCTCTTACCGACATTGACGGAAATTTTTCCATTTCCGTCAATATAGGGACCTCTCTCGAAATCTCCTATCTGGGATTTCAGACCATTACAGTGCCGGTCACGTCTTTCTCTCAGATGAATATAGTCATGGAGCAGGACAGCGAATTCCTCGATGAAGTCGTGGTGATCGGTTATGGTACAGTAAGGAAAAGGGATCTGACAGGAGCCGTGTCTTCAGTATCGGACAGGGACATAAAAGATGCCCCCGTGTCCAACGTAGGCCAGGCCCTCCAGGGAAAGGTCTCAGGTGTATACATCGTGGATGCGGCCAAGCCGGGTGACAATGTCTCCATAAAGATCCGCGGTCTGGGCACCATCAACGACAGCGACCCTCTGGTGGTCATCGACGGTGTGCCTACAGATCTCGGCCTGTCATCGCTGAACACTGCCGACATAGACAGGATAGATGTGCTGAAAGACGCTTCCGCTACCGCCATATACGGCTCCAGAGGCGCGAACGGCGTAGTCATGGTGACTACAAAAAGAGGCCAGTCCGGAGAAGGGAAACTGAATGTTTCTGCCAACTGGGCAATGCAGAACGTGGCTTATGTGCCTGAAATGCTGAACGCCTCTGAATATGCCGCCTACTCGAACGACATGCTGTCAGCGGCCGGGCTTTCCCTGAATCCTGAATGGAGCAGGCCGGAATCGCTCGGAAAAGGCACTGACTGGCTGGACGAAATGTTCCGGACAGGATTCATGCAGAACTACACGGTCAGCTATTCCGGCGGAAACGAAAAGGCGCATTACTATGTGTCCGGAGGATTCTCGGACCAAAAAGGTACGGTCAAGACCATCGGCTATCAGAGATTCACGTTCCAGAACAACAATGACGCCCAGGTGCTCAAATGGCTGAAATTCACGAACAACATCACCTTCTCCACAGATGTCAAGACAGGAGGTTCGTATTCCGTTTCCGATGCCATGAACGCCCTTCCTACCCAGCCTGTGAAGGATGCCGACGGAGGCTGGAGCGGTCCTAGCGGAAACTCTTACTGGTATGGAGATGTCAGAAACCCTATAGGTACATTGTACACGAACGAGAACAAGACAAACGGGTACAATTTCCTCGCCAACATTTCGGCGGAAATCACTTTCACGAAATGGCTGAAATTCAAGAGCACGTTCGGATATGACGCCAAGCTTTGGTTCAACGACAACATGACTTACGCCTATCCGTACAAGCCGTCTCCCGTAGAGGAAACGACCAGATACCAGGATGCAAACAAGGCTTTCACGTATCTGTCCGACAACTATCTGACTTTCGACCATACTTTCAAGAAAAAACACTATCTGAACGTAATGGCCGGTACTTCAGCCCAGTGGAACAGGGCTTCGGCATTCAACGGCACGAAGGGCGGCTTTCTCTTCGACAGCGTGCATGAGTTCGACAACGGAACAGACATCAAGGACCTCGGAGGTTCATCCAGCGACTGGGCCATGTTCTCATTCATGGCCAGGGCCAATTACTCTTACGATGACAGGTATCTGCTCACTGTGACATTCCGCCGGGACGGTTCATCGCGATTCGGTCCTGACCACAGATGGGGAAACTTCCCGTCAGCATCCGCCGCCTGGAGGATATCCAAAGAGCCATGGTTTCCTCAGAACGGCTTCGTCATAAACGACCTCAAGCTGAGAGGCGGATATGGTGTGACCGGTAATGACAAGATAGGCTCATACGCATATATCCAGACTTACAATACCGGGGCATATATTTTCGGAGATGACGTGGTGACCACACTGATGGCCAAGACGATGGCCAATCCGAGCATACACTGGGAGGAAGTCCGCCAGGGAAATATCGGTGTCGACCTCAGCCTGTGGAACTCCCGTCTGACACTGTCTCTTGACGGCTATATCAAGAACACCACGGACATGCTGGTGAAAGCGGCGATTCCTATCACTTCAGGATATGAGGACACGTCCACTACATACACAAATGC
>CALUSC010000052.1 GCA_944323345.1 uncultured Bacteroidales bacterium | reverse complement strand
GCCGGTATCGCAGACGGTACATCCGAAACATGGATGAACTCGGCCATACACTACGGGAACAGCCCGGAAGACCACAGACAGGAATACCATGCAGCCAATGTCGCTGCCAGCCTGCAGGACGGAAACTACCACACTTACACCCTCGACTGGACCGAGAACAGTCTGACAGTCAGCGTGGACGGGAATCTCTTCCACACTTTCGACATAAGCAAAATGAGCGGGAGATACGACTACTTCCACGGAGACTGCTACGTGCTCTTCAATCTCGCCGTGGGAGGTGCATTCCCGGGAATCACCGATGCTGACGGGATCACTGCCCTCAAGGAAGGGGAAAAGGCATGCATGTACGTGGACTGGATCAAGGTATATTGACCCGGCAGGGCACTCAAATCCGGAACGGAATCTTATCCATATAACAATAACCAACACTATTATCCATTAATTTTCATCTGAATGAAGACAGGAAATCGGAAACTGGCATTGTGCTGTGCACTGATGTCATTGGGGCTTGCCGTTTTCATCCCACAGGGATATGCTGCTGTCAGCCAGGGCAGCATGGCGGCCGGACAGGATGTCATGACAGTGAAAGGCATCGTAAAGGATGCCATAGGCCCGGTAATAGGGGCGACAGTCATTGAAAAAGGCTCCACCACGAACGGAACCGTCACAGACGTGGACGGGAGCTTCTCCATCGAAGTTCCGTCAGGGGCTTCTATCGAAATCATATGCATAGGTTACAAGACCGTGGAATTCACTGCCGGAAGTGTCCCTGCGGAAATCATCCTCGAAGAAGACAACCAGATGCTGGAAGAGGTAGTGGTGACCGCTCTCGGCATCAAGCGAGAACGCAAGGCACTCGGATACGGAGTGGCCGAAGTGAAAGGTGAAGAATTCACCAAGGCCAAGGAAACGAACTTCATCAATGCCATGGCAGGACGTGTGCCGGGGCTGGTGGTCAGCCAGACAGCAGGCGGACCTTCCGGCTCGACACGTGTCATTCTCCGAGGCAGTACTGAAATGACAGGGAACAACCAGCCTCTGTATGTGATCGACGGAGTGCCTCTGGACAACACGAACTTCGGCAGCGCAGGCACCAGCGGAGGGTTCGACCTCGGAGACGGCATTTCCAGCATCAACCCGGATGACATCGAGAATATGTCCGTGCTGAAAGGCCCTGCCGCATCAGCCCTGTACGGAAGCCGTGCGAGCCACGGTGTCATCCTCATCACCACGAAGAAAGCCGAAAAGGACCAGTTCAGCGTGGAATACAACGGTACGCTGACCATAGACACCCAGCTGGCGAAATGGGACGACATCCAGCAGATCTACGGTATGGGAAGCAACGGAACCTACAGCATTGACGCAGTATCGAACACGAACAAGAGCTGGGGACCGAAAGCGGACGGCACGAACATGCTGACCTATTTCGACGGAGTGTCCAGGCCTTATAAGATCATTCCGGACAATACATCCAACTTCTTCAGGACAGGTCTGACAGCTACCAACACTGCCGTAGTAAGCTCCAGTAAGGGCAATACCGGCGTCCGTTTCACCTTTACGGACATGAGGAACAAGGATATAGTACCTCAGACCCACATGAGCAGGGATGTCCTCAACCTCCGGGCAAACACATCCCTCGGGAAAGTGGACTTCGACTTCAGTGTGAACTACACCTACGAGGCTGTGAAGAACCGTCCGGCTCTGGGAGATGACAAGGCCAATGTCGGCAAGAACCTCATGACTCTCGCCACCACATACGACCAGGCCTGGCTCAGCAACTACCAGGACGAGAACGGGGAATATGCGAACTGGAACGGCATGGATCCTTACAACGTGAATCCGTACTGGGACCTCTACAAGAACTGGAACAAGTCAGCCAAGGACCAGTTCCGTCTGAACGGAAAAATCCTCTGGAACGTCACCCCTCATTTCAAGATCCAGGGAACTGCCGGCGCCGAACTGAACTGGTTCACCTTCGATGACTTCAAGGCTCCTACCACTCCGGGCTACGAAGCAGGACGCCTGCAGACCAGCAGTTTCAGGAACAGGATGTTCAACTTCGAACTCCTCGCCCTGTACAGCAACAGCTGGGGAGACTTCGACTTCAACGCCACCCTCGGTGCGAACATGTACAAGGTAAACAACCAGACTACCATCACCACCGCACAGGACATGCAGATACGCGATGTCGTGGCTCTGATGAGTTTCAATGAGACCAGCATCGAACAGAGCACCTACCGGAAGCAGATCAATTCTGCCTATGGAGCTGTCAACGTAGGATGGAAAGACATGATCTTCCTCGATGCCACCCTCAGGGCAGACCAGTCATCCACACTGCCTGGCGGAAACAACATCTATGTATATCCGTCAGTATCAGGAAGCTTCGTATTCACCGAACTCTTTGATACCGGAAACATCTTCCCGTATGGAAAGGTCCGTCTGTCATGGGCACAGGTCGGAAGCGACACGGATCCTTACCAGCTCGGCCTGGTCTACACGAAATCGAAGTTCTCGTATCCGGGGTACACTATCGGCTACATAAACAACAGTACCCTGCCGAACAAGGACCTGAAACCTACGATGACCGATTCTTTCGAAGCCGGATTCGAGACCAAGTTCTTCAACGGGCGCATAGGACTCGACGTCACCTACTATATGCAGAACAGCAAGAACCAGATCATGAGCATGGCCAGTTCCTGGACCTCCGGGTACAACTACAGACTGATCAATGCCGGTGAGATAGAGAACAACGGTATCGAAATAGCACTTAATACCAGAGTCATAGAGAAGAAAGACTGGTTCTGGGATGTAAACCTGAACTTCTCGAAGAACAACAACAAGGTAAAGGAACTCGTGGACGGCATGGACATGTTCGAACTGGAGAAAGCGCCATGGCTCAACGTACAGGTAGCTGCCATGGTAGGTGAAGACTTCGGTGCCATAGTAGGTCCGGACTTCGTCCGCAATGAGAACGGGGACATCCTGATAGACCCTGCCACCGGACTGCCGAAATATGACAGCAGCAACCACGTTCTGGGCAATGCATCATGGGACTGGACAGGAGGTCTCTCCACTACCATCGGATACAAGAACCTGACACTCAGCGCACTCTTCGATGTAAAGGTGGGTGCCGACCTCTTCTCGATGTCCGCACGTGCATCTTACGAATCAGGAAAAGCTCTGGAAACCATCGAGGGTCGTGACGCATGGTATGTATCCGAAGAACAGCGTCAGGCGGCAGGTCTCCCTAAAGGCTCTGCGGACTGGACTCCTACAGGAGGATTCATCGCACCGGGCGTGATAGACAACGGAGACGGCACCTACAGGCCGAACGACATCTACATAAATCCGGAGGACTACTGGATGAGTGTCTGCAGGAACGCCCCGTCCATGTTCATCTACGACAACTCCTACATCAAATGCCGTGAAATCACCCTGAGCTACAGACTTCCTGACAGGTGGTTCAAGGAAAAGATAGACGGCATCACGGTGTCTTTCGTCGCCAGAAACCCGTTCATCGTATGGAAGAACATACCTAACATTGACCCTGACTCGAACTACAACAACACGACAGGAATGGGGCTCGAGTACGGCTCGCTGCCTTCACGCAGAAGCTTCGGTTTCAACCTGAACGTCAAATTCTAACCTGCCCATCATATAAAGTGAAAATAAAATGAAATACAGAATATCATATCTTTTCATATTCATGACGGCATCGCTGCTGAGCCTGTTCTCATGCAGCGACGAATATCTGGAGGATCTGAACACTGACCCTTCGAAAGCCGCCGAAATCGACCCGAATGCACAGCTGACCACTGCACAGCTGCAGACCTACGGTGACCTGGGCATGGTGGAGATATACAGAAACTACATCTACGGTTTCACACAGCAGCTCATGGGATGCTGGAACACCACGAACTACGGAGGACGGCACACCATAGCGGACAGCGAGATGAGCCGTATCTGGACATCCTTCTACACGAATTCCATAAAGAATCTGACAGATGCCATATACAGGACGGCGGATGACGAGGCACAGACGAACATCCATTCCGTACTGACCATCTACAGAGCCTACATGATGTCCATCATCACTGACATCTACGGTGACGCCCCATGCAGCGAAGCCGGCAAAGGGTATATAGAAAGCATCTACAATCCGGTATATGATACTCAAGAAGAAATATACGACAGTTTCTTCAAAGATCTGACAGCAGCAGAAGCCGCTCTCGACCCGTCGAAAGACATCGTTACGGGAGATATGATTTACAACGGAGATATCGCGAAATGGAAGAAACTTGCAAATTCACTCAGGCTCAGGTTCGCCATGCGCATATCGGCCGTTGCACCAGAAAAGGCTGAAACAGAATTCGAAGCGGCTCTTTCCGCCGATGGTGGAATCATGGAAAGCTCCGATGACGAAGCTCTGATACAATATATGGACATAGCATTCAGTTTCGGACAGGATTCCTATTCCGACTACCGCGGGAATGCCCTTTCCAAGCTTCTTTTCGGAAATGACCCTGCGAATAACCCGAGCTACATCTGCTCCACGCTTTTCGACGAGATGTATGACAACGACGATCCGCGTACATTCATGCTGACACGCTGCTACTACGACGGACTGATGAGCGCCACCAGCCCTGACAACAGGGTGGACCTGACTCAGGAAATGATAGACAAGGGAATAGAATTCAAGCCGTGCGATCCTGGAGCATTCTCATACGATCCATGGCCGGAAGGCTATGACAGCGACATTCTGGCCGGAATGGCGGAGACGAATCCTGATGTGACCATCACCGTGGCACGTGAGACTATGCCGAAACTGGAGAACAATTTCCTTCAGAGCGAGAACCCTGGAGTGGTGATGACCTTTGCCGAAGTGAAGTTCCTGCTCTCGGAAGCTGTGTTGAACGGCTGGAATGTCCCTGAAGGAAATGCGGAGTCACTGTACAAGGAAGGCGTACGTGCAGCCATTGACTTCCTGACCGAAAGGTACGGCTGCGAGTCAGTCTCGGATGAAGATTTCGATGCATACATTGCTGCCGGAGGCAGTTTCGGACAAGTAGAGGATGCTCAGAGGGAGGCCATCAACACCCAGGCCTGGATTCTTCATTTCACGAACCCTGCCGAATGCTGGGCGAACCAGCGCCGTTCTGGATATCCTGAACTGAAATCTCCGGCCGAATACGGTTTCGGCCAATATCTGAGCGGAGGCCAGGAAATCCCGGTACGTCTCTGCTACCCTGTCCTCGAATCATCATACAACAAGGCCAACTATGACGATGCACTCAGCCGGATGGGCGGAAGCGACAGCTGGTACAATCACGTCTGGTGGGACAATGAATAACAGTTCTGAATTTTAGCAAACATTGGAAAAAATGAAAAGAATATACAAAATCATGTCTTTGGCGCTGGCTCTGACGGCATTGGCGTCCTGCGCTGAAAAAGAGCCTTTCTCCACGGCATCCGATGGTGACTATCCACGTATCATCGACCCTGTATTTCCTGACTGGACCGACGAAGCGAAGCCGGTGGTATCGAATATAGGCAGGAATACGGATTTCAGCATGACACTTACAGTGACTCCTGCCGATTACTGCACGGTCAGATGGTATCTTGACGGTGAGATTGTCGGAGAAGGCAAGGAAATAGAACTCGGACTAATGGCCGGCACATACGACTTCAAGGTAGAAGTCTCCACGGAAGCCGGATATTCGACATCCAGAGAGGGACTGGTGCAGGTGAATCCTTTGGATGGCGACCCCTGGGCGGATGAAGTCGGTTTCGAACGCAT
Organism: uncultured Bacteroidales bacterium; assembly: GCA_944323345.1. Taxonomy (GTDB): domain Bacteria; phylum Bacteroidota; class Bacteroidia; order Bacteroidales; family UBA932; genus Cryptobacteroides. Next base: position 488 of record CALUSC010000052.1, on the reverse strand, counting down.
TGCCGCACCCGGTGCGGCAGCCGTACTCTACGGAGTGAATCTGGAAAAGGTCTCGCGTATCGTGATAGGCGACCGGACGGTGACTGGAATCGACTATGACGAGGCCGGGAAATGCATAAGCTATACCGTTCCTGCCGAAGTGGAGGACGGCACTTACCGCCTTATCCTGGTGGATGCCTCCGGCAATGAGTTCGGCGGCGACAGACTGCTGGTGACATCGAAGCCTCTTGTGACTGCCGGGGCAGACCGCATAAGCAAAAGCAAAGACTGGACGATGACAGGTGTGAATATGGACAAGATAGCTTCCATCACTCTGGGAGGCAGGACAGTAAGCGAATTCAAGACAAAGACGGCAACTGAAATAGTGCTGACATGTCCGGAACTCGAAGTAGGAGAATACATCCTGACAGGTACGGCATCGGACGGCTCGGCAGTGCTGTTCCATACGGAAGCCGGGATCACGGAAGAAATGAAATCTACTGTCTCCC
>CALUSC010000051.1 GCA_944323345.1 uncultured Bacteroidales bacterium | reverse complement strand
TCTGGTTTAGAATGTTATGGAAAGTCCTACGCTGAATGTCCTGATATTAGGGTACGAGTACCCGTCATCCATGGAATCAGTCTCAAGGTCGATTCCTTCATACGGAGTGATGACGAACGGGTTGTTCACATCCACGTAGACCCTCATGTTCGTCAGCCTTTTCTGCTTCGGGATAGTGTAGCCCAGCGTGATGTTCCGGCAGCGGACGAACCATGTCTTGGTGGTGAAGTAGTCACCTATGCCCCACTGGGATTCGTCCTGGAAATAGCTTGGGTATGTTCCGTCCAGGTTATCATGGCTGAACTTGTTCGTTATGGATACAGGATAGTTCCTGTCCAGAGTCAGACCAGACACGTTTACAGTCCATATCTGCTGGTAGGAGCCGTAGTTCAGCAGGCCGAACTGGCCGTAGAAGTAGATGTTCAAATCGAAGTTCTTGTATCTGAACGTATTGTTGAAACCTGCCAGATAGCCGGGATCATTATTGCCTATGATGACTTTGTCGGCATCATTGAGGACTCCGTCCGGCTCTCCGGAAAGCACCGGTATGCCATGTTCGTCCACGACGTATGTACCGTCAGGATTCCTGACATAGCCGTTTATATCTTTCAGTTTCACCTGTCCGGCTACTGCTCCAGGCATCCACGGCACTTCCTCTCCAGGCTGTATCAGGCCGTCGGACAGATAAGTTTCCCACGGGCGCAGCCATCCTTCGTATGTATCGTAGGCATGCGGGGCCCAGCTGTCTTCCCTCTCAAGCCATCTGTCTCTGTAGAAAGAGAATGTGAAGTCTGAAGTCCATGAGAAATCCCTTGTGGAAATGTTCACGGAATTTATGGTAAGTTCGAAACCGCGGCTCTGGGTCTTGCCGATATTATCGGCAATGGTGCGGACTTCCGATGTCCTCATCATGTCGCGCCACTGCAGCAGGTCGGAAATCACCTTGTCGAAATATTCGGCGGAAATATTGAGCCTGTTGTTGAAGAAGCCGAGGTCGATTCCGGCATTCCATTCAGTGGTAGTCTCCCATTTGAGGTTAGGGTTCGCTATTTCGTAGAGGACGAATCCCTGATGGTTGCTGGTACCGAACTGCGTGTTGTATTCCACGTCGTTTTCGTTGACATTGCGGTAGACATTCATCTGCTGCGCATTGATGGCGGAGTTTCCTGTCTGTCCGAAACTGAGTCTCAGCTTACCGTTCGACCACCAGCTTTTCAAAGGCTCGAAGAAAGGTTCCTCCGAAAACCTCCAGCCAGCCGCTATGGAAGGAAAGTAGCCCCATTTGTTGTTTTCGGCAAACCTTCCGGAACCGTCGGCACGGAACGTGGCTGTCACAAGATAACGGTCATCATACGACCAGTTCACCCTGCCGAAAAATGATGCCATCTCGTACATGTTCGCCCACGATGTCACTTCCGGCCTGACAGCGTTCCCGGCACCGAGATTGTTGAACAGGAAACTGTCGATAGGAAACTCTTCGTTCGAAGCGGAGAACGACTCTGCATTGAACTGCTGCCATGAATATCCTGCCATGGCCGTAAAACTGTGCTTGCCCCAGTCTTTGGAATATGTGGCGGTAAAGTCCAGCAGATAGTCGTTTTTCTCGTATGACCTCTGGTCTGCATGTCCGTCCACCAAAGCTCCGGCAAGTGTGGATGTAGGAACGTATACCTGATGTTTCTGGAAATTCACATCCATACCGATGCTGCCTCTGAGTGTCAGACCGGCTACAGGACGGATTTCCAGAAAAGCGGAGCCGAGCGCCCTGTTTTTCTTGGTGATATTGGTGATTTCAAGCAATGAGACAGGATTAGGCACCTGGGAATTCTTCTCGTTTATGGAATAGTCTCCGTTCTCGTCTTTCACCGGAAGAAGCGGAGTATATGAAGTGGAGTTTCCGATGATGCCGTCCATTCCTCCGAGAGGAATGGCATTCAGAGTATTGCGTGACAGGCTAAGGTTCACGCCCAGATTCATCCACGAGGTGATCTTCTGGTCGAGGTTGATTCGCAGCGTGGCTCTGGTCACGTCATTTTCCTTGATGATACCGTTCTGTCTGAAGTAGCTGCCTGATACCAGATACTTTGTGTATTCGCTGCCACCGGTGATGGAAATATTGTGCTGAGTCTGGTAGCCGACACGGCTTATTTCATCGAACCAGTCAGTATCATACTGATTGTCAGCTATCTGCTCGTCCGTATAAGTCGGTATATATGGAGTAATCACATCTTCGGGAGCTTTCCCGCCATAAATACCCACTCCGTTATTCCGCATCCAGCGTTCGTACGCGTAGTTGTTCACCTCTCCCATCAGCTGGGCGGCATCCATCATCTCGTAGCGTTTGGCCATCACGGAAACACCTCCGGAACCGGAATATGTCACTTTCGGAGCACCTGAGGAACCTCTTTTTGTGGTGACGATGATGACACCGTTGGCCGCCCTGGCGCCATAGATAGCTGTGGATGAAGCGTCCTTGAGGACTTCTATGGATTCTATGTCATTCGGGTTTATGGAGCCGAATACATTGTCGGAACTTCCGGTATCATAGTCGCCTACGGCAATGTCGCTGTCCGCGGAAGGACTGATCGGGAAGCCGTCGATGATGATAAGAGGGTCATTGCTGGAGTTTACGGAAGCCGCACCCCTGATTCTGAAAGTCGCGCCGGCGCCTGGGTTTGCGCTGCCCATGCTGACTTCAAGACCGGCGGCCTTTCCGGCCAGGATATTCGTGACGGAAGTGACAGAAGAGACGTTCCCGTCATCTACCTTGATGGATGAAACGGCTCCTGTCAGGTCGGATTTCTTCATTGTACCGTATCCTATGGCCACCGCTTCTTCCAGGATTTCCATATCCTGTTCCATGACGATTCTTATATTGTCGGAATTCCAGATTCTGACAGACTGGTCCTTGTAGCCGAGGCAGGAAGCGAAGAGTACGATATTGCCCGAAGGGCATGTAAGGGAGAATTTTCCGTCTATGTCCGTAGTGGTGGCATTGTTCGTTCCCTGTACCATCACGACGGCTCCGATTACCGGGACTGATTCTTCATCCGTCACAGTACCTGACACTTCCCGGTCTGCTACCCCCCCCCGTTCGGAAGGCTGTTCACTGTTCCGTGAGAAAACGATGGTCTTGTTGACGATCTTGTATGATGCATCCCATTCGGCACAGAGGTAATCCAGCACGGTTTCGAGTGATGCATCCGTAAACGACATGGTCACTTTCCTGGAAGAATCCAGAAACGAATCGCTGAAGACGGCTTCATAACCTGTCTGCTCCGAAATCCGGGACAGAATCTCGCTTACAGGCCTGTCTTCCGCATTGATGGTGATTTTCTCAGACTGCGCGTATGCACTGATCTGGAGCGTCACCGCCAGAATGACAGCAGCGGCATACCTGGATCGGATGACTGCCGTCAGGAAATTTTCAAACTTCATAAAATGCATAAAATAGGGTTATTTAAAAACTGTGTTATCAATAAATGGTGATTACCGGAGGCTGGTCCGGCGCTGCCGTATCGTCGTATTTCCACTTGAATGATGACGAATACTGCAGGGTTTCAAGGACTTTTTCCAGAGAGAACATGGTGAATGTACCGCCGGAATATTTGTAATCCAGGAACCGCTGATCCCGTACATCGAACTCAACCGAGTATCTTTTCGACAGAATGTCCAGGATTTCCGGAAGAGGAGTGGCGTCGAGTATCATCTTGCCGTCCTTCCACGCTATGTCGGTTTTCACTGAAACATCTGACATCTGTACCGAATCGCTTTCCCTGTCATATACGAGACGCTGGCCCGGTTCTACCATGACTTCGTTGTTCTGTCCGTACTTTCCGGTATATCTGAAACCGATGCTTCCGTTTATCAGCGTCACCCGGCAGTCGTCATCACCGTATGCATCCACATTGAACTGTGTGCCGTACACTTTTACCGAAGAACTGGACGGAGTGTGCACGATAAAAGGTATCTTCTCATCTTTGGCTACATCGAAGTAAGCTTCTCCGTCGAGGGTGACTTCCCTGGTCTTGTCATTGAAAGAACCGTTGTAGGACAGGACAGAACCTCCGTTCAGAACCACGACTGAACTGTCGGGAAGGATAAACGTACCTGTCATGCCGGGATTCACTTTCAGTTCGGAATAAACCGGACCTGTGCCGGTCCCGCCGAATATCCCCAGGAAAAGGAAAACCGCGGTACATGCTGCAGCAGATATGGCCGCTCCCGCCAATGAGAACCATAAAAGCCGGCCGTTCCCCTGTCTTCTTATCTTTTTCCTGGTCCGCTCCAAGGCTTTATCCACATCTACAGACTGAAGGACATCCAAAGCGTCAATATCATCCAGGATTCCCTTGATTTTCTCTTTGGTAGGGCTGTCTGCCCCTGTGCTGTCAGCCCAGTCCAGTATAGCTATTCTATCTTCTCTCTTCATATTCTCTACTTTTTATAATGTCTGTCTGGCAAATTTCATCGGTCGTCTGCAGAATTCCGCGGATCATTTATATGAACAACGGAAAAGTACGGGATAATGGTCGGAAATGTACCTGACTCCCGGCGTGTCCGTCACCACTTCGTACTGTTCCGCCTTCAGATTCCCGCCATAGAATATATGGTCTATGACAGATTGGCCTGTACCGCCGAAATTATTGAATGTCATCTCAGTGGTATTCGTCTTCGGAGAAGTGGTGCGGGCATCGTACATGGCATTGCGCAATGTGGCAAGTTCCACGGCATCGTACTCGGTATTCAGGTCGCCTGCCACGAATACCGCCACATCGGCGTTCTTCAGATTCGTCTGTCCGGACATTTCCCTGAGTTTCCTGACCATAAGGTTGCTTGAGCCTGTCTTGGCCTTGGTGCTGAAGTGGTCATAATGAGTTCCTATGAAATACACGGTATGACCGGGATTCGCATTATCTTCGGCCTCGATCCATAAAGCGGTTCTCGGAAGTGCGCTGTTCCAGGTCGACCAGGAGCCGTCACTGTTCCACTGAGGCTCGCCGGCATCCGGGTCCGCAAGCCAGAACCAGCCTTTGTCTTTGACGGTCAAACGCTCCTGATTCCACATCAGGAAGACACCTTCCGAAGACTCGCTTTCGAGAATGGACTTCCCCGTGTTCCTGTCGACTTCGATCCAGTCATATTTGTCATCAAGGCTCACTGTGATATACTCCGCAGGTTTCTGGCAGACTTCCTGCATCACGAGAATATCGGCTCCGCACGTATTGATGAAATTCATGACTGCCTTTTCCCTGTTTTCCCAGGAATACGCGCCGTCTCCGGTGTTGTAATACCTGATATTGAATGTGCCGACAAGAAGGGCGTCTGTCTCCTGATCCGTACCAGGCTCTTCCGGCTGCTCCTGTTCTTCGCCGTCATCGGCCGGGGTACCGGTCCCCGGTATCTCTTCGCATGCCAGCATGGTCACTGCAGCCGTCATGGCCATAAATGTGAACAATATATTCTTTTTCATTCCGTATGATTTAATTTCTTTTCAGAAGATGCCACCATCTTCGCATGACTATTTATAGGGCACTTCACGCGCGGCAAATCCTAATTCAGGATGCAAAATTTTCTGCGTTTGTCACGGCGGATTTTTGATGCGGCTTTAGTCCGACGAGTTCCCGCCACCGCCTGGCCTTATCTGCGTCAATTTCGCCCGGAAATGCAACAGATAGCGCCGGGAATAGTATCATCTGCGTCACTTCCGCCCAGAAATGCTGCAGATAGTGCCTGGAAGAGCATCATCTGCGTCACTTTCGCCCAGAAATGCTGCAGATGGTGCCTGGAAGAGCATCATCTGCGTCACTTTCGCCCAGAAATGCTGCAGATAGTGCCTGGAAGAGTACCATCTGCGTCATTTTCGCCCAGAAATGCTGCAGATAGCGCCTGGAAGAGTACCATCTGCGTCACTTTCGCCCAGAAATGCTGCAGATGGTGCCTGAAAAAGTATCATCTGCGTCAATTTCGCTCAGAAACGCTGCAGATGGTGCCTGGAAGAGCACCATCTGCGTCAATTTCACCCTGAAACGCTGCAGATAGTGCCTGGAAAAGCATCATCTGCGTCATTTTCGCCCAGAAATGCTGCAGATGGTGCCTGAAAAAGCATCATCTGCGTCACTTTCGCCCAGAAATGCTGCAGATAGTGCCTAGAAGAGTGCGAGACCCAGCTGGACAAGTGGTGTTTCGCTCTGAAGCACATCAGCTCGCTGGACAGGCTCCGCTCCGGGTCTGACAGAATCTCAGGTAGCGGAACTGCAAAGGTTCGGCGAAAGAATCAAAACATATTGAGAGGGTGAATTCCAAGTTAAAATTTAACTTGGAATTCACCCTCCCGGTCATGAAATACTGCATTGAGCTATTCTGCAGTCTGGTCTGAAAGAATGACTTTCTTTATCTTGATGTCATCGATCCAGACAGTCTTGCCTGTCATGGCTGTATCGTTCACATCGATATTGAA
>CALUSC010000050.1 GCA_944323345.1 uncultured Bacteroidales bacterium | reverse complement strand
GAATCTGCCGGACAGGATGTCCCATCACAAAAGAGTCTTCAGGACTGCCGGCTATACCATGCTCGGCAAAGTTTACTGGATGATGGGGCGCTACGAGGAGGCGCTTCCGGCTTTCGATGAGGCCATGAAATCCCTGCGCTCTTCCGAAACGGACGGAATTTTTCTTGACTATCCGGCACTCGCTGGTGACGATGGGGCGATAAGCTATCCTACAGACCCGAAGCTGAATCCGGAGGAATTGTATGAACTGGAGAGCATGTTTCTGCTTTATCACTCCATGTGGCCTTCATACTATGGCTCCACGCTCATTTATATTAAGCCGGAGGTGCTTCAGGAGTACTATGCCGACACGGAAGATTACAGGCTATCTTTCATGGCCGCATTCAGTACGGGCGCGAGTCCTTACGGAAAGGCGATCGATCTTTCGGACCAGTATTATATCGATCTTCAGCATACCCGCATCTCCACCAATTTCGGCATTACTACGCCGGACCTCTTTCTGATGTACGCTGAATGTCTTGCCCGTACGGGCAATGATGATGAGGCTGTCGCCCTTCTCGAAGAATTGAGGTCGTCCAGGATGCCTGCCGGCAATGCTTCTGTCCCGGCTTCTCTTTCAGGCGGCGAGCTCGTTAAATATGCCGTGGCGGAACGTATGAGGGAAAATCTCGGCTATGGCGCTTCGTGGTTCGACATGCGCCGGCTCTGGAACGACCCTCTTTTCCAGGACATGAAACAGTGGTATGTCCATACAGACGGGGTGCAGGAGTACACTCTTACAGAACAGCGGCTGGTGATGAGGATACCGCCGTCGGTGATGATATGGCACGATGACTATGTGAACAACGATTGACGTGTCTTTTCAAAACCTGTCTTTAAGAAATAACCAATCAAACTTTGTTATATGAAACGGAACTTTTTATTCGCCGCGGCTGTGGCCATAATGTCATTCGCGGCGGCATGTACCCCTGAAGACGGTACAGCAGATGTGACTTTGTCGGCAAGTCCGGCATCGGTGACTATCCCCGCAGACGGCGGCACAGTGCCTGTGGTGATCACCACGAATCAGGATTCTTTCGAATTTGCCGGTGCTGCAGAATGGCTTACAGTCACTCAGGACGGCAAGTCTCTGAGTTTTTCGGCTAAAGCCAATGAGGATACCGAAAATGACCGTACCTGCACCGTCACTGTCACTGCCGGCGGCAAGACCTTGGAAATTCCGGTCACCCAGCCTAAGGGCAGCAAATATCCGGGATATGCCGAGGTGCAGGCTGTTGAAGATGCCATATATATGGGAACCATGTATCAGTCGATGGGTATGGCGTCAGGAGAAGGCGGGCAGGCCCAGCTTATTCTGGCTCTCGATGCCAGAAACAGACTTGTCCTCGAATTCTTTACTGACGGTTTCGCAAGCGCCGATGAAGTAACCCTTCCTGCAGGTTCCTACACTCTGGCTGAAGATCCTGCCGGGGGAATGTATGCCGCCGAACCGATGACATTCAGCAAGGGCGTGGCCAATGTCGTGGATGAAGGCACAGAAGAAGAGGAAACCCTGTACATGGGCTCATACATCGAAACTACAATCGGCGATGCAGTGACGAATGACATGATTACAGGTGGCACATTCACAGTGGCGGACAATTCCGACGGAACAAAGGTCCTCAAATTTGATTTCACGACCGAATCGGGTGTTTCCTGTAAATATTATTATGAAGGTCAGGTAGAACTGGATGCCGAGTCTGCGGTATATCCTGTAGGGGATGTCCAGCCGACAGATGTCATTTCCGTGTCGGCAGCTTATAACGGAGCGGCTGATGATGCCGGTTCATTATGCAACATTGACCTTACGCTGCTTACCGCCGCAATGATTGCTCCTTCCACTACTGTCAGCTTCAATATGCCGTTTGTGGAATTTTCAGAGGATATGGATCTTTCCGGAACATATTCAGCCATCGATACCCCGATGTCTGCAGCTGGTATGAACAAGGGTATTCTTGAAGAGTTTGAAGGCATGTCTTTCCCTTCCTATACTTACATTTATCTCAGTCTGGACATGACAACATTCGCTGCCGAATATTTTATCGCAGACGGCGAATCTACGATGACCATGACCAGAAATGCCGACGGTACTTACGATATCACTGCATCTTTGAGGAATGCCGCAGGCGAGTCATACGACTATGATATCAAAGGCATTGCCATCGAACTGTCGGACTGGACATCGATGGATGACGAAGAATATGGCGAAGACTGGTAATTTGAACAGTAATTATCTGAAATTATGATAAAGAAACTTATTCTCTTTGCAGCGGCAGGAGCAGTGCTCCTGTCCTGCAACTCGAAACAGACGGTATTCAACGGAAAGATCGAGGGGTATAACGGTGAATTTACGGAATTCTTCCTGCCTGACAGCACAGTTGAAGGAGGATACAGGGAAATCGTGATAGATGTCAACGAAGACGGGACTTTTTCGTCTAAATTCACTCTTCCGGAGTCGCAATACCATGCAGCCTTGTTCGTGGACAGAGTCATGTTCTGTACGTGCATAGAGCAGGGCAAGACCTATAATGCGTGGTTCAATGTCACCGACCCGTCAGTGGAGACTGATTTCAAGTTCATAGGGGAAGGTGCAGCCGAGAACGAATTCACCCGTGACTGGTGGAATGGCTTCGGGGCTGCGTATCTGTTCCTGGAGAGCTGCGGCGATGATGTCTCCGATTTCAAGTCTTATCGCGCTCATATAGACTCTCAGGCTGCCGTTTTCGCCGAAAGACTTGACACTATAGGAAATCCTGGTCTCAAGGAATATTACACACCGTTGATAAAACAGTGCGTGGATTCCTACTGCTTCTATTATCCGTTCGTGGCGGCCCACAACGGCACCGACCCTTTTGCCGATGCAGATTTCGAGGCTTTTCGTCAGACTGATGCGTGCGCTGACATGACAGAGCAGGAGTTCGCCGAGTTCTACAACGGGGTCGCAGGCATGATAGCCGCCACTTTCAACGATCTTGACCTTCTGCGGGTAGTGAAGATAGGGGAGAAGACGACTCTGGATCCGAACAGGAACGAGTTCGCCATGACTTCGCTTCTGACCAGCTTCATGAACATGGCCGGGCAGAACAATCTGAAAGCGGCTTATGACTATTACAAAAAGGTCTGCAAGACTCCGGATTATGTTTCCCAGGTGGAGAGTATCTACAAGACTTCATCGGTGCTGGTGAAAGGTGCCGAGGCTCCGGAGATCGAATTTACGGACATCGATGGCAAGACCTACACTCTTGCTGATTTCATGGGCAAGGCCCTTTACGTGGACATGTGGGCTTCGTGGTGCGGCCCGTGCTGCAAGGAAATTCCGTATTTGGCAGAGCTTTACGAAGAGCTCGGACCTGATTCCGGCATACAGTGCATCAGCATCTCTATCGATGAAGGCCGTCAGGACTGGCTGGACAAGCTCGGTGAGGAAAACCCTGCATGGCCGCAGTACTTGGTAACAGAAAAAGGCCAGGGACAAGTGGCGAATGATTACAACATCCGCAGCATTCCGCGTTTCATGCTTTTCGATGCACAAGGGCGTATCATCACCGTCGATGCACCGCGTCCTTCCACCCCGGATATCAAAGCCATCCTCGAAGAACTCATAAAATAAAGGTCGTTCCAGCTTCGGGACTGTTTTTCTATACATTCCCTGTACGGCAGAACAAATATTCAATTGCAGGCAGTATTTATTTTCGGGACTGTTTTTTCTGTCCCGAAAATAATACCTGCCTGCATAATATATAACATGCTGCGTACCCGACTTTAGGAGATATATCGTTGTCGGGGATATTTATTTTCAGACCTGTTTTCTCTGGCCTGAAAAAAATATCCCCGACATAAAATAATTGATATGACTCTCTAAAGTCCCAACTCCACCTGAAAACGCAGGCTCCACCTGTCATCCAGCGGACTCGCCGAGAACTGCTCTCTGGCATTGTACGACAAGTCCATCTGCACCTTCAGACTGTGCCCGATGATATATCTGGTGATACCCAGAGTAGTCTGGTTCCATGTCCTGTACCCGACAAGCTGCTGTACTGTCCTGTCTGGCAGCATCGTGGAATTTCTCAATGCGACTTCCCACTTCCTGTCGAAAAGATAGCTCGCCTGGACATTCACTCCGCAGCCGGTATATATGAATGCGGAAGTACTTCCGTCCGGAACAGGGACTATCGCGCTTCCTCCACCGAGAACCTGCCGTCCCATAAAATCGGTATTGAATGCGAATCCCCTGTATTTCAGTATGATATCTGCATAATATGAGCCAAGATTCCTCGTTGCTCCGCCAGGAAGCAGGTCACCTTTGAAACCCTGGTCCAGACCAGTATTGTGATTGAACGAATAACCGCCCGCTATCATCAGTTTCAGAGTTTCCTCATATTCGGTATCACCTTCCGTATATTCGCCTTTTGCATGGAAACGACCGAAAGGGAAGAGTTCCAGACGTCCGGTATAATCCAGCCCGTCCACACTCGAACTGCCCCAGTTCCTGCCTTCTCCGAGCGTCACGGAAGCCAGCGCGGCCAGTGCGAACCCGTCATACGAACCATAGTGGTATTCTCCGAAAAAACCGAAGTCCCTGTCACCTCCGAACTCACTGTTCACGATGCTCCTGTCCACGAACTGCAGTGCACTGGACGAATTGATACGAGCCCTGTTGGTCTTGAGTTTGGTCTGGCCGAAGCCGAGGTTCCAGTCAGAATTCGGCCTGTAATATACTATAGCATCCCTGATAATATTCACAGAACCGTTCGGCCGGCTCTCGGCATCATAATTTGAGAAGCCGAGCTGGATGGAATATATGAATTTAGGAGAAAACAGGTAGCCGTCGAAGCGCAGCCTCAGCCTTTTCACCTGGGCTTCCGTCTCGGAAAGGTTGAACCTGTCGTTGAAATGCAGACCTACCATATTCTGCATTCTGAACCTGATGGTCATCTCGTATGAATCGTTCTTGGGCCGGAATGTAATACCTTTTCCGACTTCAATGTTCGGCAGATGTTCCAGCTGTTCCAGAAGTTCCTGCGTATGGTCTATCGAATCCGCCAGAAAAGCTTCCGCTTTGCTCGTCTGCGCGGATGCGGCTCCAGTGCTTAAAACGGTGCATGCCATAATGGCTGTCAGTAGTCTCATTGTCTTCATGATTGGTCATCAAATGGCAAAAATAAGAATTATTGCTTCCGCCACATGTTTCTCTTTTGTTAAAAAAATGTTACATATCCTGCTCCAAGAGTCAGTCTTTGGCTTTCCATACAGCCAATGTGCATATTACGGAAAGCACGGCTGCTCCTGCATAACTGGCTATTCCCACGACTCCGAGTGCCGCCCCCGATGCTTTCTTGGACACTATGTCCACTGCCATGAGGCCTCCCAGAAAGCAGATCAGCGCTCCTATGGCCAGACCGAAGACCACCATGCTGGCTGCGTCCAGCCATGTGCAGTTTTCAGGCCCGAACAGGAAAAGGGACAGCCCAGCGACATTCATCAGACCGAATATCAGGGCTGGTACATTCCTCCGTCCTCCGACGAACCTGTCAGAAACGAAACCGGACGATATTGTGCCGATGATGCCGCATACGGAACTTATGGAAATTATCGAACTGGCTTCCAGATTCGTATAGCCCTTGTCGGCTTCCAGGAAGAAAATTCCCCAGCTGTTCACGGCATATCTGGAAATGTACATGAAGGCACTGGCCAGTGCCAGCATCCATACGGCCGGGTTTTTCAGCACCTCTTTCTGGTATTCGCCTATGGATTTGCTGTCTTTCCGGGTCTCGGCTTCAGGCTGGTCGCCCTTGTAGACAGCCACAGGAGGCAGACCGCAGCTTTGAGGGGTGTCGCGCATGAAGAGCGCGACAATGGCGAAGCCAAGCAGTCCCAGGACTGCCGCCCCTCTGAAGCCCTATTGCCATCCGAGGGTGGCGACAATGACTGCAGTCACGATGAACGTTATGGCCTCGCCTATATTGTGACTTGAAGACCAGAGCCCGTAGAATGTTCCCCGTTCCCTGTTCCCGAACCATCTCGACAGGCCGACTACACAAGGCGCAGCCCCCATGGACTGTGCCCATCCGTTTACGGCCCACAGAACGGAAAATACGATGAATGACGTCGTGAATCCGAGTATGAGGTTCATCAGTGCTGATACCAGAAGCCCTGCTGCCAGAAATTTCCGGATATTGCTTCTGTCAGCCAGGAATCCGTTCGTGAATTTGCCGACAGCGTAGGTGATGAAAAGGCCGGAACCGATGATGCCGAGTTCAGCCTCCGAGAGGACACCGGCATCCACTATAGGTTTTTTGATGACATTGAGACTTAACCGGCAGACATAGTACAGACCGTAACCGAGAGTCGCGGACAGAAAGACAGACCAGCGGAGACGAGAGTACCGCCTGTGAAATTCAGAATTTCTCTTTCCGAATTCACAATTATTTATGCCGATACGTGGAATTGTCCTGATTTATTTCGTAATTCTGCAAAAAGGATATACCCCTTTGAAATCAAGAGAGTTAGAAGAATTACCTCGTTTTCGGGTAATGAGTTG
>CALUSC010000049.1 GCA_944323345.1 uncultured Bacteroidales bacterium | reverse complement strand
TATTCGATGCCGTTTTCCTTGAGCTGCTGGCGATGGCTCTCCAGGTCACGCCTTCCGAGCAATGCTCCGTGCACTTTCGGATGGAGGGTTTTGACCCTGCCGTCACATATTTCAGGGAAGCCTGTCACTTCACTGATATTGATGATTTTAAGCCCTGCTTCCTGCAGAAGCTTCATAGTCCCGCCGGTGGCGATGATTTCCCAGCCGAGGGACTCCAGCTGCGCAGCGAATTCCACTACGCCGGCTTTGTCACTTACACTGAATAATGCCCTTTTCATATAATAATATCATCAAATTATATTTACCCCTTCAGAATCAGTTATGCGTCCGATGACTGATGCCTTCTCACCATGGGATTCGAGGATGGAAATGGCTTTTGGAGCCTCGGACTCATCCAGAGCCAGCACCATTCCGATGCCCATGTTGAAGATATTGAACATCTCCCTGTGAGCTATTTTGCCGTACTTTTCGAGAAGCCTGAATATCGGAAGAATCTCCCATGTGCCTTCATGGATCTCGATTCCCTGTCCGTCATGCAGTATCCGCGGGATATTCTCATCGAACCCTCCGCCTGTAATATGGGCGACTCCATGCACATCGCAGTTCCGTATCACGTCCAGGACCTGCTTCACATAGATTTTCGTCGGAGTCAGGGCCGTTTCACCCAGGACAGCTCCGCCGAGCTCCGGATAAGATGCCTTCAGATCCAGACGGTTGTCTGCGAATATCTTCCTGACCAGGCTGAATCCGTTCGAATGCACACCTGATGACGCGATACCTACCAGAACATCCCCGACCTTGACTTTAGAGCCGTCTATCAGTTTCGATTTTTCCACCACTCCAGTGGTATATCCGGCTATGTCATACTCGCCGTCAGCATACATGCCTGGCATCTCTGCAGTCTCGCCTCCTATAAGGGCACATCCGGCCTGGCGGCATCCTTCAGCCACGCCGGAAACGATGGCCTCGACCTTAGCCGGCTCATTGTGGCCCACGGCCACATAATCCAGGAAGAACAGAGGCTCAGCACCCTGTGCAAGCACATCATTCACACACATGGCCACTGCATCTATGCCTATGGTGTCGTGCTTGTCCATCTCGAAGGCAAGTTTCAGCTTCGTGCCCACTCCGTCAGTTCCGCTGACCAGCACAGGCTCCTTTATGTTCAACGCCGAGAGATCAAACATTCCTCCGAAAGAACCGATATTGCCCATGACTCCCGGACGGGATGTAGAGGCGACATGGCTCTTGATTCTGCGGACCACCTCGTAACCTGCTTCGAGGTTGACTCCTGCTTTTTCGTAACTTTCTGCCATAATATTGTTCCTTAATTTTTCCAAATAAATTTCCGGACTGGAAGGCGATATCAGACATTGTCTTCCAAAGCATACAATGCCGCGCCGATCGCCGTTCTGTAAAGGGTATGTTCAGGGATATGGAAATCCAGGCCGTACAGCCTGCCAATCCTGTCGAACACCGCCCTGCACTGTGGAAGCAGCGACAGATTCCCGATAAGGACAAAATCCTTTATTCCAGTCCCCAAAGATATGAAATTAGCGGCACTTCCGACAGTCTGAAGTATCATGTTCACAACACCGGCCGCCACATCCTCCATACTAGATGATGCATCGGCCTTGCCGAAATTGGATGCCGTGGCGTCCATAGGCAGCCCCGGCAATTCGGTTCTGCAGATATCCCCTATCTGCAAATCCACCGATGAAACGTTTCCTGACAATGCCATCGCCATAACCTTCTCGAAATCCGATGTCTTGAAAATGACATTCGACAACCCCTGCAGCGTCCCTCCGCCTATTCCGAGTCCGCCGAGATGCCTGAATTTTCCATGGTCCACAGAGATGAACGATGTTCCTGTACCCATGCTCACGACCACCATCCTTTCCAGGCCGCAGCCGAAACTTGCTCCGATGGCATTGGCCGTGAATTCTTCCACCTTGCGGGTAGGCACCCCATACAAATCGCCGTCTACATATGCGCTGCCGACCCCGGTAAGCATGATTCGGGAAATGTCCGCAAGATTTATCCCGTTGTCATAAATATACTTGCCCAAAGCTCCGAAAAGAGATGTGACCGGGTCGGCGGCCACGATGCTCTGTGCAGAATGAATCTGTCCATTCTCCACTCCGGCAATTTTCGTGGTGCTGCCGCCGACATCTATACCCAGAATCATCATATCCCTGTAAATATCAGAATTTTCCGTCCTTGTTTGCGTCCTCTATGCTTTGATAAAGCTCAGTCGGGTAATGGCCGTTGAAACAAGCCAGGCACAGTCCGTTTCTTCCGGATGCCTGAAACAACGCCTTCTCTGAAAGAAATGCCAGAGAATCGGCCTCCAGGCTCTGCCGGACTTCCTCCACGGACTTTCTCGCGCATATCAGTTCATCGTAGGTGGAAATATCCACACCGTAAAAACAAGGCATCTTGATAGGCGGGCTCGCTATCCTCAGATGCACTTCCGATGCCCCGGCATCCCTGAGCATCCGCACTATCCTTCTCGATGTCGTGCCACGGACTATGGAATCATCTATCAGTATCACCCTCTTTCCTTTCACTATGGATTTCACAGGGGCGAGTTTCATCCTAACACCCTTTTCCCTCATGGCCTGGGACGGCTGGATGAAAGTCCTGCCTATGTATTTGTTCTTGACCAGACCCATCTCATAAGGAATCCCGCTCGCCTCGCTGTAGCCCATCGCGGCACTGAGACTTGAATCCGGTACGCCCACGACTATGTCCGCATCGGCAGGAGCCTCCTGAAAAAGAAGCTTGCCGGAAGCCTTGCGGAAGCTGTGGACATTTTTTCCGTCTATATCGCTGTCAGGCCGCGAAAAATATATGTACTCCATGGCACACATGTCATGGCAGCATTTCTCCGTATATCTTCTGGAACGGAGGCCGTGATGGTCTATGGTGACCACTTCACCAGGCTCAACATCCCTGACAAATTCAGCTCCGAGCACATCGAAAGCGCAGGTCTCGCTGCTCACCACATAGCCGTCACCCAGCCGTCCTATGGAAAGCGGCCTGAGCCCGTGCCTGTCCCTGCATGCATATATCCTATTGGAAGTCATGATCAGGAAGGCAAAAGCCCCTTCTATGGTGTTGAGAGCATTCTCTATGGCATATATTCTGGGCCTGTGAGCCTCTGCGCTGTCCTTTTTGATCAGATGAGCCAGGATTTCACTGTCGGAAGACGACTGGAAAAGGCTGCCCCTGTCCTCAAGCCGCCTCCTGAGAAGTGCATAGTTTACAAGATTCCCGTTGTGTGCCAGAGCAAAATCCCCGGTATGATGGCGGAAAAGGAAAGGCTGGACATTCTCCAGGCCTCCGCCTCCAGTTGTGGAATAACGGACATGGCCTATGGCCATATTTCCGGGAAGAGATGCCAGGCGCTCCTCGTTGAAGACTTCTGTCACCAGGCCCTCGCCCTTGATGCGTTTCATGTCACCGTCAGGACCGGCAGCCACTATGCCGCATCCCTCCTGGCCGCGATGCTGAAGAGCATGAAGGCCATAATACACCAGAGCCGCGGCATCCGGGACACCCCAGACGCCGAAGACTCCGCATTCTTCATTCAAGCCCCTGTCAGACATCGTCATTTCCCCCTGAAATAGTTCACTGCATTCGCAAACAGAGGCTGGTCGAGCTCTTCTTCTATATTCTTGAATGTGTTGTTCTCATATCTCTCGGTATGGCCCATCTTTCCGAGAATCCGGCCGTCACGGCTGATTATGCCCTCGATAGCATAGTACGAACCGTTCGGATTGTATGGTGAATCCATGGTCACTTCCTCAGTGACAGGATCGACATACTGGAAGGCCACCTGCCCGTTTGCGAAAAGCTCTTTCGCGAGAGCCTCATTTACCACGAACTTGCCTTCCCCATGGCTCACCGCTATGGTGTGCAGATCCCCAACAGAGAATCCTGAGAGCCAAGGAGAATTGGTCGTGGACACGCGAGTGGTCACCATCTGCGAAATATGTCTGTTTATGTCGTTTCTGAACAATGTAGGAGAATCCTTCGTCACCATGCCGAGCCTTCCGTATGGAAGAAGTCCTGACTTTACGAGAGCCTGGAAACCGTTGCATATGCCCAAAATCAGTCCGCCTCTGTCGAGCAAAGCATGTATGGCATCTGCGATTTCCTTGTTGTTCAGCACATTCGCTATGAACTTACCGCTTCCGTCAGGCTCATCTCCGGCTGAAAAACCGCCGACCAGCGCCAGAATATGGCACTCGGAGATATTCTGCTTCATCTGATCTATCGAGCGGAAGATATCCTCGCTGTGAAGGTTGCAGAATACGCTCATCTTCACCTCTGCACCGGCCTTGCGGAATGCCTTGGCAGTATCATAGTCGCAGTTAGTACCAGGGAATACAGGGATATAGACAGTCGGCTTATCTACCGGCGTACCAGGATATTTCATGTCCTGTTTTTTCACCTTCAGAGGCTTGACTCCATCAATGCCGTCAGGAACGAGCTTCTTGTGAGACGGCTCGCAAGTGTCAGGATAAATCTTCGCGAACTGAGCCCCGTTTGCATACATAAGCTCGAAAATCGACATTTTGCAGCCGTTTATGCTCAGATTTCCGTCCTCGCCGGAAGTGACTTCACCTATGTATATTGCCTGAGGGTGGTCGAGTTCGGTCTCCGACTCGACCAATATCGAACCGTAGCTGTAGTTGAAGAGTTCGCTCTCGTCGACATTGACATTGACGCCGAAGGCGTTCCCGAAAGACATCTTGCAGATTGCCTCGGCGAGGCCTCCGAAGCCGATGGCATAGGCCGAAACTATATTGCCGGAGGCTATCTGGTTCCCGACAAATTTGAAATTCGCCTTGAGCTGGGCCACATCGGGCATATGGTTGGCCAAAGGCGTATGTTTGATGAGATACAGGCGGTTTCCTTCCCATTTGAGTTCAGGAGAGATGACTTTTCCTGCATCTACAGTGGTGATTCCGAAAGCCATGAGCATAGGAGGCACGTTTATGTGCTCGAATGTTCCGCTCATGGAGTCTTTTCCGCCGATGGACGGGAGACCCAGTTCCACCTGCATCTTGAGAGCTCCGAGAAGGGCGCTGAGAGGCTTGCCCCACGATGCCGGGGTGTGCATCCTCTCGAAATACTCCTGATACGAGAATCTCATCTTCTCGTATGAAGCTCCGGCGGCCACTACTTTCGCGCAGGCCTCGACTACAGAATAGGCCGCTCCGTGATAAGGGCTCCACGAAGATATGAACGGGTTGTAACCGAATGCCATGATGCTGGCAGTGTCAGTATAGCCGTCAGTCGGGAGTTTCTGCACGGAAACCTGTGTCTCGGTAGTCTGCAGGCATCCTCCGAAAGGCATCAGCACGGTAGAGCGGCCGATAGTGGAGTCGAACATCTCGATGAGTCCCTTCTGTGAAGTCACGTTCGGGTCCTGGAGGTTGTTGAATATCTTTTCTTTCAGCGTATCACCTTCTATTTCACGCACAAACGGGTCCGTGTCCTCGACTGCGGATATTTTAGCCTTTGCATAATGTTTCGCTCCGGCGCTGTCGATAAATGCACGGGAGAGGTCGACCATGAGCTTGCCCTTGTTGTACATACGCATGCGGGCATTGTCCGTCACGTCAGCCACGTATGTGACTTCTACGTTTTCACTCTGGCAGTATGACTCGAATTCGGCTCTGTCTTTCGCTTCTATGACCACTGCCATCCTCTCCTGGGATTCGCTGATGGCCAGCTCTGTAGTGTTAAGACCGCTATACTTCACAGGGACTCTGTCCAGATATATGTCCAGACCGTCTGCGAGCTCGCCTATGGCCACACTCACTCCGCCTGCACCGAAATCGTTCGATTTCTTGATCAGCCTGGTGACTTCGGGACGGCGGAACAGCCTCTGCAGTTTTCTTTCTTCAGGCGCGTTTCCTTTCTGCACCTCGCTGCCGCAGGTTTCGAGCGAAGCTTCCGTATGCTCCTTCGAAGATCCGGTGGCTCCGCCAATGCCGTCACGGCCTGTACGTCCTCCGAGCAGCAGGACGATATCGCCAGGTGCCGGAGATTCGCGGCGGACATTCTCAGCTTTCACAGCCCCGACGACTGCTCCGACCTCCAGTCTCTTGGCCACATAGCCTTCATGATAGATTTCACGCACGTGAGTGGTAGCCAGGCCTATCTGGTTTCCATAGCTTGAATATCCGTGGGCGGCTTTCCGGCTGATGACCTTCTGCGGAAGCTTGCCCGGTATGGTGTCGGCTACAGGCTGGTAGATGTTTCCTGCTCCGGTGACACGCATGGCCTGGTATACATAGCTCCTTCCTGAAAGCGGGTCTCTGATGGCACCTCCGAGACAGGTGGCGGCGCCTCCGAACGGCTCTATCTCCGTAGGGTGGTTGTGTGTCTCGTTCTTGAACTGCAGCAGCCATTTCTCGATCTTGCCGTCCACATCCACGTCCACATAAATGCTGCAGGCATTGTTTTCCTCGCTGACTTCCATGTCGTCGAGCAGTCCTTTCTTTTTCAGATATCTGGCGCCGATTGTGGCCATATCCATCAGGTTCAGGCCCTTGTTCTCCCTGCCGAGCTCTTTCCTCATTTTAAGATAGAGATTCAGAGTGCCGTCCAGCTCTTCTTTCAGGAACGAATCCTCCACCTCGATATCCTCGAGCTCGGTAGTGAAGGTAGTATGGCGGCAATGGTCGCTCCAGTATGTATCCAGAATCCTGAGTTCGGTCTCATACGGGTCACGGCCTTCCGCCTTGAAATA
>CALUSC010000048.1 GCA_944323345.1 uncultured Bacteroidales bacterium | reverse complement strand
GTGAACTTTTCAGCCAGCTCCATGCCTGAGGGCGCCATCTACGTGAGATACAAGCATCTCGGCGAGCAGCTCGGAACAGAACAGGCCCTCACAGGGAACACCTGGACATGGACTGCCCCGGCAGAAGATTTCAAAGGCTATATGGCTGAAGTCTACCAGAAAAGCACAGAAGGAGACCGCATCCTCGCCACCATCGCCGTCGATGTGTCAAGCGACTGGAGCAGGTTTCCGCGCTACGGCTTCCTCGCCACATTCGGAGAAATGGATGCGGAGACCTGCGACGGAATCGTCCGCGACCTGAACCGCCTGCACATAAACGGAGTCCAGTTCCAGGACTGGCACTGGAAGCACCACTGGCCTTTAGCCCAGGACAAGGTCACAGGCGCGCCGCTCGAAACCTATATCGACATAGCCAGCAGGAACACATCATTGCAGACCCTGCGGAACTACATAGCTTCATGTCACAAGTACGGGATGAAAGCCATATTCTACAACCTCTGCTTCGGGGCCCTCGATGATGCAGGAGAAGACGGGGTGAAAGACGACTGGTACATGTACAAAGATCAGGACCATCAGACCATAGACATGCATGAACTCGGCGCGCCTTTCAAAAGCTCCATCTATCTCGTGAACCCTGCCAACGCGGAATGGCTCAGCTATATCGGAGAAAAGACAGATGATGTATACGAGACTCTTGAATTCGACGGATACCAGATAGACCAGCTCGGCGGAAGAGGCACGTTGTACGACTACAACGGAGAAGAAATAGACCTGGCGGCCGGCTATGCGGCATTCATAAACGAGATGAAGCAGAAGCAGCCGGAGAAAGACCTGATCATGAACGCCGTATCGTCTTTCGGCTCCCGGCAGATACTCGGCACCGGAAAAACTGCATTCGCTTACAACGAACTCTGGGAAAGCGAGGCTCAGTTTTCCGACCTGAAAAAAGTCATAGACGCCAACATCAGCTATGGCGGAGAAAATATGAAGACTGTCTTCGCGGCCTATATGAACTACGACAAGGCGAACAACCCCGGCTCGTTCAACACTCCTGGAATCCTGCTCACCGATGCGGTCATGTTTGCCCTCGGCGGCTCCCACCTGGAAATGGGAGAGCACATGCTGTGCAAGGAATATTTCCCTAACAGCAACCTCGGAATGTCGGCAGAGCTGGAAAATGCCATCATAGCTTATTATGACTTCATGACAGCCTACCAGAACCTGCTCCGAGACGGCGGGACATTCAATGATGTGGCAGTCTCTTCTTCAGACGGCACTTATGCATTCAAATCCTGGGAGCCGGCCGCCGGCAATATCATCACCCTCGCCAAGGAAGTCGGGAACCGGCAGACAATCCATTTCCTCAATTTCCTGAATGCGGATTCCACCAGCTGGAGAGACCTGAACGGCACTATGCCTGAACCTTCTGAAGTCAACAATCTCTCCGTCACAATACAGCTCCCTGAAAACAAGACAGTGGAGTCAGCCTGGACAGCATCTCCAGACATAGAATGCGGTGCGTCCAGAACTCTGGCTTTCACCCAGGAAGGACAAACTGTCACTCTCGTTGTGCCTTCCCTTAAATATTGGGATATGCTCGTGCTGGAATATGAATAAGAAATGATCCGCATTGGTTTGATGTGTTTAATTTGAATCTGACAAAGAACAAGAAATGAAAAAAACAGGATATTTGATGATTGCCATTGCATCGCTGCTGACATGCCAGGCGATGCAGGCAGAAGAGTTATTGTCCCCGTCAGGGGATATCAAGCTGGATTTCAGACTGGCGGAAGGCGGAGCGCCGGTTTATTCCCTCGAATATAAGGGAGAACCTGTCATTGCCGAGAGCCATCTCGGCATCCGGCTGAACAACAGCGGACTTTTCGACTGGTTCGAGATAGCGGACGTGAGCAAGAGCGAATTTGACGAAACTTGGGAGCCGGTCTGGGGAGAGGAATCGGAAATCAGAGACAGGCACAACGAAATGGCCGTGACGCTGAGACAGACTTCGAGCGACAGGAGGATGGTCATCAGATTCAGGCTTTTCGATGACGGGCTTGGTTTCAGATATGAATTTCCTGAGCAGGGAAATCTCGTTTATTTCGTGATTGCCGACGAGCTGACAGAGTTCGCCATGACTGGAGACCATACTGCATGGTGGATTCCGGGAGACTATGACACTCAGGAATATGACTACACGGAGTCCAGGCTGTCTGAAATACGAGGCCTGCTCGAAGGCGCAGTGTCCGGCAACCTGTCCCAGACCATCTTCTCATCTACCGGAGTCCAGACTGCCCTGCAGATGAAGACAGATGACGGCATCTATATAAACCTGCATGAGGCCGCTCTGGTGAACTACCCTGCCATGCATCTCGAGCTTGACGACGAGAAGCTGGTGTTCAAATCCCATCTGACGCCTGACCCGAACGGGGACATGGCCTATATGCAGACGCCTTGCACTACGCCTTGGAGGACTGTCATCGTGTCCGACGATGCGAGGGATATCCTGGCTTCCAGAATCACTCTGAACCTCAACGAGCCGTGCAAGATAGACGACACTTCGTGGATCCGTCCGTACAAGTATGTCGGAGTCTGGTGGGAAATGATTACGGGCAAAAGCTCCTGGTCCTACACCGACGACCTCCGCAGCGTGCATATCGACACTGACGACCTGACGAAGGTGAAGCCGAACGGCAGGCATGGGGCCACCACTGAAAATGTAAGGAAATACATAGATTTCGCGGCCGAGAACGGTTTCGACGGCGTGCTGGTGGAAGGATGGAACATCGGATGGGAAGACTGGTTCGGCAACATGAAAGAGCGGGTTTTCGACTTCGTGACTCCATATCCTGATTTCGACCTGCCCGGACTTCGGGACTACGCGGCTTCGAAAGGGGTGAAACTCATCATGCATCATGAGACGTCTTCATCCATCCGGAATTACGAGAGGCAGCTGGATACCGCATACAAGTTCATGAGGGAAAACGGCTATGATGCCGTGAAATCCGGATATGTCGGGAACATCATTCCGAAAGGCAACAACCACTACAACCAATGGATGGTAAACCACTACCTGTATGCCATAGAAAAGGCTGCGGACTATCATATCATGGTGAACGCTCATGAAGCCGTGCGCCCTACGGGACTGTGCAGGACATGGCCGAACCTGATTTCAAATGAATCCGCCAGAGGGACTGAATATCAGGGCATGAACGGATCGAAGACCTTCCATGTGACTGTGCTGCCGTTCACTCGCCTGATCGGAGGGCCTATGGACTACACTCCGGGAATCTTCGAGATGGACATATCGAAAATCAATCCGTCGAACCATACCCATGCGAATTTCACCATAGCGAATCAGCTCGGAATCTATGTAGTGATGTCATCTCCTCTGCAGATGGCGGCCGATCTTCCGGAGAACTACGAGCGTTTCCCTGATGCCTTCCAGTTCATCAAGGATGTGGCGCTGGACTGGTCTGAAAGCCGCTATCTGGAAGCTGAACCTGGCAAATACGTGACTGTGGCGCGTAAGGCAAAAGGTTCGGGACAGTGGTTCGTGGGCAATGTCACGGGAGACAGCGACTACGTGTCGACTGTAAGCTTCGACTTCCTCGACCCCGGGAAAGTCTATGTAGCCACAGTGTACGCAGACGCTCCTGACGCAAATTATCTGACCAATCCTCAGGCATACACCATAAAGGAATACAGGTGCACTTCGAAGAGTTCTTTCACTCAGAAAGCTGTCGAGGGCGGCGGCTATGCCATCTCTTTCCGCGAAGCCGGACCTGCTGACAAGAAACTGAAAATGTTGAAATAATCATATTACCCATAAATTTATTCTGCTATGAAAAAAGAAGAAAAGAAAATCATGTATGTCAGTCCTGAAATCCGGACTGACAATGTCAAAGTCGAACACGGGTTTGCTTTCAGCACCCAATATCTCGAAGAGGACCAGACCGATGTCGTCTGGTAAGTAGAACCTGAAAAACAGAAAAAATGAAAAAATACATATTCATCGCCGCCTGCGCAGCCGTGGCAGGCATTATGGCCGGCTGTTCAAAAGAAAACATCGAGCCGGAGACTTCTCATGAAATGACAGGCTCTGAAGTCCAGAAGCCAGGCAATGACGTGGCTGTCCTCACACCGCATCAGGTGATCAAGGCATCCTCCACAGCTACAAAGACCAGCCTCGACGGGCTTCAGATCCTCTGGAGCAAAGGTGACCAGCTTTCGCTGTTCAATGCTGACGGGCAGACCTGCACATACACACTGACAGGAGACGGAGGCCAGACCAGCGGAGATTTCCAGACTGAAACCATGCCTGAAGAAGGATACAGATACGCCATATATCCTGCAGTCCCTGAGGCCACAGCTTCAGAAGGGGTCATCTCCACATCGATTCCCGAGACACAGACATACAACGGAAGCGATTTTCCTGTCTCTTATCCGATGGCTGCAGTATCGTCTGACGGAGAAAAGTATTCCTTCGTAAACCTGGCTACAGTGCTTGATCTCAGCCTGGTCGGTGACGCCGCAGTGAAAACCATCTCCATCGAGGCTGCAGGAGGGGAAAAACTGGCAGGTGCAGCCACAGTGGATTTCAACGGGGAAACTCCGGTGATGACAGCGACGGAATCCGCTTCAGTCACACTTACCTGTACAGAGCCTGTGCAGCTTACAGCCTCAGCCACCGAATTCCGTTTCATTGTAGCCCCGGGAACATATTCAAAAGGTTTCAAAATCACAGTGACCGATAATGCAGGAAAGACAACTGTCATCACCACTGCCGAAGCCGAGTCTGTGCTGACAGCCGGAACCATGAAAAATTTCGGAGGCACTATGGGAGTCTATGCTTCTGATTTCGAGAACATTTACATCATCGGAGACGGGACATTCTACGAGCCATGGAACACGAAAATAATGGTTGAGAATCCTGCAGGTTCCGAATGGACATCTGCATTCACAAAAGGTGAAAACGGAATATACACATGGACAGGAGTCCTCGCTCCCGGCACTTTCAAATTCCCGTGGAATGCCGACATCATCCAGAATTTCTTCGGTGTTGAAGGAGACAAACTGATATACTATCCGGAACAAATAAGCGGATACGATCCGAAACTTACCATCGGGACTCCTGGCAAATATGAAATCACCATCAATGTAAACAAGCTCACATTCGACATCAGGACTGTCGAAGAATATCCGGTTCCCGAAAACCTCTATCTGTTCGGCAACGGCACAGGCGCACAATGGTATATTGACCGCGGGGAAAAGATGGTAAAACGTCCAGACCTGAAATTTGAAGGCAATGCGGACGGGGACGGTATCTTCTATATCGTCACCAGGCTCGGATCCGTAGAAGGAGAGGGCGGATTCAAATTCCTGGAAACTCATACCGGCAAGGATTTCAATGCCGGATACCAGTTCGCATGGGGTCTCTCAAAAATATGGAAAAACGGCTCGGACAGGAAATATAACAGAGTCAAGGAAAACGGAATGTATTCCATCAAGGTCGACACCAAATACTGGAATTATGAAGTTTTGAAAATGACTGGTGAAAACCCAGCCGAAATCTACATCTATGGAGACGCGACAGGATATGGATGGAATCTTGTCCAGACAGCGTCAGATGACAGCCAGAAACTCGCATCTTCCGACGGGATCACATATTCGTGGACAGGAGACCTCGTCCCCGGGGAATTCAAGTTCGCATTCGGAGGGATGTATCTCAGTCCGGAAGGTGCTCCTGCACTCTCTTTCGACAACGGATTCCTTGTGACAGGAAACGATGCAGACGGATGGAAAATCGTAGTCCGGACTGATATGCTTAATGACACAAAATACCAAGTAGCAGAAGACGGCAACTACACTGTCACCATCAATACCGACACAATGGATCTCACAGTCCAGAAAAATTAATGTCGGTTAGATAAAAATTGGGCGGTCTGGCCGCCCAATTTTTATTTTTTGCCGGCAGAATCCAGCGGATTTTACAAACTCTTGATATAACGGTCTATGGCGGCAGCGGCCTTGCGGCCGGCTCCCATGGCGAGAATGACAGTCGCCGCTCCTGTCACGGCATCACCGCCGGCGAAAACGCCAGGCCTGGTAGTCACCCCGTCCTCGTCTGCGACCAGGCAGCCGCGCCGCGTAGTATCCAGTCCGGCAGTAGTTCTGGCTATCAACGGATTAGGGGAAGTGCCCAAAGCCATGATCACGGAATCAGCCTCTATCTCGAACTCCGAGCCGGGCACAGGCACAGGAGACCTCCTGCCGCTCTCGTCAGGCTCGCCCAGTTCCATTCTTATACACCTGATACCGTTCACCCAGCCTTTCTCGTCACCTGTGATTTCGACAGGATTCGACAACATCCGGAATTCGACACCTTCCTCCTTAGCGTGATGCACCTCCTCGCGGCGGGCGGGCAGCTCCACCTCTGTCCTGCGGTACACTATCGTCACCTCTGCTCCCAATCTCAGGGCAGTACGCGCGGCATCCATCGCCACATTTCCACCGCCAACCACCACTACTTTTTTCGCATGCATGACAGGAGTCAGGTAATCATCCCTGTAGGCATCCATCAGATTGTTCCTCGTCAGGAATTCATTCGCGGAAAAGACACCGTTCAGATTCTCCCCTGGAATATTCATGAAGCGCGGAAGCCCGGCACCCGAACCGATAAACACTGCAGAAAAGCCTTCCTTGTCGAAAAGCGAATCTATCGTCACAGTGCGGCCTACCACCACATTCGTCTCTATTTTGACTCCCATGGCCTTCACATCAGCTATCTCTGCAGCCACCACCCTTTCTTTCGGAAGCCTGAACTCAGGAATGCCATACTCCAGCACCCCGCCAGGTTTGTGAAGCGCCTCGAACACCGTCACTTCATAACCCCACTTCGCCAAGTCATACGCACATGCCAGACCGGCCGGACCGCTTCCGACGACAGCCACCTTGTGCCCGTTCGGCTGAGCCTTCTCCACTTTTTTCGCTCCGTGTTCCCGCGACCAGTCCGCCACGAAACGCTCCAGTTTACCGACAGCCACCGGCTCGCCCTTCACTCCGAGGATGCAGCTGCCCTCGCACTGTGTTTCCTGGGGACACACGCGGCCGCACACTGCAGGCAAAGACGAATCCTCGGCAATCACCGAAGCGGCAGCCTCGAAATCATGTGCCGCCACAGCGGCAATGAACTCTGGAATTTTCACAGAAACCGGACATGCCGACACACAGCGCGGATTCTTGCAATGCAGGCATCTCGAAGCCTCCAGCACCGCTTCCTCCTCATTGTAGCCATAGCACACTTCCTCAAAATTCG
>CALUSC010000047.1 GCA_944323345.1 uncultured Bacteroidales bacterium | reverse complement strand
CTTGTTTTTTCGTATATAAATAGCTAATTTTATCGGAAATAATAATCGGAAAATCTCATGCGAACTATAGGGAATCTGTTGTGGCTTGTTTTCGGCGGATTTGAAGCCGCATTCGGGTATTTCACCGGAAGTCTTGCGCTTGCCGTTACGATTATAGGAATTCCCTTTGCTGTCCAGACATTCAAGCTCGGCCTGTTATGCCTCTGGCCTTTCGGGGCTGAGATCAGACGTAAGGACGAACCTCCGGGATGCGTACGTATTCCATTGAACCTTGTCTGGATAATTTTCGGCGGATTGTGGGCATGGCTGGTACATATCCTGTTCGGCGTCCTGCTTTTCGTGACTATCATCGGAATACCGTTTGCAAAACAGCATTTCAAGCTTGCCGGACTTGCTCTGACACCTTTCGGCAGGGATATTCAATTCAATTTCTGATTCCGGGAATCGCTATCCTGTAAATCTGATCGGAGGAAAGATACTTTGGATATGAAGGGAAAAAACGGAATATGGATTTTCTGGGCAGGCTATTTCACCCTGGCCGCAGTTCTTCAGCTGCTTTCGGGTGACTTCCCGTCATCATTTTTCGAGTTTCCTGTCAATGTTGCCGCGCTTATGCTCTGGGCATCAGTCATCTGGGTGATTTTCAGGGAATATCCGGAATCTACGGCGGGAGTGCTCCTGGCATCGCGGCAGACTACTTATATTACATTATGCGCTTTTCTGGCAGTCTGCATCGTCCAGGGGTTTTCTCCGGTAAAAATCACCGGTACCTGGTGGTTCATAGCCGCTGTTTTCGCCCTGATTTCGCATCTTCTGATGGTGTTTTTAAGGGGAGCTCTCAGACCTCGGCCTCACAGGACACGTTTCATTCTGAACCATGGAGGGCTTCTGCTCGCATTGGCCGCAGGCCTGTTCGGAAGTCCGGACACCAAAGAATGGCGGACTGTGGCGGACATGCTGCACGGCACGGCTCAGGCAGTGGATGAGCATGGGCATCTTGCCGGATTGCAGCACGAGCTGCGTCTGGAGGGTGTGTCTGCCGATTCATACAGCAACGGAGTCCCGAAGAATTATGAAGCGTCAGTATTGCTCGACAGTACGGAGAGCATTATTCTGAGAGTGAATCATCCGTATGCCCTTTCATGGCGCGACAACATGTATCTGGCCGGTTTGAACGGGATATCTGGCGGAGAACCCCAAACCGGCAGCTGCATCATACAGATAGTCAGGCATCCGTGGAAGTATGCGGAATGGGCAGGGATAATAATGCTCATGGCAGGCAGTGCAATGCTCTTTCTGTCAGGTCCTGCTTCAGGCTCTTCGAAGAGGAAGCGGCCTGCCTGTCCGAAAACAGAGGAGGCTGATTTATGATAAGCTGGCCGGATTTCATATATTTCGCTTTGCCTGCACTTGGCCTTTGGATTTCAGGCGCAGTCATGGCAGTCCGTGGCCGATATCGGGCCGCGCTTGTTCTCACTGTGTCGGGAATAGCCGTCTACTCTGCATTCATAATCCTTTTCTGGGCAGGCCTTCACAGGCCGCCAATGCGTACGATAGGGGAGACGAGGCTCTGGTATTCGTTTTTCATGACCCTTTCCGGAGCCGCCGTATATGCGAGATGGCGTTACAGATGGATACTGCCGTTCTCGGCATTGCTCGCGGCAGTCTTCATCATGATCAATCTTCTGAAACCTGAAATCCATGACCGGACGCTGATGCCGGCCTTGCAGAGCGGATGGTTCGTCCCGCATGTCACCGTATACATGTTCTCGTATTCTGTCATCGGCTGCGCCGCAATAATGGGCGTTGCCTCCCTTGTACGCGGAACTGACAGATATCTCGACTCGGCAGACAGCCTGATGTATGTAGGAACTGCGTTTTTGACATTCGGCATGCTGAGCGGCGCATTGTGGGCTAAAGCGGCCTGGGGACTGTACTGGAGCTGGGACCCGAAGGAGACCTGGGCGGCGGTGACGTGGCTGCTGTGCCTGATGTACGTGCATCTGAGGCTTGTCAGACCATGTGACCGGAAACTTTCATGCATCCTGCTTATCCTGGCATTTATCGGTTTGCAAATGTGCTGGTATGGAGTGAACTGGCTTCCGTCAGCACAGGAAAGCATGCATGTTTACTGACAATGTTTGATAATATTCCATAATTCGAATGAATATGAAGAAAAGTTCAAAAATCCTGTTGGCCGCGGCGGTGGCGATAGCTGCACTTGCTGTCATCTACCGTGCCGTCAACACAGCCCCGTCTGCCGATATGGCGGCCGGAGAGCAATTGCTGCAGATTCTTGACGACGGCGGATGCGCAGAGTGCCATACTGCAAATCCGGAAATGCCGTTCTACGCAAATTGGCCTGTGGCCAAATCCCTTATCGGCAAACATATCGAAGAGGGGTATGCGGTATTCGACATCACGCCGTTCGAGGACGCTCTCAGAAACGGCACTGCTCCTTCCGAGGTGGACCTGGCCAAGGTGGAGCGTTGCCTCTCGGACGGAAGCATGCCTTTGGCCCAGTATTATCTCGTGCATTGGGGCTCTTCCATGACCGGTGCCAAGAAGGAGATGGTCCTGGCGGATGTCAGGGAATTGCGAGCCGAATATTATCCGAACCCTCTCGCGGCTCCTGAATTTTCCAATGAGCCCGTAAGACCGGTGCCCGACAGTGTCCCTTACGATGCCCGCAAGGCGGAATTGGGAGACATTCTCTATCATGACACGCGTCTTTCAGCCGACGGCACCATATCATGCGCCACCTGCCATGGCCTGGAGACCGCAGGCGTGGACAACAAACGTTATTCGGAAGGGATAAACGGCCAGTTGGGAGGTGTGAATGCCCCTACGGTCTATAATTCCGTCTTCAATTTCGTCCAGTTCTGGGACGGACGTGCAGCTACCTTGGCCGAGCAGGCTGGCGGACCGCCTTTGAATCCGGTAGAGATGGGCTGTCTGTCATTCGATGAGATTGTCGCCAGGCTGGCCCGGGACAGGGATTTCGTCAGAAAATTCAAATCCGTATATCCGGAGGGCCTGAGTCAGGAGACTATTACGGATGCGATAGGTGAATTCGAGAAGACCCTGGTCACCCCTGATTCTCCGTTCGACCTCTATCTGAAAGGAGACAAGTCGGCGATGACTGCAGAACAGATAGAAGGTTATGAACTCTTCAAGGCCTACAGCTGTGCGACTTGTCATGCAGGCGTGAACATGGGCGGCCTGTCATACGAGCTGATGGGTCAGCGCGACAACTATTTCGAAGACAGGGAAATCACACTGAAATCCGGCCTGACGGACGGAGACAACGGGCGCTGGGCACAGACCGGCGAGGAACGCGACCGCTACCGCTTCAAGACGCCGGGACTGCGCAACATAGCACTCACCTGGCCGTACTATCATGACGGAAGTGTCGCCACCCTCGAGGAGGCTGTGAAGAAAATGGCCCGCTTCCAGTCCGGAAAAAAGATTTCCGACTCCGATGCCGCTAAAATCGTAAGCTATCTGGATGCCCTTACAGGGCAATATCAGGGTAAGACTCTGACTAACGCCAATAATCCTGAATAGATCCTAATGAGAAAGAAATTTCCGTTCCGGACAATATCCCCGGCACTGCTGTCTCTGTCCATGGTGTATGCAGCTGCAGGCTGTGCCGGACATAATGATGAATTTATAATGGCTGAGGCTCCTGACTATCAGGAGTCTCAGATGTGGTATACGGCAGATGCCGAAACAGTTCCGGAGACCGGGAAGGCTCAGGCAGATGTGTTCTATATCTTGCCGACCTGCGTATGGGACTGGACTGACAGCCTTGGCCGTACCTGCCATTTCGCTGATGTGCGGAATCCTGAGCACATTGCGGCATTGCTGCCCTCGAATGAGCTGGCTGATGACATTTTCGGAGAATATGCAGACTTCTATTCTCCTTATTACAGGCAGATTTCACTGGATTCGTGGACATCGGATGAAATCGCGGAAGAGCGCTTCCCGTATGCAATGGAGGATGTTTACAGGGCATTCGACTACTATATGGAGCATTGGAATGACGGCAGGCCGTTTTTTCTGGCCGGGTTCAGCCAGGGTGCCAAATGTGTGGTGGAACTCCTGAAGTCTTTAGACGAAGATGAATATTCCAGACTGATAGCGGCTTATGTAATAGGCTACAAGGTGACAGAGATGGATATGAGGAATCCGAAAATCCGTCCTGCCCAGTCTGCCGACGATACGGGAGTGACAGTGTGCTATAACTCCGTGGAATCTGTCGCAAGCATTTCTCCCGGTCTGGCGGCATCGGAGTTCTGCATCAATCCTCTGAACTGGAGCTGCGGCCCCGAACCGGCTTCCGTCCAGGACACTGTAACGGTCTCTGTAGATACCGATGCGCATGTGCTCATTGTCCAGGGACTGGACAGCGGGAAATATTATCATCCTTCTCTGGCAGGCCTGTTCGAAAAGGGAAACTATCATCTTCTCGAACTGACTCTCTACCAGGACAGCCTCCGGGAAAATATAAGGACGAGAACCGTTGCGTTTTTCGAGGATTGAGCCCGGCTTCATTCTGGCCCAGGTTTCACCCGGAACAGTTTTTCCCTACGCTTTCGGCAACTAATTCGAGATTATGAAAAAATATATAATTCTTCTGATGTTATGGGCATTTGTCCCTGCATTGTCTCCGGCTCAGGAGCGGCAGGATGTGCCACCTTTCGATACATTATATAATGAGGATTCTACTGTCATGAATTCCTTCCGGTATGGCCCGTACAAACTTGGTGATACAACGTTCTTTTATGAAGGTTGTTGGCATGACGGAAAGTACACCGAAAAATGCCGGGTGTATATTGACAGGGACAGTACGTCTGCAAAATTCAAGAGGATGATGGGTTGGGCACTGGATTCCAGACGACGCAAGTACGATATCGAATATCTGGTCAGGAAGATCAAGGCCAGGGGGCTCGATTTTCCGTGTCCGGATATGGGTGATCTGAAGGGCGTATTCCTGCCTCTCAGGTCTCTTAATGGAGAGGTAGTGACCAGCGACTATCAGCTTTTCACTGCTTATATTTCAGATTCGGTGGTAGTCTGGCATGAGTTTGATTTCTGGCCCTACGCTATCCAGAAGGTAAATCATGTTTCTCCTGATGTGACGATAGCCGAGGCAATTTCTGATCGTGGGGATCATGTCCAGTTCTGGATAAATATGGTAGATGCGGAAAGGCGTGTGATTCGAATACATTCTACGTCTGACAGTTATGTTCCGGAAGGCTATTATGTCCATTCATCGAGGGCGGGTTCGTTTCCTCTTCTGGTATGGGACACCGACCATGTCCCCGATGAGGTGAATCTGCAGTTCGGTACTTTGACCGATGATGATTTCCGGTGATGCGCATGTCCTGCCTGGAAATAAGTAAATCTTTTGCAATGTCCGTATATTATTAAAAAACGAACACATTATTTAAAAAACGAACACATTATGGTAAGGAGGATTTTATTGGCGGCAGCCTGCATTGTACCGGCACTGGCCGGTGCACAATCATTGTATCCGGGACAGTTTGAAGACAAGAGAGTCGTGAAGGACGCAGTAGAGACGGAAATCAGGTGTTTCGACTTGTCTGATGTCAGGCTGCTGCCGGGGCGGTTTCATGACAATATGCTCAGGGATTCGGCATGGCTGGCCTCCATCGGTACGGACAGGCTTCTGCACAGTTTCAGGACGACGGCCGGTGTCTTTTCAGGAAAGGAAGGTGGATATATGACAGAGAAGAAGCTGGGTGGCTGGGAGTCTCTCGACTGTGATTTGCGCGGCCATACGACAGGGCATGTCATGTCTGCCCTGGCTCTGATGTACGCTTCTGCCGGAGACGAAATCTTCAAGATGAAAGGAGACAGTCTGGTGGCGGGACTTGCGGAAGTGCAGAAAGCTCATGGGAACGGCTATCTCAGTGCTTTCCCCGAAGGCCTTATAGACAGGAATATCCAGGGAAAAAGCGTATGGGCGCCATGGTATACGCTTCACAAGATACTTTCAGGTCTGATCGACCAATATTTGTATGCAGACAATGCCGAAGCGCTGGATGTAGCGTCCGCCATGGGTGACTGGGCTTATTCGAAACTCTCTCCTCTGGACGAAGAGACCAGACAAAGAATGATAAGGAACGAGTTCGGCGGTATCAACGAATCTTTCTACAATCTGTATTCACTGACCGGGAAAGACAAATATCTGTGGCTGGCGCATTTTTTCTACCATGATGATGTGATAGACCCGCTGAAAAAGGGTGATGCGGACATGGGTACGAAGCATACTAACACTTTTATACCTAAGGTCCTGGCGGAGGCCCGGAACTATGAACTGGCAGGAAGCGATACCTGCAGGACTCTGTCGGAGTTTTTCTGGAATACAGTGACTGACAGACATGTCTTTGCGCCAGGCTGCTGCAGCGACAAGGAGCATTTCTTCGATCCTGACCGCATGTCTGAACATCTTTCCGGCTATACGGGAGAGAGCTGCTGTACCTACAATATGCTGAAACTCAGCCGTCATCTTTTCTGCTGGACAGGCTCTGCAGATGTGGCAGACTACTATGAACGGGCCTTGTACAATCATATCCTCGGCCAGCAGGACCCTGAAACAGGGATGCTGTGCTATTTCCTGCCTCTTGAAGACGGTGCCTACAAAGTCTACAGTACACCGGAGAATTCGTTCTGGTGCTGCGTCGGAAGCGGATTCGAGAGCAATGCGAAGTATGGGGAAAGCATATACTTCCATGACGATGACAATGTTTATGTAAATCTCTTCATACCTTCAGTGCTGGAGTGGGAAGAGAAAGGCCTGGACCTCGTGCAGAAAACAGATTTTCCTGAAGATGACACGGTGGACATAACGGTGATGGAATCGGATGGCAGCGAAACAGGAATCTTCCTCAGATATCCGTCATGGAGCGGGAAGCCGGAAATCGCGGTTAACGGCAGGAAAGTGAAAGTGGCGCAGGATTGCGGTTCATATATAAGAATCGTCAGGAAATGGAGACCCGGTGACAGGATCACGGCCAGGTTCCCGATGTCGCTCAGGCTTGAACCTGCAGCGGACAATCCTTCCAAGGCTGCCGTCCTGTATGGCCCGATAGTCCTGGCCGGACAGTGCGGTACGGACGGCATGACAGCTCCGGCTCCGTTTTCAGACCCTTCCAAATACAATGATTACTACACATACGACTACCATGTGCCTGCCGATCTGAATCCGGTGCTCGTCCTGCCGGACGGCAATGTCGGCAAATCTCTGAAAAAAGAATCGGAACTGGTTTTCGAGACTGTAGACGGCCGTCTTCTGAAACCACTGTACGACACGCATCATCAGAGGTATGTCGTTTACTGGGATATCGAATGATTCCGCCACTTGTGATGGGAAACTTGGCATAAAGATTCTGAAGAAATGATTGCGGGTGACCCGGAATTTTTTTTGGGTCACCTGCAATATTTTTTTAATTTCGCGACATAAAACGAACTTATGCCCAATATCGCCGAAGACATACGGAACGGGGACGAGAAAGCGTTTGAAATGTTCTATCGGCTGGAATTCAACAATCTGGTACATTTCATTACAAGCTATACCTCAGACAGGGAAAGGTCGCTGGATCTGGCCCAGGAGGTGTTGTGCACGCTTTGGGAAAGACGGGAATCCATTCGTACTGAGGCGAATCTCAGGGCATGGGTGTTCACCATAGCCAGAAACAGGACATTGAACCTTTTGAAAGAGAGACGGCTTTTCTCCGACCCATCTC
>CALUSC010000046.1 GCA_944323345.1 uncultured Bacteroidales bacterium | reverse complement strand
CGGCAAGACTTATACTTCGCCTGCCGTACAGCCGTATTTCGGAGCCTTCGGTACCAAATAATTTTGTATTTTTATTGACCTGTCCCGGCATCGGTCGGGCAGATTTCAAATCTCATTGTTCCGGCATGCCGGAACAATAAAATAAAAAACAGAAAATGAAAAAGACAATATTCGCAACAGCATTGGCGGCGGCCGCCATCCTGACATCCTGCACTCAGTCTGTCAGCCCGGAACAGACCTGGAAAGAATTGGAGAAGCCTCTGAACTTCTATCTTATAAACGATTCCGGGAGGAACGGATATTATGAGCAGAAAACGATAGCGGAGACCATGGGAAAAATGGCGGAAACCATTGATATTGAATTTGTGGTGGCTGCCGGGGATGTGCATCATTTCGAGGGTGTGCGCAGCGTTTCTGATCCGCTTTGGATGACTAACTACGAACTGATTTATTCCCATCCCGATCTGATGATTCCATGGTATCCGGTATGCGGAAACCACGAGTATAGGGGCAATACGCAGGCTCCGGTAGATTATTCGAAAGTCAGCGCGAGATGGGATATGCCGGCGAAATATTATACATTCACTGCGGAAGAAGACAGTGCTTCGGTCAGGATAGTGATGCTGGATACTACACCGCTTATAGACAAATACCGTGAGGATACGGAAAAATATCCGGACGCTTCGAAGTCAGAGGTGGAGACTCAGCTTGAATGGCTGGACAGCGTGCTGACTGCAGCGACGGAAGACTGGGTGCTGGTCGTGGGCCATCATCCGATATATGCGGATACCGACAAGTCAGACAAGGAAAGGCTTGATATGCAGGACAGGGTGAACTCCATCCTGGTGAAACATGGCAATGTGGACATGTATCTCTGCGGCCACATCCATACCTTCCAGCATATCCGTATGGAGGGCTGCGATATAGATTATGTGGTGAATTCGTCCGCTTCCCTGAGCCGTGAAGTGAAGCCTGTAGAAGGAACAGTGTTCTGCAGCCCGGAGGAAGGGTATTCACTTATTACCGCAGACAAGCATGAGTTGGATCTCTATATGCTGGATGCCTGCGGTAATGTATTGCACAAGGTGTCGCGTACCAGATAATTATCCTTCATATCCGATATCGAAGGCGCGCAGATTGGTTTCCACTGTCTGGGCGCCTTTTCTGCCGAATACGTTCGCGATACTTTCTTTCAGCCGGTCGGGAGTCAGTATGCTTATGTATCTTGCAGCCGCACCGAGCAATATCATATTGGCCGATTTCGGCATGGCGTTATCCCTGGCCAGAGTCTCTATGTCTATGGCAGTTACGTTCGGAAGTGCTTCGTATGCCGCTTTTATGCCTTCTTCAGGATATTCCGGAATATTCCTGAACGGTGTCGTAGATGTTACTATATATCCGTCTTTGGCCAGGAACGGCAGATATCTCAGGGCCTCCATAGGTTCCATGGAAAGTATCATGTCCGCGGAACCGGATGGAAGCAGGTCTGACCAGATGGCTGAATCCGAAAGTCTCAGTCCTGATTCGACTTCTCCGCCTCTCTGGCTCATGCCGTGCACTTCGGCCTGTTTCAGATGCAGCCCGGCCCTTACTGCTGCGTCTCCTATGACTGTAGCGATGGAGAGGATGCCTTGTCCTCCCACGCCTGAAAGAATGATATCGTATTTCATCTTAAACCTTCTTTTTGGCGGCACGGGCTTTCCGTGCCAATGTCTGCATGCATTCTCTTCTCGGAATGATGACTGAAACTCCTTTGTAGTCGATCTCCTCACGGATAACCGCCGTGATTTCATCCATGTTCCTGGCTACGGGAACTACCACTCTGACATGTTCAGGCTCCACTCCGAGAGCAATACAGATAGCTTCGAATTTGCCTGTCCCCGAAGAATCCTGGCCTCCGGTCATGGCGGTAGTGAGGTTGTCGGATATCACAACGGTGATGTCGGAACGGTCGTTGACTGCATCCAGAAGTCCGGTCATGCCGCTGTGTGTGAATGTGGAATCCCCGATGACTGCCACAGCGGGATGCACCCCTGCATCGGCAGCGCCTTTCGCCATGGTTATGGATGCGCCCATGTCCACGCATGAATCGATGGCGCAGAACGGTGGCAGGGCACCGAGGGTATAGCATCCTATGTCAGCGAAAACGCGTGAGTCTGGATATGAAGCGAGAACCTGGTTCAGCGCTATGTATACGTCTCTGTGTCCGCATCCCTGGCACAGGGCCGGCGGCCGTGGAACGATAGCTTGAGGCTTGCAGAAAAACTGTTCCGGCTCGCGTCCGAGTGCGCGTGCTACGAGATCCGGGTTCAGTTCGCCGGTGCGCGGCAGGTCTCCGGTCAGCCGTCCTTTTACGGTATATCCCGCACCAAGAAAAGCTTTGGCCTGTTCTTCTATGAACGGTTGGCCGTCTTCGACTACCAGAATGGACCGGCAGGATTCGGCCAGTTCCCTGATTTTCTTTCCGGAAAGTGGATATTGTGTTATTTTGAGGACAGGTATTCCGGCCTCGGCGACGTTGTTTTCCATGACATAGTTATATCCGGTGCCGCAGGCGATGATGCCCAATGGGGAGTCCGGGTGTCCGCTGATGACGGATGAAGAAAACGGGGAAGATTCTGCCAGCTCCCGGAGATGGTCCTGAACGGCTGTCAGCCGGTTGTTCTGCCTTCTGGCGTTGGCCGGCAGCAATACCCATGAAGATGAATCCTTTGCAACGGGCAGGGGAGTATGATCCCTGTATTCTTCCGCTACGGATACAGCTGCGCGCGAGTGTGCCAGACGTGTTGTCAGTCTGAGCAATACCGGCAGTTTTTCTTTTTCCGACATGTCGAATGCATATTTCATCATGTCGTAGGCTTCCTGCTGCGATGACGGTTCCAGCATGGGAATCATGGCGAATTTTCCATAGAATCTCGAATCCTGTTCATTCTGCGAGGAGTGCATGGACGGGTCGTCGGCAGCCACCACGACAAGTCCTCCGTTCACACCTGTCATGGCCGAATTTACAAAGGCATCCGCTGCCACGTTCATGCCTACATGCTTCATGCAGACCATGCTGCGATGTCCGGCATAGGACATGCCGAGCGCCGCTTCCATGGCTGTCTTTTCATTCGAGCTCCAGGAGCAATGTACGCCACGGCCGGTTCCCGCTTCCATGGCCTGGATGTATTCGGTGATTTCCGTGCTTGGCGTTCCGGGATATGCATAGACTCCCCTGAGTCCTGCATGGAGTGCTCCGATAGCGACAGCTTCATCTCCGAGTAAAAGTCTGTTTTTCATGGCTTTGTATATTGTTTAAGTTCGTATTGTGAATTCGTCCGCATCTTTGAGGACAGGAAATGTGTTCCTGAACCTTTCCAGGAGGTCCAGGTCTATGTCCGCGGTTATTGCCGCATCGGCAGTGTCTTCGCAGGATATGATGGTATTGCCGTTCGGCCCGATCAGGGCAGAGGCACCTGAATAAGTGTTGTACGGATCCGTACCGGCACGGTTCACACCGCAGACATAGCACTGGTTTTCTATGGCTCTGGCCCGAAGCAGTGTCTTCCATGCTTCTATCCTGGTTACCGGCCAGTTGGCCACATATATGGCCAGATCATAGTCTTCCCTGTTTCTGGCCCATACCGGGAATCTCAGATCGTAACATATCTGCAGGAGAATCCTCGTCCCTCTGAACTCTGTGATCACCCTGCTGTTACCTGCCGTGAATTCCCTGTGCTCGTCGCCGTATGAAAAAAGATGTCTCTTGTCGTAAAAATCCGTCTTTCCGTCAGGATGAACGAAACAGAACCTGTTTCTGAAGGCACCTTCGGTATGCATTGCTATGCTTCCGGCCAGCGCGCAGCCTTTGTCCATGGCAGTCTTCCGCATCCATCCGAGTGTGGCGGAAGGAGCTTCTTCAGCTATTCCTTCCGGTTCGGTACAGAATCCTGTCGAAAACATTTCAGGGAGGACGTACAGGTCTGCACCTGCTGCCTTGCCTATCAGCCTTTCGGCCTTATCCCTGTTCTTTTCCGGGTCTGCCCAGACAATATCTGTCTGGAGCAGAGCTATTTTCATTTTCCCAGTCATCTTACAATATGGTTTCCATTCCGGTTTTCTGCGGCCGGAGCCCGCAATTTTCATAAAATTTCATCGCCGGCGCATTGCAGTTCCATACGTTCAATGTCAGGTTATAGCACCCGTTCTCTTTTGCAAATGCCTTCACGGCTTCGAACAGGGCCCGTCCTATGTGCCTGCCGCGCATTTTGCCGTCCACGCACAGATCATCGATATACAGTGTCTTTATGTCCGTGAGAATGTTGTCTCCGGTATGCCTGATGAAAATGCAGAATGCATAGCCGAGTATGTTTCCGTTTCCGTCATCTGCTACGAATACGGGCCGGCCGTCATCTTTCAGAATGTCTTCAAGCTGCTGTTCCGTGTATTTCCTGGCTCCGGCCTTGAAGAGGTCGGGTCTTCCTTCGTGGTGTATCCTGCATACCTGTCCAAGCAGGTCGGTTATCATGGGAATGTCTTTCGTCCCGGCTCGTCTTATGTTCATGTTCGTATTGACAAAATAATTCCTAAATTTCGGAAAAATTTCCGTAATGTCAAAACAGCGAATTTTCTTTCTGATTGTCTCCATAGTCATTGCCGCAGGCTTATGGGCCGTGATGTTTTCTCCGGCTGTTGCCCCTTATGTCAATTTCTGGGGGATGATGTGCGTGTCGGCTGTGGTATTGGTGACATTGACCCTGTTTGCCAGGGTAGAGTGGTGGAAGTCCGTGAAAACGGACTGGAAGATTGCCCTGACGGGCATACTGATGGCTGCCGTGCTGTGGTCTGTATTCTGGGTCGGAGACAAGGTGTCATCGTGGATTTTCGATTTTGCCAGGCCTCAGGTCGATATGATATATGGTATAAAATCGGGGATTTCTCCGGTGCTTCTTTCCTTTATACTGGTTTTTCTGATCGGTCCTGCTGAGGAAATTTTCTGGAGAGGGTATGTGCAGCGGACATTGTCTGAAAAGACAGGCAAGAATGCCGGGTTCGTGCTGGCGTCGCTGATATATGCTGGTGTGCATGTACCTTCATGCAATTTCATGCTCGTGATGGCAGCCCTGGTGGCAGGACTGGTCTGGGGGCTGTTCTACAGGCTTTATCCTGAAAAATTTGCGGCGATCATCATATCTCATGCGCTGTGGGATGCCGCCGTCTTCGTGTGGTTTCCTATATGATTTTTCTTTTCTGTACGTCCTCTCTGTAAAAAATAGCTATATTTACAGCGAATTTTCTGTCCTTTCCCCGGGACGGGACTAAACTTGTACTCATGGAGGTTCAAATAGGAAAAGATGCCAGATATGCCGTGATAGGTTATGGCAGCTGGGCTACTGCGATAGTCGGAATGCTTACGAAGAACAAGACTGTGGTAGAGTGGTATGTGAGGAACGGAGAGGTCCTGGAGGGGCTTCTGAATGACGGCCGGAATCCCAAGTATCTGTATGAACTGGAGTTCGACAGGGATTATATCCATCCGTCGGACGATCTCGACCATGTGGTGGAAAATGCTGATGTGCTGATTCTCTCTGTCCCTTCCGCTTTTCTGAAGGACTTTCTGGCTCCGCTGACGGTTTCTCTGGAAAACAAGTTCGTGATTTCAGCCATCAAGGGTATAATTCCCGGATACTGGCAGACTGTCGCAGAATATCTGCACGGTCAGTTCGGCTTGAATTTCAGACAGATGGGGATAATTGCCGGGCCTACTCATGCAGAGGAGGTTTCCAGGGGCAAACTTTCCTTTCTGACCTTGGCAAGCGCAGATGAGCATAACGCCAGGATGGTCGGAGAAAAACTTGCCAGCAAGTATATCCATATCTGTTATTCCAGTGATTTGTACGGAGTCGAGTACGCTTCCATCCTGAAAAACATCTATGCGCTTTCCGCCGGTCTGGCGAAGGGGCTCGGCTACGGTGATAATTTCATAGCGGTACTTGTGTCGAACTGCGCAAACGAGATGACGAGATTCATCGAAGAGAGTTATCCTGATGCGAGGAACACTTTCCATTCGGCTTATCTCGGCGATCTGCTGGTGACATGCTATTCTTCGTACAGCCGCAACAGGAGGCTCGGCCTGCTTATCGGGCACGGATGCACGGTCAAGAGCGCCCTGAACGAAATGACTATGGTGGCCGAAGGATACTACGCGGCAGAGTGTATCAGACACATCAATCTGAAACATAATGTGAGCATGCCTATCGCCGATATGGTTTATGAAGTGCTTTACAAGAACAAGTCTCCGAGAAAAGCGATGGCGGAACTGAGTGCAACCCTGGATGTCAATTGTTGATTATGAGTAGAAAGCATACGTTGAAAGAGTGGCTTATAGCCGTGCGGCCGTGGTCGTTTCCGGCTTCAGTCATGCCTTTGGTGACTCTTTTCTATCTTTTCTGGACCGGCCATGATGTAAGGTGGGGCTATGGAATATGGGCCCTTGCAGACATGATTCTGTTCCATTGCGCCGGAAATACATGGAGCGACTGGTTCGATTTCAGGAAACATGTCGATGCCGCCGATACTTTCGGGGCCAAGACCATAACTTCCGGCATGTTCACTCCGAGGGAAATCCGGAATCTTTCTTTTTCCCTTCTGCTGGTGGCAGTCGCAGGCGGAGTGGCGCTGATGTTCGTGACAGGCTTTCCTCTTCTGTGGATAGGTCTGGCCGGGCTGGTCTGTGCACTTCTGTATCCTCCTTTGAAATACATGGCCGCAGGCGATTTCGTCATTCTTATGGCTTTCGGTATATTGCCGTCCATAGGAACTTCCTTTGTGGCCGTCGGCGAAGTCGAATGGGGTGTATTGTGGGCTGCGATACCTGTCGGCCTGATTACCGTAGCCATTCTCCATATCAATAATCTGAGGGATGTGGCTACCGACCGGAGGGCGCATATTTCCACATTTGCGATGAGGCTCGGAGGAAAAGCGTCCGTGCTTGTATATGATTTCGAAATCATTTTCCCGTTTTTCTGGGTGTTCAGTTGTGTCCTGGGCAGGATTTTCCCATGGTGGACACTTCTGGTGTTCCTGGCGGCATATCCTGCATTGCAGAATGTCCGTACGGCCGGAAGGTACCGCAAGGATGGAATGTCAGTGATAACTGACCTGGACGAAAAGACAGCCAGGTTGCAGATAATGTTCAGCCTTTCTTTTTGTGCAGCATTTCTGATAGCCGGCCTTTTGATGTGATTTTGATGAAAAGAAAATCCGATATTCGCTGGATTTTCCGGAAATTTAGTATATTTGCATTCCGTTTGCGGAAATAGCTCAGTTGGTAGAGCATCAGCTTCCCAAGCTGAGGGTCGCGAGTTCGAATCTCGTTTTCCGCTCATTCAGGTCGCTGCATCCTATGGATGCGGCGACTTTCTGTTTATAATGGCTATGAGCTTGCTCATTAAGGTATTATAAACAGAAAGGAGCATGAGCGAAGCTCAATGACGACCTGAATGAAAGTGCCTCCCTGGCGAAGGGAAAGAGAAAAGGAAGCGCAGCGAGCTAATCTCGTTTTCCGCTCATTCATTATCAAGCAGTTACAGAGATGTGACTGCTTTTTTGTTATGCTGAAATCTGGCTGTTTTGCAGGCTGAAATGCACTTTGTGTAAGCAGATGTGTAAGCAATTTTATTATGCTAACTATTTCTGTAGAAGCAATTTGCTACAAAGTTCGTCCACTTCGTGACAACACCTATCCTCTAATGCTTCGTATGACACAGCACAGGAAGCGGAAGTACATTTCTCTCGGAGTTTCTGTTTTGGAAAAGGACTGGGACTTCAAAAAGAATCAGCCGAAGAAATCATGTCCGGACAGGGAAGCCATTGTCAAACTCATAAGCGACAAAGTATCAGCATATAACAGTCTGCACTGCTGTCCGGAGAAATTTTACCATAAAGTAGGTTGCTCGACAGAACCCGCCTCCGGAACACTAACGGGAGTTG
>CALUSC010000045.1 GCA_944323345.1 uncultured Bacteroidales bacterium | reverse complement strand
CCAGGACTGTGCGTCAGTCCTCCTTTTGTCCTGAACAGGCTTTCTGCCCCTCTGATCTTGGCGAAAGCGAACATCGTGTTCAGCACAGGGTCAGGAGTGTCAAGCACGAGATTGGAGCAGACCTCATCCGCAAAAGCCGTCCTCAACTCTTCCTCGTGAGGGACATCAATGTATTCCTCGACCTCGGGATACTTGTAGCCGAGAACAGTAGCATGGAAACAGAGTTCCTCCGAAGGGCCCAGCACGGTTTCGATATCGTATGAATGTGAGGTCCGCGCCACGAGACGGTACTCACCGTCCACTCCGATATTCCCGTCCGTGACATATTCATCCCTCTGCGCCGGTATCTTTACGGAAACTGCCTTTCCGGAAATATTCTTAAGGACATATTCCTCACATACGGCTGCCTTTTCAGTGGAAGGGAACAGGCTGCGCGACACCTCCAAGGCTCCGTGCATGGCAGTCACGCGGAGCCGGCCGTCAAGACAGATATTTTCCACCCTGCCTGCATCCAGCAGCTTTCCGTCCACCGTGATTCCGGACACGAAATCCTGGCAGAACTGCATGGAAGTATGCCCGTAAGTATCGTTCGGACGCTTCCTGAGCAGAGGCCATATCACATTCCTTTTCAATGAAAAGTCTCCGGAAACGCCGACACCGTATTCGTATATGACGGATATTCTCTCACCGCTCATCTCTATATGGTCATGATGCCCGTATTCATCCGGATCCACATTCCAGACGATGGAATGCGGGCCGGAGATTTCCCATAGTGATTCTGCGGCATCTTTTCCGGATTCTTTTCTCAGGACAGGGACTATGTGCTTCCATATAAGGGCGGATTCCTTCGCATCGTCATCCATGACCTCCGCCGTAGCTGCTACGACTGCATTGAATTCAGGGAACACATAGATGAACTGTCCGTACATGCCTGCAGCATAGAAGGCATCAGGATTTCTCCATATCTGATATCCGTAGCCGGTAGAATGGTACCTGTCACTGTCCGATACGCTTCCGGACGGGAGATCCCAGCTGAAAAAACTCTGCACCGCTTCGTCAAGCCACTTTTCCGGTATTACCTGCCGTCCTGCGTAACGCCCGTGGTCAAGCATGGCTACACCGACCTTGGCCATTTCCTCAGGCTTGAGCCAAAGGCCCCATCCTCCGCAGTTGATGCCCTGTATCTCATCCCAACGAGGCTTTTCCATTCCGAGCGGCTTGAACAGACGCGGATAAAGATAGTCCGCAATCTTCTCTCCCGTCACTTTCTGCACGGCAGCCGACAGCATGAATGACCCGAGACTGTTGTAACAGTTGTACGTGCCGGGCTCAGCTTCAAACGGTACAGTGAAAAAGTCGGTCCTGATATCTTTCCCGCGGCTTCGGAGAAAGGCG
The DNA here is from genome assembly GCA_944323345.1 of uncultured Bacteroidales bacterium. GTDB lineage: Bacteria > Bacteroidota > Bacteroidia > Bacteroidales > UBA932 > Cryptobacteroides. The sequence continues at coordinate 6,789 of CALUSC010000045.1, read as the reverse complement.
TCAAGGCTGTCTATGTCTCCTGTAAGTCCTTCTTTCATGTACCTTTCCCCCAGAACGAACGTAGGATCCGTCTTCTGTCCGCAAGCCATCACCAGATAATCGCGTATGTCCGCATCCCGGAGATGTGCTTTCAGACCGGCATCCGCCAGGGTGTCAAGCACTGCCCCGGCTTCATCCGGGAAAATATCTGCCATCCTGTCATCAAGAGACAGGAGACCTTCCTCCACTGCATAGCCTATGGCCAATGAGGTGAAAGTCTTGCTCACGGACCACATCCTGTGAGGGTCATCCGCTGTCCAGCCGTTCAGATAGGCTTCGCCTGTCACCTTCCCGTTCTGGACAATGACAATGGAATTTATGTCAATATCCTTGTCCGCCGCTTCCCTGACGTAAGCCTCGAGAGCCGCTTTCATATCCGCCGATCCCTCCTGTCTCGGCAATTCCCTGTCGCCTGCACAGCCCCCGAGAAAAAACACAAGGGCAAAGGCTGCAATAAAATTCCTTTTCATATCGCTAATTGTTCGTTATCCCTGAATATCCTCGTGCGAAACCGGATTCAGTTCCCGTAGAAATACGGATTAGGCCTGTCGACCACCTCCAGGGAGCAATCTCCGACATCCGCATTCACGCAGTCATGAATACTGAGAGTAGCGTCCTTTTTCCATCCGGAGAAATCGTTGCCTTCCAAAACCACATTACCGCAATACTGCACGTCGATGGCCGACAAATCCCCGAAAAGGGCCGGCCAAGTTCCGGAATCTATGAATACATTGTTCCTTATGCTCAGGTCCGCGACACTCAGAGCATATATTATCTGGGAATCAAAGGTCTCGACGATATTGTTCTCGAAAGAGATATTGCGGTGATAGAAGAAATCGTCCGAGCGGCCGTCACTGCCGATCATCGGGTCTATCTGAAGGACAGCCTGCGGGGAATTTCCGCCGATGCCCAGATCCTTGAACCTGTTGTTCCTTATAATGATGTCTCCGCATCCTCCGGATTCATACCAGTAGTTCGCATCGCCGCATACGACTATTCCGGCCATCATGGATGCGAAACTGCAGTTTTCAACCAACACGTCACCCGGAGTGGAAAGAAGGAGGCTTCTCGCCCTGTTGTACCTGACCGTGCAGTTCCGTATGACCGCTGAAGCTCCCCTCGAGATATTCTCGACGGCATATCTCTCCGGGTCGTCCAATGTCCCTACAGGAAAATCCGTACTGAAAATGTACCAGTTTTCGTTCACCCTGTCTATGGAACGGACCCTGCCCGTACCCACCGGACGCATAGTGGCCTTTTCTATTATCCTTATCACATCCCCCTTGTCCGCAAAACGGTTTCCCTTCTGCTGCCGGTGGCCGAACGAAGCCGCAAACTCCCTGTCGGAAATAATCCTTTTCATCTGCATGTATGTGCCATGGATATTCACGGCATCGTCGAGCATGCTCTCGAAACGGCAGTCCTCTATCAGGATGTCCCCGGTACAGTCCACGAAATGAGTGGCGTCTGCGGATGCGGTGACCATACGCGACGAGCCCTCGCGCCTGGCCGTACTGTAGTTCCGCACCGTTATGTCCCGGCAATATTGGGCTATCAGGGACATCGCGCCGCTGTGATAGATCCGCACACTGTCTACCTGGATGTCCCGGCTGTCCGTCAGGACTATAGCCGAACAGTAAGTGTCGCCCGGATGGACCCCCTTGTCCACCCATACGCTGCCCACCGGAGGCAATTCCTTCGACCATACATTGCCGAATGTCACAAGACCTTTTTCCACCTCGCTCGCAGTGAACTGATGCAGGGGCCAATGCTGGTATTCGGCAGTGTTGTAGTATGGTCTGAGTGTCCGTGGATCGAACACTATGTTTTCTCCGAGCCGCGCCTCCCAGTCATACCCGAGGAAAGTGAATCTCTCGTCAAGGATATTGTATCTGTTCGCCGGGTCTATCCTCAGGGTGAATGTCCTCGATGCGGGATCTGTCGCCACCACCGTCCCTTCAAGGGTGAACGGGGCGTCATAGTCTATGGATATGCCTGAAATTCTTACGTTCCTGCACCCCGTCACGGCGAACGGAATAACGGCGCCATGGAAGACGAAGTCCGAGGCCGCGCCCTCCACAGAGACATTCTTCATGCTTTCCAGATTGAAAATGACGGTTTTCATCCCGTTGTCATTGTTCGATACTGAAAGATATTTTCCGAAAGCTTCCTCCGGATAAAAGTCGAAGGTTCCGGGGTGGAATTTCAGGGTGACGTGTCCCCGCGGATGTTTTTCCAGTATTTCACGCACTACGGGTGTATAGTCCCTTATAGACGGGTCGGCACTGATTTCCACGACCCTGTTCCGGGAACATCCGCACAAGGCAGCTACTGCCAGCAGTACGGCACAGGCCGCAGCGGATAGTTTGCAGATTTTCTTCATTCCGGTAATATTGGCTTTAGTGTCATCTTTTCCGGCAAATATATCATATAGGGCAAACGGCCGCCGTCACGAATCGTTCATATTTTTGCAATTCCGGAAAAATCTGGTCAGACACGCCCGTCCGGAGCATCTCCGGAGTCCGGAGAAGGGTTTCCGGTCCGCTCCCCTTCAGCACCGCCAGTACGGGAATCCCTGCGGTAGTCCTTGGGAAGGACATGGAATTCCTCATAGAATATTTTCGAGAAATATGAAATATTGTTGAATCCCGTGGAATACATTACTGATGAAACTGACAGATTCTCATCGGAGGCCAGCATCTGCGCCGCCCTCTTGAGTCTGATGCTTCTGATGAACCGTATCGCGGAAAGACCCGTGAGCGACTTTATCTTCCTGTATAATGTAGGCCTGGACAGCCCTATTTCCTCACACAATTCGTCCACGCCGAAGCCGGTATCGGGAATATGTTCCTCGATGACCGATATGACATTCTTCATGAAACGTTCATCCGATGTTGTCCCTGAAATGGCGGACGGCTCCACAGAAATGCTGTTTCTGAACGACTCCCTGATACTCTCTCTCTGGCGGATCAGATTGTCGATTCTGGAAATCAGGAGTTCCGTATGGAAGGGTTTGGTCATATAATCGTCTGCCAGAGCCTCGAACCCTTCTATCTTGTCGACAGGAAGACTTCTTGCAGAGAGCAGTATGACAGGGATATGGGAAGTGTCCGGATTGGACTTTATGCGCTGGCAAAGTTCCATCCCGTCCATCTCCGGCATTATCACATCGGAAATTATGATATCCGGCTGGTCAGCTATGGCCTTTTCATATCCTTCCCGCCCGTCTTTGGCCATAATTACATTGTAGTGCATGGACAGGAACTTGCCGAGATAATCCCTGAGGTCAGGGCTGTCGTCGGCGACCAGGACCGTGTAAGTCTTTCCGGAAGACCAGCTGTGTCTTGCAGATGCTTCATCCGGTATTTCCGGAAGGGCCTCGTAATTGGCAGGATTGTCGCTGTTGCTGTAGTCCCTGTCGATTTCGGATTCATCGAAATGGGCGTCTCCGGTGCGCAGTCTCAGATAGAACACCGCATTCCTGCCGGGAACGGATTCCGCATATATCTCGCCTCCGTGAAGTGCCACTATATGCTTCGACACCGCCAGACCTATTCCCATACCCTTTCCGATATTGTTGTTGACTCCCTGGTGGAAACGCACGAATATCTTTTCCAGATCTTCCGGCATTATACCCATTCCGGTATTGAAGACAGAAAGGAGCACTCCGTCATATCCCCTGGAATCGTCCTTCCTGACCGAAAGGCGGATATCCCCTCCGGTTTCGGGCGAATACCTTATGGCATTGGACAACAGGTTCATAAGGACCTTTTCCATTTCCATCTTGTCGATGAACAGTATGACCGGTGTTTCCGGCAGATCGAGGGTGAAGGCAATCCCGTGCTTCTTCATGGTTGGGACAAACAGCATAGCGATTTCCTCGACGAAGCGGCAGAAGTTCACTTCCACGACATGAAGTCGGATATTGCCGTTGTCGTATTTACGCAGATCCGTCACAGTGTCAAGGAGTTTCTGCAGTATCATCGTACTGCGCCGCACTATCAGCAGCCTGTCCCGAGTGGTCTTGCCGATATTGGCATTTTCGAGAAGTTCGTTAACCGGAGTGGTTATCAGGGTCAGCGGGGTCTTGATTTCATGGAGAAAGTCGGTATGGAACTTCATCTCGTTCTCGTTCCTCTGCTCTTCCTCAAGCCGGAGCTTGTGTTCCATCTCCAGTTCGTAATGCTGCCTGTTCCGCCTCTGGACCGAAGTCTTGAGAAAATACAGCATCCCGAGTCCCATGCAGAAGTACAGGATAAGCGCAGACGTACTTTTCCACAGCGGCGGCCTTATCGTAACGGCAAGCCTGGCCGGTTCTTCGCTCCATACTCCGTCGCTGTTGGCCCCGTACACGGAAAACACGTATTTCCCGTGCTTGAGATTCAGATATGTGGCGGAACTGTTCCTGCCGTCCGTATAATGCCACATGTTGTCGGAGCCTTCCAGTCTGAACCTGTACCTGTTCATTTCCGGATGCTCGTAGTGCAGTGCGGCGAAGCGGAAGGAAAGGCTGTTGCAGTCGTATGGCAGGACAATCCTTTCCGCATGGCGAAGCGGCGTTTCCATTACAGGCTTGCCCCTGAGCGAATCTCCGGGGAATATTTCCTTGCCGTTGATTTCCAGTTCGGTCAATACGGTTCTCGGCGGTATGCCGTTCCTGCTGATTCCGAGAGGATCGAATATGTTGAATCCGTCCGGACCCCCGAATACCAGTCTCCCGTCATGGAATTTTCCGGATGCCCAGATCTTGAACACATCGCTCTGCAGACCGTCATTCTTCAGGAAGGTCTTCACATCTCCATTTTCCGGGTCAAAACGGACGAGACCCCGGCTGCTGCCTATCCAGAATATGCCGTTCGCGTCTTCCTGGACGGACTCGAATTCATTCGTCATAAAGGCGCAGTTCCCGCTGTTGTAATGGAGGAATTTCAGTTCTGAGGCATCGCGGGGTCCGGTAAGTTTGTTCAGGCCGCCACCGAGCGTAGCTATCCACAAGTTCCCTTCCTTATCCTTATGGAACGCGGAAATGTAATCCCCCTTCAGCCCTGTGTCATTCTGTGAAGGATATACCCTGAGAACCGATGTGACATCTCCGTCATCGTCGCAGATGAATCTTGTGAGCCCCAGACGGGAGCCTATCCATATATAATGTTTCCCGTCATAATCTTCCGCCAGGATATCCGTGCAGAAATTGTCTGCAAGAGAGGCAGAATCGGCAGGATCGCTGCCGAAATTGGTCCAAGTCCCCGCGTACCATCCGTCCGCCCCCTCTCCGGGGACATACCTGAATACCCCGTGATTCGTACTCAGCCACAAATGCCCGAACGAGTCGCTTTGGGCCATGTAAATGCTTGCCGTATTCAGAAGATGGTTTCCGGAGAAGCCGCCGAAGTCGAAATGCCGCCCCTCAATCGCCCTGCCGATATTGTCTCCGGAAATTATTTTCGGGCCGCACGTCCAGGCGCTTATCCAAATGGAGCCGTTGGCATCTTCATAAATGAAGGAGACAGGCATTCCGTTGAACATGGACAGCGAGGCCGGATCTATGCGTATTATGTCTTTATCCCGCCGCATGACATACAGATTCCCGTCGCGTGTGGAAATCCAGAGCCTGTCAGCGCTGTCCGCATACATGCAGACGATATGGTCCTTGCCTGCGGCTTCGGAGACAGTATACAGGCTGAAATCATCGACATGGCGTATTTTCTTGTAACATCCGTTGCCAATGGTACCTATCCACAGGACATCGGACCTGTCCATATAGAATGATGTAATGTCACAGCTGTTGAAGCCGTATTCCGCATAAGGTCCGTATCTGTGGACTATACGGAAATCCCTGTCATAACAGACCATGCCGTCGCGCCTTGTCCCCACCCACAGATATCCGGACGGTGTCTCGTAAAGGGATATGGCCTCGTATGAATTGAGCTTGCGCCACGACAGGTCCGAACAATCCACCACATAGCATCCGTCATATCCTACGGCAAATAGCCGGTTCTTGTCCTCAAGATAAACCGCGGCACAGCAATAGACACCGGGCAGAAGAGTCTTTACCGCTTCACCCCCCAAGCCTGGTTCCTCGAGGAAGGACAATCCGGAAGGGGTGCAGAGTACCATGCCTTTCCCCGGCATTGAGCAGCCGCCCATCACGCCGGATGCAAGCCAGTGGGAATCCATGTTGTACTGGCCGTCGGCAATGTCGAGCAGGGAGATGCCGGCATCAGTACATATACAGACCTTCCCGTCATGGGCGAAAAGTCCGTTCACGTTGTTGAGAGGCACAGGAATGGTCCTGACAAACCTGTCTTCCCTCGTATCGTACAGCGAAAGGCCCCCGGTCTCCGTCCCGATATACAGCATCCCGTCCCCGTCCGAGTAAAGGGACCTGATTCTCGAGCTTTTCAGGATGGAGTTCGTGACATTGAACACGTCCATTCTGATACCGTCATACCGGCACAGTCCCGAATATGTCCCGACCCAGAGGAAACCTTCATCGTCCCCGGTAATGGCGCTCACATCAGTGTGTGGCAGGTTTTCCGATACGGATATCTGCTCAAGATAAAGCCTTTCGCGGGCCCCTGCAGGTATGGCCAGGCAGCTCCAGGCCAGTACGCATGACAATATGATACGGGATTTCATGCTCATGTCACATAAACTGTCCACAAACTTAATCGTTTTTCCCGTTTTCTGCAATCGGAAATTGAGGCCGGAGCCTACCTCGCGGCAAAAAGAAAGAGGGCGGGTCAAAAG
>CALUSC010000044.1 GCA_944323345.1 uncultured Bacteroidales bacterium | reverse complement strand
GACATCGAATACTTCATAGGTGAATTTATCGATGACTGCTCACTGTTCATCGCACTCAACCCGAAAAAGGCGGACGGCAAGGTCGCTGAAATCATAGACGAGGCAGTAGAACTTTACAATGACCTCAAAGCCAAGATCAACCACCCTGCCGAGGGAGCCAAAAAGGCATACTACGACAACATCCGCAAGGAAATGCTTGAGAAACTCGACGAGCTCAGCGAGAAACTCAGCAGCGTCATCAGCAAGGAAGAGTAATCCTGCCGCCGGCCCATGGATAACCGGAAGTGCATAGAACGGCTGGAGAAGAAGGGAGTCAGGGCGACTTCCATCAGGATACTGGTCCTGGATGCGTTGATGAATGCATCCGGGACCATGTCTTTGGCCGATCTTGAAGCCGAACTGGAGACTGTAGACAAATCCAGCATATTCCGGACTCTGGAAATATTCGAAAAACATCATCTGGTGCATTCCATAGACGACGGCACCGGTTCCATCAAATTCGAGGTATGCGAAAGCGAAGATGACTGTTCGATAGCAGACATGCATACCCACTTCTACTGCGAAAAGTGCCACAGGACATTCTGTCTGAAAGAAATCAGCGCCCCTTTGGTCGATCTTCCCGAAGGGTTTCAGGCACATTCCGTCAATTACATCATCAAAGGTATCTGCCCGGACTGCCGGTAGATAATCTGCGCAAATAGGCCAAAAATTTACATTTACGCAGATTATTTCACAATTTCCTGCGCAAACAAGAGAAAATTTATATATTTACGCAGGAAATCGCGTTATTATGAAAGACTTTATCGGAAGAAAAGCTGAACTAAAAGAACTCGGCAAATACTTGAAATCCGGGCAATCAGAATTTATCGCAGTATACGGAAGACGGCGTGTAGGTAAAACATGCCTTATACGGACAGCCGCACAAGACCGTTTTTCATTCTTTGTCACAGGCATCTATGGAGCATCCAAGTCAGAGCAGCTGACAAACTTTGCAATCGCCATGCAAAAATATTCCGGATCCGGGCAGCTGTCAGTGCCGAAAAACTGGATTCTGGCATTTTTCGAACTGTCGAAGTATATGGAAACATTGCCGGAAGGCATAAAAATCATTTTCATAGACGAACTTCCGTGGATGGACACTGCGAAATCAGGATTCGTACCGGCTCTGGAGAATTTCTGGAACACATGGGCGGCAATGCGCGATGACATAAAACTCATCGTATGCGGCTCAGCTACGTCATGGATGATAAACAATCTGATAAGAAGCAAAGGTGGACTGCATAACAGGCTTACCCATCATTTGATTCTCGAACCATTCTCACTGAACGAATGTGAAGACTTCTTCAAGAGAAATGGTTTTTCATACTCCAGGAAGCAGATAGCCGAATGCTATATGGTCATGGGAGGAATCCCATACTATCTTTCAATGTTGGACAGATCGGAAAGTCTGGCACAGAATATTGACAGGCTTTTCTTTTCCAGGAACGCACCGTTGAAAGACGAATTCAACGATCTGTATAAAGCCCTATTCAAGAACGCCGTCCATCATATGGAAATCGTCCGGTGCTTAGCTGCAAAGGGGATGGGAATGACGCGCAATGAAATTGTAAAAGCGAGCGGACTAAGCGACAACGGAGCATTGAGCACAGCCCTCGAAGAACTGGAGAACTGCGGATTCATCAGACTCTATGAACCATTCGGCAAAATGAAAAGTACAGACAGCAAGCGGCTCGGAAAATCTACACTGTTTCAACTGGTAGATTTTTACACATTGTTCTATTATAAATTCATTCTGGGAAACCGCTATCACGATGAGCATTTCTGGTCAGCATCACTCAACAGCCCGCTTCACAGTGTCTGGTGCGGTCTGTCCTTCGAAATCCTGTGTCTGACACATCTGAAACAGATCAAAGACACGTTGGGAATATCAGGCGTGCAGACTGCGGCATGCAGCTGGAGAAGCAGGACTCCCGGTAATGGTGCACAGATAGATCTTCTGATAGACAGGAAAGATGCTACGGTGAACATCTGCGAGATGAAATATTCAGGAAAAGAGTTCGTGATCGACAAATCATACGAAACGGAATTGCAGAATAAAATCGATTCATTCATATCCGAAACAGGCACACGGAAATCCATTATCCTGACCATGGTCACCACAGAAGGCATCAGGCAAAACATTCACAGCGGCATCGTACAGAAAGAAATAATACTCGACGATCTATTTAGGGCACAAGTCTGATTGCAACCGGGTTGCGGTGACAGTGAGGTATCTTTGCATCCGTTTGAAAATGATGCAGAAAACCATGAAACTGTCAGCACTGATTCCGGGGGCGGCCTGTACGCTGCTCCTTCTATGGTCCTGCGGTGCAGGGCATACCCACGAAGATCCTCATGACCATGAAGCCGCACACGGGCATTCCGGTGAAGCAGGTCATTCGGACGAAATAGTCATCTCGCCTGAAAAGGCGGAAGCCGCAGGCATTGTGGCGGAAGCCATTGCGCCGGGAACTTTTTCCGGCGTCATCAGGACAGGAGGGCAGATACTCCCTGCATTGGGCGACGAAAAGAATGTAGTCGCCACTACCGACGGGATAGTCTCGTTCAGCGGGAACATATTCGAGGGCACTGACGTCAGGAAAGGACAGGCCCTGTTCTCGATTCTTTCAGAAAATATTCAGGACGGGAACAGGATAGGGAAAGCGAAGGTGGCTTACGAAACGGCCAGGGCCGAATACGAACGGGCGGCCGGACTCGTGGACGACAAGATAGTTTCACAGAAAGAATTCATCCGCATAAAAGAAGCATACGAAAACGCACGCATGGCATACGAAGCCCTGAAGCCGAACGCAGACGGGACAGGTGTGCAGATCGAAGCTCCGTTCGGGGGCAGCATACGCGATATTTTCGTCAACGAGGGTGATTTCGTCGCCATGGGGACTCCTCTGGCATGCGTTACGCAGGACAGCCGCCTCATTCTGAAAGCGGATGTGTCGCAACGGCATTTCAGCCGGCTCCAGGACATCACATCTGCGAATTTCGCCACCCAGTACGGTGACAGGACATACAGCATCAAAAATCTCGGAGGCAGGCTCCTGGCGACAGGCCGAAGTTCCAAGGAATCGTCTTATTACCTCCCGGTGACCTTCGAATTCGAAAACAGGGACGGGATAATACCGGGCTCCTTCGCGGAAATATGGCTTCTCACCAAGGCGCGCGAAAACGTACTGTCGATACCTGTTTCAGCCCTGACTGAAGAACAGGGGCTGTATTTCGTGTATCTGAAACTGGATGAAAGCTGCTACAGGAAACAGGAAGTGACACTGGGAGAAAGCGACGGAATCCGCACTGAAATACTTTCAGGACTGAAACCTGGCGACAACGTTGTGACAAAAGGGGCCTATAATGTAAAGCTCGCCTCGGCGAGCAATGCTATTCCGGCCCACACCCACAACCACTAAAATTTCAGAAAAAAAACAAATCCGAGACAAAACCTGAATATTTGACAAATACTGGACAATGCTGAATAAGATAATACAGTTTTCGCTGAACAACAGACTTCTGGTACTCGTGGCGGCAATCCTGCTTATGGTTGCCGGAGTCTACGTGATGAACCGCACGGAAGTCGATGTCTTCCCTGACCTGAACGCCCCGACTGTCGTAGTCATGACAGAGGCGGGCGGTATGGCTGCCGAAGAGGTGGAGCAGCTGGTCACTTTCCCTATCGAGACAGCAGTCAACGGAGCCACGGGGGTAAGACGTGTGCGTTCTTCTTCCACTACCGGATTTTCGGTAGTATGGGTGGAATTCGACTGGGATACGGACATCTACCTGGCCCGGCAGATAGTCTCTGAAAAGATAGCGATGGCCGCGGAGGAATTGCCCGGGAATGTCGGCAATCCGACTCTCGGGCCACAGTCATCCATACTCGGCGAGCTCCTGATAGTCGGCATGACCGCAGATTCCACTTCGATGCTCGACCTGCGCACCATAGCTGACTGGACTATACGTCCTCGGCTGCTCTCGACCGGAGGTGTGGCACAGGTAGCCGTCCTCGGAGGTGACATAAAGGAATATCAGGTGCTCATACATCCGGACAAGATGAAATACTACGGGGTGACTCTCGGAGAAGTGATGGCCGTTACGCGCGGAATGAACCAGAACACAAACGGAGGTGTCATTTACGAATACGGAAACGAATATATTGTCCGCGGAGTGGTGTCCACTGAAGATGTGCATGAAATGGCGAGATCTGTCATCAAGACTGTCGGAGGAGCACCTGTCACCCTGGAAGATGTCGCCGACGTAAGAATCGGGGCACAGCAGCCGAAACTCGGCCTCGCATCAGAGAAAGGCAAGCCTGCAGTTCTGGTGACAGTGACCAAGCAGCCGGATACCGGGACACTCGAACTTACGGCCAAGATAGAAGAGGCTCTCGAAGACGTACAGAAGAACCTTCCTCCTGACGTAAAACTGTCTACCGACACTTTCAGGCAGGCCCGCTTCATCGAAAGTTCCATCAGCAATGTAAAATCATCCCTGTACGAAGGAGCCATATTCGTAGTGATCGTCCTGATCCTGTTTCTGGCGAATGTCCGGACTACAGTCATTTCCCTTATAACGCTGCCGCTGTCCATACTCATTTCCATCCTGACACTGAACTGGATGGGCATGACCATAAATACCATGAGCCTCGGAGGTCTGGCCATAGCCATCGGTTCCCTTGTAGACGATGCGATAGTGGATGTGGAAAACGTATGGAAACACATAAGGGCGAACAAGGCCCTGCCTGCGGCGGAGAGACTGCCGATACTGAAGGTGGTGTTCGAAGCCTCAAGGGAAGTCAGGATGCCTATTCTGAATTCGACTCTGATCATCATCGTCAGCTTCGTCCCTCTGTTTTTCCTTTCAGGAATGGAAGGCCGCATGCTGGCCCCGCTCGGAGTGGCCTTCATTACAGCCCTTCTGGCATCGACTCTCGTAGCGCTTACACTCACGCCGGTACTCTGCAGCTACATGCTGGACTACAAGGTGAAAGGAGACGGTGTGCCGAAAGAAGCCTTCCTCGCGGTATGGCTGAAAAAATACTACAGGACAGCCCTCGAATGGGTGATGAGGCACAAGAAAAGTGTCGTAGGCGCCACCTTGGCCCTGTTCGGCATCGCTCTCGGACTGTTCTTTACTCTTGGGCACAGTTTTCTGCCGGCATTCAACGAGGGGTCTTTCACCATTAATGTCAGCTCTCTGCCGGGAATCTCGCTCGAAGAATCCGACAAAATCGGCAGACGCGCGGAAGAACTTCTGCTTTCCGTTCCCGAAATCTATACCGTAGCGAGGAAAACCGGACGTGCGGAACTGGACGAACATGCCCTCGGAGTGAACGTTTCCGAAATCGAGGCGCCTTTCGAACTGAAAGACCGCAGCCACGCCGAAGTGCTGGCGGAAGTCAGGGAAAAGCTATCTACGATATCCGGGGCGAACATCGAGATCGGGCAGCCGATAAGCCATCGCATCGATGCCATGCTGAGCGGCACCCAGGCCGGAATCGCCATCAAGCTTTTCGGCGATGACCTGAACAGGATGTTCCAGATCGGCAACCAGATCAAGGACCTGATCGCCGGAGTCGAAGGCATAGCGGACCTCAACGTCGAACAGCAGATAGAAAGGCCTGAAATCAAGATAGTTCCGAAAAGGGAAATGCTGGCCAGATACGGGATATCCATGCCGGCATTCAGCGAATTCGTCACGGTGAACATGGCGGGCGAGACAGTCTCTCAGGTCTATGAGCAGGGCAAGGCCTTCAACCTCGTGGTCAGGGCGGCGGAATCCGACCGCGGGTCCATAGACAGAATCAGGGATCTGATGATAGACGATGCTTTCGGGAACAAACTGCCTCTTTCGTACGTGGCGGACGTAGTGTCATCCACAGGACCGAATACCATCAACAGGGAAAATGTCAAAAGGAAAGTCGTGATTTCCGCCAACGCGGCCGGACGTGACATGGGAAGCGTAGTGGACGATATCCGGAAACTCGTGGATGAAAACATAACCCTTCCGGAAGGATACCACATAGAATACGGCGGACAGTTCGAAAGCGAACAGGCTGCGAGCAGGATACTCCTGCTGACATCGCTGATGAGCATCATAGTCATATTCCTGCTGCTTTACATGCAGTTCAAGAGCGCGTCCCAGAGCGGAGTAGTGCTGCTGAACCTGCCGCTTGCCCTTATCGGAGGCGTCTTCGCCCTGCTGCTGACGACAGGAGAACTTAGCATACCTGCCATCATCGGATTCATATCCCTGTTCGGCATAGCCACCAGAAACGGAATGCTGCTCATAAGCCATTACAATCTCCTGCGGGAACAGGGCATGCCGCTCTACGACAGCATCATACACGGGTCATTAGACAGACTGAACCCTATCCTGATGACGGCACTCTCATCCGCGCTGGCCCTGATTCCGCTTGCATTGAAAGGCGACCTGCCGGGAAACGAAATCCAGAGTCCTATGGCAAAAGTCATTCTCGGAGGTCTGCTGACATCGACATTCCTGAACGGATTCATCGTACCGATAATGTATTACTGGCTGCACCGGAAAGAAACCGGAGACACGGCACCGTCAAAACAGAAATAAAATGAAAAGATTCATCATAGCCATACCGGCCATTCTTTATGCCATTGTCCTGAATGCTCAGGACAATACCTCAAGCCTGAAGCCTGACACAGGCAGGGGCGCCGACTGCGTACTGTACACGACCGACATGGGAGAAGTCCTGTCAGCAGTATCCGAAAACAGTCCGGAACTGGCCGCACTGCGTCAGGATACCGAAGCTCAGGCTTTCCAGATGAAAAGCGAGAATATCCTGGAGGATCCGTCCATAGAATACAGTTCTTTCTACAGCAGCGGAGTCACAGGCCAGTCAGGCTCCGAACTGGTAGTCTCGCAGGGCTTCGATTTCCCGACAGTCTACGCTGCGCGGCACAAGAAGAACGAACTTTCGAGAACGGCACTGGAAAGCAGCCTGAATGACGAAAGGCGCAGGATTCTGCTGGACGCAAAGAATATCTGTCTGGACATCATCATGTACCGACAGATAGGAGAACTGCTCGACATGCAGTCGGAAATCGCGGACGACCTGCTCGGACTGTATGAGCAGCGTTTAGAGTCGGGAGACGCTTCAGCTCTGGAAGTCAACAAGATAAAGATGGAACTGATGAGTCTGGCCACAGACGTCGCTGCGAACAGGTCGGCCCTCGATGCTGCAGCCGGGAATCTGGCGGCCATGAACGGAGGGAAACCTATAGTTTTCGAAGCCGATGTCTTCCCTCTCACCGAAGATATTGCGGACATGGAGGCTGCCGTGGAAGAATATCTGGCTTCAGACGCGGCCATCATTGCCGCTGCCAGTGCGGCAGAAGCGGCACGGAAGGAAATATCCATCAGCAAGCAGGGCTGGATACCGAAACTGGAAGTCGGCTACCGCAGGAATACTGCCATCAGAGATGCGGAACACGGTTTCCTGGTAGGCTGTTCCATCCCTCTCTTTTCGAATCACAAGAAAGTGGCCATGGCCAAAGCGCTGTCCACCTCTGCCCAGAGTACGCTAAACTATACCAGGCTGAATGCCGAAGCTCAGGTGCGCGCCATTCTGAATGAGATGCAGCAGACGCAGGCAGCGATAAACGCATACAACGAACCGCTGATGCGCGAGACACTTGCACTGCTGAGGCAGGCTGTCGAAGGCGGAGAGATCTCGCTGATAGACTACTTCGTGGAAGCTTCCGGAATCTACAGCAGCCTCACCGCCTGCATCACTCTTCAGAACAGCTGGCATAAACTTGCCGCCAGCCTGTACCGCAACCGGCTATAAAAGTTCCGGCACGACTGGCACTATCTGTCGCATTTTGGCGCGATTGTGACGCAGATAAGGCCGAAACGGAAACTATCTGCTGCATTTCAGCGCGATAGTGACGCAGATAAGGCCGAAACGGGGACTATCTGTCGCATTTTGGCGCGATAGTGACGCAGATAAGGCCGAAATGGGGACTATCTGTCGCATTTTGGCAGGATAATGCAGCAGATAATGTCGAAACGGAAACTATCTGCTGCATTTCAGCGCGATAGTGACGCAGATAAGGCCGAAACAGGAACTATCTGCTGCATTTCAGCGCGATAGTGACGCAGATAAGGCCGAAACGGGAACTATCTGCCGCATTTCAGCGCGATAGTGACGCAGATGATGCCGAAACGGGAACTATCTATCGCATTTCAGCGCAAAAGTGACGCAGATAAGGCCGAAACGGAAACTATCTGCTGCATTTCAGCGCGATAGTGACGCAGATAAGGCCGAAACGGG
>CALUSC010000043.1 GCA_944323345.1 uncultured Bacteroidales bacterium | reverse complement strand
AGGTGGGAGAGTAGGTAGCTGCCGCTTTTGGACAGAGAGTCCGGGATGAATCATCTTTCGTCCCGGACTCTTTTTTTATCTCATGATTTTGTTTTACCTCGAAAATATTGTTATATTTGCATGAAATGATTCGATGAACGAGTTCTGTATGTAATGTACAGAACTCATTTTAATTGTTATGATTTAAACTAAATTTATTATGCAGATACATTATATGACTCAGGAAGGCCTCGACAAGCTTAAGAAGGATCTGGCTGATGCCATAGCCCAGAGGCCTGTCATTTCTGCCCAGATAGCAGAAGCCAGGGACAAGGGTGATTTGTCGGAGAATGCCGAATATGAGGCTGCCAGAGAGGCTCAGGGACTTCTCGAACTGAATATTTCCAAACTGCAGGACCTTGTGGCGAATGCCAGGGTCATCGACGAGTCCCAGATAGGTACGGAGAAAGTCCAGATGCTGAACAAAGTCAAGGTGAAGAATCTGAACACAAAGCAGATCATGGAATTTTCACTCGTCGGGGAAAGCGAAGCTGACTTTGCCTCAGGCAAACTGGCCGCCACCACTCCGATAGGCCGGGCCCTGATGGGACATTCCAAGGGAGAAATCGTGGAAGCGAAGGTTCCGTCAGGTATTATAAAATTCGAAATTCTCGACATAACCCTCTAGTATCATGGCTACTATCTTTTCAAAAATCGCCTCCGGCGAGATTCCGTCCTATAAAGTGGCGGAGAATGAGGATTTTTATGCATTTCTGGATATAAATCCGTTGGCTGAAGGACATACGCTGGTCATTCCGCGGAAAGTGGAGACAGACTATATTTTCGACCTGGATGAGGATACGTACGCAGGTCTTTGCCTTTTTGCCAGGAAAGTGGCCGCTGCCATCCGGGAAGCTGTCCCATGCAAGAGGGTAGGGGTTGCTGTTCTGGGAATGGAAGTGCCGCATACGCATATCCACCTGGTGCCGCTGAACAGTGAAAGCGACCTGGATTTCCGCAAGAAGAAACTCGAACTTGCCCCGGAGGAATTTGAAAGAATAGCCAAATCAATAGCTGACAAGTATGCTGGACTGTAGAAATATTTTCAGGCTTTCCGCACTGGCTGTTCTGACTGTGGCCGGTGTTTCCTGCTCCAGAACGGCCCGGATTACTGCCGAGATTCCAGATGCCCCTGACTCGGAATTTGTTCTGAAGCAGCAGAATGTGAACAGATATGATATCCTCGACACGGTCAAGACAGATGCTTCCGGGAAGTTCTCCTTTAAAGTCAGGATGGAAAAAGGAGATCCTGATTTCATCTATATTTACAGGAATGACCGGAAACTGGCCTCTCTACTCGTAGAGAGCGGCGACAAAGTACATGTCGTTTCCGATACGCTGGGGAATTATCAGGTAAGCGGTTCTCCGGAATCCGAAAAACTGAGACAGGTCGATTATGATTACCGGACTTTTTCCGCTTCGATGGATTCCCTCGTGAATCTGACCGGGACAGCATCGGATGCGGAAGTTTCTGCTCTCAGCTCGGAAATGGCCAGACGTTATACGGACTATTACCGTCAGTGCGTACGTTATGTAATGGAAAATTCCAAATCTATGACCGTGGTACCCGTATTCTACCAGACTGTGGCGAACAGTTTCTATGTATTTTCCCAGGATACGGACGCCCTTCATTTCAGGAATGTGGCGGATTCCCTGTCTTCAGTATATCCGCATTCCAAATATGTCAGGGCTCTCGGACAGGAAGCCGATAAGCGGTCACGCCAGCTGGAAATGAGAGTCAGGGTCCAGACTGCAGAACAGGTGGGCTACCTGGATATGGAACTTCCTGATACGCAGGGAAAGAAAATCAGGCTTAGCGATGTGGACGCAAAGGCTGTCCTGGTGTGCTTCTGGTCACCTGCGGATGCCCTGCAGAAGATGTCTAATCTGGATGTCCTTAAGGAAGTCTATGAAGATTACCATGCCAAGGGCCTGGAAATATACCAGGTGGCGATAGCCGTCGACAAGCCGTCATGGGAGAGGATAGTCTCGGCTCAGGGACTCGGATGGATAAACGTATGCGACGGCCTCGGACAGAATTCCCCTGTAGTGGGTATGTACAACCTGTCCCGGCTTCCAGCTTATTTCCTGATAGTGGACGGACAGCTTTCAGATGACGTCATAACGGACGGCAAGTCGCTTAGAAGAGCACTCCAAAAGGTCCTGTAGGCTCTTTACAGAAGTTTCTTCTTGCTGACAGTCGCTACGAATTCTTTGAGATAGAACGGTTCGAAGTATGCTACATCTTTGAACCGTTTTTCTTTATATTCCATATCTGCCGGAACGGCCATGGCGGAAGCCTTGGGACAGCATTGGATGAATACGGCATTCCCGTTATTTATGACTGTGGAGCATTTGTCGGCTGCATCTCCGATGAACACGACTTTGCCTTCTTCCAGATATGAGCTGAAACTTTCCGGAGAGAATATTTCCGCTGCGGTTTCCCTGATCTGTTTCCCGGAGGTGTCGAATACTGCCGTATATGCTTCCATCCTTCTGGCGTCTATCATCGGGATAATATATTTGCAGCCGTCAGGCAGCAGTCCTTCGCTTATGGCCTGCCATGCCAGGACATCCGGGGTGCCTGTCGCGAGCAGCGGTATCTGTCCGCCGAAGCACAGTCCCTTGGCAGTCGATACTCCGACTCTGAGCCCTGTATATGATCCGGGGCCCATGCTCACGCAGACGGCGTCGCAGTCCGATACGGAAATTTTCTGCCCGTCGAGCAGTTCCTTTATGAAAACGGCTGTCATGGATGCGTGCGCACGAGGTTCCGTACTTTCCCTGTAGGAAATGATCTTCCCGTCTTCCGACAGGGCTGCGGAACACAGTTCCGTGGATGTTTCTATCAGTATGATTCTGGCCATGGCTGGATGTGTTTATGCGAACAGACTTTTCAGATATGGAAAGACGGAATATGTGAGTTTCCTGAATCCCGAGTACATGAATGAGGAGTCCAGATATGCGTCCGAAACCAGTTCGAACTTGCTGTTGAGCGAATCGAACAGGATGATCAGCAGTCCTATGACCAGTGCGAACTTGACAAGTGCGAATACCAGTCCCAGAAGTTTGTTCAGCCATCCCAGAAGTATGATTTTCACGCTGGCTTCGAGGATTTTCCCCAGAAGGAAAAGGCCGGTGATCACGACAGCGAAAATGATTATGAACGAAATGATATCCATGGCCGGCCCCGTTACTTCTATCCATTGTCCGAGCCATTTGGTGAGGGCAGATGAAAAATGATAGGCGAGCCATCCTCCGAGTACCAGAGATATAATGGCAACAGCCTGAGCGATAAACCCTTTTCTCAGTCCCTGGATGACTGCCGGTATGAGGCAGACCAATAACACTATATCGAGAATATTCATTTTTTATATTATATTTGCAGATTAAATTTCGTGGCTGCAAAATTAAACAATTTATGGCAACTGACGAAAAAAAGGAATAGATAGGGATAATAAAAATCAGTATGAACTTCAAGGAATATAAAGGTCTTGATCTGGTGGGGACCGGTAATGAGATACTGGCCAGGTGGAAGAAGAACAATGCATTCAGGAAATCCCTGGAAGTACGGGAAGGCGCTCCTGAATTCGTATTTTTCGAAGGCCCGCCTTCAGCTAACGGAATGCCGGGTATCCATCATGTGATGGCCAGATCTATAAAGGATTCCATCTGCAGGTACAAGACCCAGAGCGGATATAAGGTGAACCGCAGGGCCGGATGGGATACGCACGGGCTTCCGGTGGAGCTCGGAGTGGAAAAAATGCTCGGCATCACCAAGGAGGATATCGGCAGCAAGATCAGTGTGGAGGATTATAACAGCGCCTGCCGGAAAGAGGTGATGAAGTATACCCGCGAATGGGTGTCCCTGACCGAAAAGATAGGTTACTGGGTGGACATGGATGATCCGTATATCACGTACGACAACAGATATATCGAGACTCTGTGGTATCTTCTTAAAGACATATACGGGAAAGGCCTTCTGTACAAGGGTTACTCCATACAGCCGTATTCTCCCGCTGCCGGTACCGGACTCAGTTCTCACGAACTGAACCAGCCTGGCTGCTACAGGGACGTGAAGGATACTACCGCCGTAGTCCAGTTCAAGGTGATAAAGGACGAAGCGTCGTCTTTCCTGTTTACGGAAGATGATTTGCCTGTATGTTTCATCGCATGGACCACCACCCCGTGGACGCTTCCGTCCAATACGGCATTGTGCGTCGGCCCGTCCATAGATTATGTCCGGGTAAGGTCGTTCAATCCTTATTCCGGCAAGCCGGCAATATATATAGTAGCCGAGGCTCTCGTTAACGAGCATTTCAATCCGAAAGCTGCTGATATACCGATGTCGGACTACAAGCCGGGCGACAAGCTCGTTCCATACGAAATCCTCGACGGAAAGTTCAAGGGAAAGGATCTGACAGGCATTAAGTACGAGCAGTTGATACCGTGGTTCAATCCTGGGGAAGGGGCTTTCAGGGTAATAGCCGGCGACTATGTCACTACCGATGCCGGAACGACAGGTATTGTACACATTGCACCGACATTCGGTGCAGATGACGACAAGGTGGCCAAGGCTGCCGGAGTGCCTCCTCTTATGGTAGTCGACAGGAACGGGGACCGTCAGGCACAGGTCGACCGCCAGGGCCGGTTCTATCGTCTGGAAGATCTCGACCCTGATTATGTGAAAGAGAATGTTTCGGATGATTATAAGGAATATGCCGGAAGGTATGTGAAGAATGCATACGATGCCTCGCTGGCGGCTGATGCGCCGACTCTGGATATCGACCTGTGCGTGATGTTGAAGCAGCAGGGCAAGGCATTCAAGATAGAAAAGCATGTCCATACGTACCCGCACTGCTGGAGAACCGACAAGCCGGTGCTGTATTATCCGCTCAATTCATGGTTTATCAGGACTACTGCCGTGAGAGACAGAATGATAGAATTGAATAATACCATAAACTGGAAGCCGGAGTCTACGGGTTCGGGAAGATTCGGGAAATGGCTGGAGAATATCCAGGACTGGAATCTGTCGAGAAGCCGTTACTGGGGGACTCCGCTGCCTATATGGAGGACGGAAGACGGAAAAGAAGAAAAGTGCATAGGTTCCCTGAAGGAGCTGTATGCAGAGATCGAGGCATCCGTAGCTGCCGGTTTCATGACTTCCAATCCGTTTAAAGATAAGGGATTCGACCCGGATGACATGTCGAAGGAGAACTATGACAGGATAGATTTGCACCGCCCGTATGTGGATCAGATTTATCTCGTGTCACAGTCCGGAAAGAAAATGACGAGGGAGACCGACCTTATCGATGTCTGGTTCGATTCCGGTGCGATGCCGTATGCTCAGGAAGGCCTGAGGAATCTCGGTTCGCCGCGTTTCGGCTGTACTGCTGATTTTATCGCGGAAGGCGTGGACCAGACCAGAGGGTGGTTCTATACGCTTCATGCCATAAATACCATGGTCAGCGACAAATGCGCTTTCAAGACCGTTATATCCAACGGTCTGGTACTCGATAAGGACGGAAACAAGATGAGCAAGCGGCTCGGCAATGCCGTGGATCCTTTTGCTGTTCTGGAAAAATACGGCCCGGATGCCTTGAGATGGTACATGCTGACCAATTCCCAGCCGTGGGATAATCTGAAGTTCGATGAAGCCGGTGTAGACGAGGTCAGGAGAAAATTCTTCGGCACGCTGTACAATACGTATTCCTTCTTCGCACTTTATGCGAATATCGACAATTTCGATCCTGCTGCACCTCAGATCGAGGTTTCACGCAGGCCTGAGCTGGACAGATGGATTATTTCGCTCCTTAATACCCTGGTGAAGGATGTGACTGATTCTTATGAGGCGTATGACGTGACGACAGCCGGAAGGCTGATCCAGGATTTTGTCTGCGACCATGTAAGCAACTGGTATGTCCGCCTGGGCAGAAAGAGATTCTGGGGCGGAAGCATGGATGAAGACAAGCTGTCGGCATATCAGACATTGTATCAGATACTGGTTTCGGTAGCCAAACTGGCGGCTCCTGTCGCTCCGTTCTTTATGGAGAGACTTTATCTGGACCTTGTGCCTGGTGCGGAGTCCGTACATTATGAGGCAATGCCTGCGTATGACGCTTCAGTTGTGGACAAGGATCTGGAAGAGAGAATGGAGCTTGCCCAAAGGGCGTCTTCCATGGTGCTGGCATTGCGCAGGAAGGTTAATATCAAGGTGCGCCAGCCTCTGTCCAAGATCATCATACCGGTCATAGACCATAAGGTGAAGGAGCAGCTGGAGAAAGTGAAACAGCTTCTGCTCGTAGAGGTGAATGTAAAGGACGCGGAGTTCATTTCCGATACGGCCGGTCTCATCACGAAGAAAATCAAGCCGAATTTCAAGACACTCGGAAAAATTTACGGAAAACAGATGAAGGAAATAGCCGGAGCGTTCGGTACTTTGTCCCAGGAGGAGATAAGCGCCATCCAGGTTTCGGAAGCCGAGGGCAGACCTTACGTGCTCCATCTTCCTTCCGGTGACGTGAGCCTTTCCAAGGGTGATTATGAGATTTCGTCGGAGGACATGCCGGGCTGGCTGGTGGCATCCGACGGGCCGCTGACTCTGGCTCTTGATATTACCGTGACGGATGAACTGAAAAGAGAGGGAGTGGCGAGAGAGTTGATAAACAGAATCCAGAATCTCCGTAAAAGCAGCGGATTCGATGTCACTGACAAGATTGATGTCGTGATATACGCTGACGGTCAGGATTCGGAGGATATTGCCGGGGCGCTGGACAGTTTCTCGGATTATATTTCCGCTCAGACCTTGTCCAGGAATATAAAATCATTGCCGGTGGCAGATAAGGGTGAAGCCTGCGAAGTGGAATGGGGCGATGCCTGCATTTATATAAGCGTCTCCAGGACATTGTCCGAATGACGATATCAGAGGTTGTTGAAGTATAATAATTTAATTTATTTATAAGCTATGTCAGAGGAAAAGAATGTGAACGGACCTGAAAAGGTACGTTATAGTGACGAAGAACTCCAGGAGTTCAAGGCCATTATACTTGATATGCTTGAGAAGGCCAAGAAAGAGTACAAGACTCTGAGAGATGTGGTCACTCACGATTCGAGCAACGACATCGAAGACACTTCCCCTACTTTCAAGGTTATGGAAGAGGGAGCTTCTACACTGTCCAAGGAAGAGGCCGGACAGCTGGCCCAGAGGCAGTATAAGTTCATCCAGAATCTGGAGGCCGCCCTTGTCCGTATCGAGAACAAGACTTACGGGGTCTGCAGGGTGACAGGCAAGCTCATCCCTAAGGAAAGGCTGCGTCTTGTTCCTCATGCCACTCTTACCGTAGAGGCTAAGGAAATGATGAACAAGAACAAATAGCCGGACGGATGAAAATTTCCAAGGGGACTAAACTCCTGATACTCGGCGCTGTCCTTATTGTCATTGACCAGGTCATAAAGGTCCTGGTCAAGACGAATATGTCTATAGGCGAGCATTTCAGCGTAATAGGGAACTGGTTCCAGATATATTTTATCGAGAATGAGGGGATGGCATTCGGCATGAAGTTCGGAGGACAGACGGGCAAGTTCCTGCTGTCTCTTTTCCGGATCGTGCTGTTCGGGGCTCTTGTTTACTGGATACGCGGACTTCTGAAAAAGAAGGATACTCCATACGGTGTCGTGGTGGGGCTGACTCTGATTACTGCCGGGGCGTTGGGAAATATCATCGACTGTCTGTTCTACGGACTTATTTTCGGAGAGTCGACATACAGGACAGTGGCGGAATTCCTGCCGGAGGCCGGGGGTTATGCGCCTTTCTTTTTCGGCAAGGTAGTGGATATGTTCTATTTCCCTATTATAGACACGACTTTTCCGGACTGGCTGCCGCTGGTCGGCGGCAATCCGTTCAGGTTTTTTGCACCGGTCTTTAATTTCGCCGACAGCTGCGTGACCTGCGGTGCGCTGTATCTTATATTTTTCCAGTGGCGCTATTTCGCCAGGGAGGAGAAGAAATGATGAGATTCGCGATAATCGGGTGCGGACGTCTCGGCCATGTGGTCGCAAAGGCATGGAAAGACGGTTTTCTGCCGGGATATGAGCTGTGCGGAGTATATTCGAGGACTTTCAGCCACGCTGAGGCTCTGGCAGCGGAGACGGGGTGTACGGTCTGCAGTTCTGTGAGGGAACTTGTTGCCCTTCATCCTGATTATGTCGTGGAAACGGCTTCTCCTGCAGCCGTGAAAGAAGCCGCCCTGCCGTTGTTGTCAGAAGGTATATCGATGGTCATACTGTCAGTGGGTGCTCTGGCGGATGATGATTTTTATGAAAAGGTTTCAGCCGCGGCGTTGTCGTCGGGAGCGAAAGTCCATATCGCGTCGGGGGCGACAGGCGGGTTCGATGTCCTGCAGACCACAGCTCTTATGGGTGCTTCAGAAGCCAGGTTTTTCAACGAAAAAGGCCCTGAGGCATTGAAGGGTACACCTGTCTATGATGAGTCTTTGTTTTCTGCGCCGAAGGTGGTCTTCCACGGTACGGCAAAGGAGGCTATCGGGCTTTTTCCAACCAAGGTGAATGTGACAGTCGCGGCTTCGAGGGCTTCCGTAGGTCCGGGAAAAATGGATGTGACCATAGCTTCCACCCCAGGTTTTACCGGTGATACGCAGAGGGTGGAGATCGGTAATTCTCAGGTAAAGGCAGTGGTGGATGTTTATAGTGCGACATCTGAAATAGCTGCCTGGTCTGCGGTCAGGGTGCTGAGAAACATTTCATCGCCGATAGTTTTTTAATTATTGTATTATGAAAAGTCATGTCTGTCTGTCGCTGACGGTATTGCTCCTGGCCGGAACGGCCGGATGCAGCGGTGATGTTGATATGAGTCTTGACGGAGGGGAATATTTCCCGTATCAGGAAGCATCGGAGAATTATGCCGAGTATGAGGAAAATCCTTTTGTCTATGTTTCCGGGCAGCCTGTCTCGACGTTTTCCGTAGATGCTGACGGCGGATCTTATTCAAATGTCAGGAGAATCCTCAATCAGGGTTCGATGCCTCCGAAACATGCAGTGAGGATCGAAGAATTCCTGAATTATTTCACATTTGATTATTCTTCTCCGACTGGCGGGGATGATATTGCCATTGAAGGAGAAATCAGCACTTGTCCGTGGAATGCCGGCCATCATGTTCTCAGACTGGGCATCAAGGGCCGGGACCTGGATGAACCGGCTGTACGTAATTCCAATTATGTTTTTCTTATAGACGTATCCGGGTCCATGTATGAAGATCTTCCGATATTGAAAGAAGGTTTCTGCAGGCTTGTCGACGGTCTTACGGAAAATGATTATGTCTCTATAGTGGTGTATGCCGGAGCCGATGCCGTGATTCTGGACAGTACACCTGTAAGCGAGGAAAACAGACAGATGATAAAGAACAGGATAATGAGTCTGGAATCCGGAGGCAGTACTGCCGGTGCTGACGGAATAGTCACCGCTTACGAGCTGGCCATGAAGAATTTTATCGAAGGCGGAAATAACCGGGTGGTACTGGGTTCTGACGGAGATTTCAATGTCGGGATGTCATCGGTCGAGGAACTGAAGGCTCTGATTTCGGAAAAACGTGAGAGCGGAGTGTATCTGACTACACTTGGAGTAGGATACGGGAATTATAACGATGCCATGATGGAGCAGTTGGCCAATAACGGCAACGGGACTTATGAGTATATCGATTCTCCGGAAGAGATAGAAAGGGTTTTCGTGGAAAATTTCCAGAGATTCTTTTCTGTGGCGGATGACGTCAAGATCCAGATTACGTTCGATCCGACACTTGTCGGACAATACCGGCTTATAGGATATGAAAACAGGATGCTGGAGAATGATGATTTCGAAGATGATACTGAAGATGCTGCTGAGATAGGGGCCGGACAGACGGTTACTGCAATGTACGAACTTGTGCTCAATCAGACGGAGCCTGCCGCCGGGAAGTATGCAGTATTCGATGTAAGGTACAAGCATCCCGGAGAGAGTGTTTCCAAGGAAATGAGTCTGGATATTTCCGGTGCTCCCGTGGCATGGGAGGATGCATCGGAGAATATGCGTTTTGCTCTTTCCGTGACGGCTTTCGGACTTCTGCTCAGGCAGTCGGAATATAGTGGGGATGCTTCATACCGGCTTGTCTATGATTTGGGAAAGGATGCGATGTCGTTCGATCCTTATGGACACAAGTCAGGTTTCTTCACTCTCGTGGACAAGGCAGAATCTCTGAGCCGGTAGCGGTGTTTCCGGATTTTGGCGGAAGATCTTTAATATCCGGATATTTGAATATTTGAAGAAAAATTTGTCGGGAATGAAATTTTGATTATCTTTGCACTCCCTTTCAGAAAATATGAAGGGAGTCAATATTGGAGAGATGGCAGAGTGGTCGAATGCGGCGGTCTTGAAAACCGTTGATCTTCACGGGTCCGGGGGTTCGAATCCCTCTCTCTCCGCA
>CALUSC010000042.1 GCA_944323345.1 uncultured Bacteroidales bacterium | reverse complement strand
TCGTCCACCCAGAGCGTACTCCCGACACCGCCTGTGAAATAGTCTCCGTACTTGCTGGCGCAGGCTGTTATCACTATGTATTTAGGTGTCCTGGTCATGTCCCTGTAATCAAGCTCGATAGTGAAGTCCTTGTATGATGAAGATGTCGTATTGTCTTCCAATTTCCCATACGCGATGATGTGAGGATCATTCTCAAAGTCCACGAAAGAACCTGTGTTGGTATTTACCGTAAACGGCTTGTCCCAGTCTGTCAGGAGTACCTGTATCTGGCAGATATCGGTCTGGCCTTTCATGTTTTCATAAGGAGACTTGACCATGTCGATCGCCTTCGGCTGATACTTGTACCATCCTTTCAGTGCAAGAGGACGGGATGAGAACGGCACGCCCCAGTCGAGATATGCTCCCAGGCCGTCTGTATTTCCGAACTTTCCGGTATATATGTTTCCGGCAGCAAGCACTATCAGCGCTTTCTTGCTTTCGAGCTTTACAGCTTTTTTACCGTCACCGGCCACTGCCACGTCAGTATTTTCGGGGGTGGTCGGAGTGATGTTGAACTTACCTGAACCCGGATTTGCCGAATCCCATACCTGATAATCGGCACTGAGGTTCGGCATCCAGATGGAGCCGTTCTGATACCAGTTGTCGAAACTCATGTTATGGAGCACCTCGGCGGTTTCCGTCGTGAAGCTTACTTCTTTGGTTTCCTTGTCTTCTGCGGATACGGCTCTGAAGACATATTCAGTAGCGGGTTCCAGTCCCCTGATTTCCGCCGTATATGTACGTGACAAGGCGTCCGCCGAGATTGCCGACTGCTCTACGTCGGTCCATGATGACTCTGTCGCCTTCCTGTACTGGAACGATACGCCGTCAGGCTCATTCTCGGTAAACCATTTTCCGGCAAGGGTGGCGAACATGGCCCACGGATCGGCAGACACCGCTTCGACATCCACAGGTGATCTGAGGACGAAATCGAGGACAGTTTCCCTGAACGCACCGTTCATGTCCACTGCCAATGTCCTGACAGTAGTGTTCCCTATCGGATAGGAAGCGATATAACCTGTTATGTCCACTTCGGCACTTTTGGCGCCTTCCTCTACAGGAGAAGCTTTTATGCCGGCTGCCTCCAGAGAGGCAATGACTTCCTGGGATGCACCCACCAGATCAACGGTATTTACAGAAGCGGACATGAGTGAAAGCGCCGCTTCGGACGGGCCGTATGATATCTGCAGATGTCTGAAACCGTCAGCGGATGAGAAAGTCAGCACCTTGCTGGTGTTGTCTCCCGCATTCAGTTCGATCGGTTCGGATTCCGTATATTCGAAATCTGCGGATACCTCAGGTATATCTTCATCCCCGAAATCCAGGACGCAGTCATACTCCTTTTCATTAAGGGAGTTATCCACTACGATAACAAAGCCGCCGGCCCCGAATTCATCCTTTTCTTCAAGAGAAAAAGAAAGATTGTAATGCTGACGCGGCTTCACGTCGGAATAGGTTTCCTCTACGGAATATTTCTGTCCCTGGTTGTTTTCAAGCGAAAGGGTCCAGCTTATGGTCCCGGTATGACTGAAATAGCCTTCCTTGTCAGCCGTCCCTTCTTCAGGTGAAAAAGTCAGGCTGCCCTGGCCGTTCGTCACTTCCAGTGAATAAGTCTTGAAACTGCTTTTGATTTCATCGGAAAATACGGCTGTCACCTTGACATTGGCCAGAGAACATACTATTTCAGTATTGGTCACCTCATCCGGCCGGACTTCGATTCCGGCGGATCCTGTATAGAAAGGTGCATCGAAAGCTGCCACGGCAGAGGCTTCCGCGGATGTGGCGACTACGGTATACTCACCTACGTTCAGTCTGAGCGGCTCGGTCTCAAGATCCCTGTAATCTTCGACTGAAGCTGCCAGATTATCGAGGGCGTTGTAGACTTTCAGCGAAAATGTCATGTCGTCGGCAGGGGCAGACTTGAAGACCAGGTCCTCGCTGTCATCCCTGTCGAGAGAGACATACAGATAGCCTGTCTGTTCCGGTTCTTCCACGGAAACCTGCTTGCAGGATCCGAGCACGAAAGCCGGAGCGGCCAAAGCTACCGCAATATATGATAAATGTCTTTTCATCTTGTCCAATCTTGGTTCGATAGGTTATTCTGTCTTGAAAGACACAGGCTTCGAAAGTGTCTGGTCTTTTTCATCCGTCACGTTGAGCGTGAAAGTGTGGATGGAACCGGATGCCGGCGAAAAACCGTTGATCATAGGTACCAGCTCTGAAAGCGAGAAGTCCACGGATGTCTGTCCCTTGAGGGCATCGCCGGTAGGCATCAGGGATGAAAGCATTGCTATGGCCGTGGCATCATTTATCAGATCCAGGTTTACATAGTTTTCATCAAGATGTGCATTTTCAGGAGATACCATGGCTGAAACAGTGGCCAGAAATTCAGCAGACGGAGATTCCACTTTCACGACAAAAGCCTTGATTTTTTCCTGCGCGCTGATGTTTATGACAACATCCATATCCGACGATATAGGCATAGTCTCGAATGTAGGATTTGATGCCCATTCCATTACCGGCGCAGTGGAAACCGGAGGATTCTCCTCATCTCCGGTATCTCCGCCGTCTGGCTCTTCAGGTTTTTCTTCATCCTCTACCGGAATTTCTTCGAATCCAGGCACTGTGATGTTTTCTTCCCTGTCATTCACCGTGTTGTCTATCGTAAAATCTATCCCGCCGACACTGCCTGTCACCTTGGCGTCAAGATTTATTATATGATGGTCTTTTGCAGCGACTTCAGTGATTTTCAGATACTGCTGTTTTATGCTTTCTCCGTCATAGCGTTCTCCCTTGACCCATACTTCGAGAGGAGAGACATTGAAGAAACCGTCTTTCCCTTCGTCGTACTCAGTCTTGGTCCATACCCGAGAACCGTCATTGCTCTTGACCGTAACTTCAAAGAAAGAAAGTTCTTTCAGGAAACTTTCCGAAGGGTTTATGGACACCATCATGTTCGTGATGGAGCATACCAGGTCCACATTCGAAACCTTTCCGACCATCACGGTAAAATCCTTCGACCCGCCGTATACAGGCTGGTCCCAGGCTACCGGCTGGCTGTCCGGAGTCGAAGCCGTAACTGTATAGTTTCCTGAAGACAACTCCAGGACAGACGGCATTGCCGAGAAGCTGTCCCATTCTTCAGAATAGTCGCCGTCTTTCTGTACAATACTGATTTTCAATGTTTCTATATCTACCTCCGGCAATGCCTTGGTGATATATCCCCCTTCATCGGCCGAGATGGAGAAATTTACCGTTCCTACTCCGGAACCTTCCGATATAATATCTGTTTTCTTGCAACCTGCGAACATCAGAAGCGCAGTCGAAATTGCAAAAAGTATCTTTTTCATGATATATGATTTCTTATGATTATCTGGATTTAATATACGAAGTTCAGCTGGTCGACATAAAGGACACTGCCGTAATATACTGTATACGACTTATTGTCCGCTACAGTAATCTCCCCTTCCCTGTACGCCGGAGAAGCGGCGGAAGAAGATTTGAAACTTATGTAAACCTTATCGGCCTGTCTGGTCCTGTCAGAATAAGTAAGCTTGACTGAACCGGGAGTCCATGACGATGCTTTCTGACCGTTCAAAGTTCCCGTGGCGATGACAGTGTCACCTGAATAAAGCCTCACTTCCACAAGGTATGTCTCGTTATTGTAAGATTCGTATTTATACTGGAACTGCAGTTCGTCAGGACGGCTGGTGAAACCTGTGCCTTCGGATGAATGATTTCCCGAGTCATCGGCTTTTCCGATGAAAAGTTCACCGGCAGCCAATATATCGTCAGGGTCAAAATTAAGATCATGCACCCTCACGGTGTACAACATGGCTGACCTGCTTCCGAAAAACGCATCGGTAGAATAAGCTACGGAAGGGAAATTCTTCGTATTCTGGTTTCCTGCAGTCGTATATTTGCCTGGCATGGTCTTTTTGCTGTTCACCGCCCAGACCGATGAAGATGCGGACGAATACGGCAGATACCAGTCAATATTTTTCTTTGTCAGAGATGATATATAATTAAATGTATGATTCTGCACCGTCCAGTCCTCGAATCCGCTGTTTGCAATCTGGAGTTCGGTCTCCGTAGTCAGGCCTGAAAGAGCCGATACCGACTTGGCGTTTCCGTTATATACTGTCCTGAAAGTGTATTCTGTCTCAGGGGCCAGACCGGATATTACATCATAACTGATGTTCTGACCGTCTATTGATTTTACAGCCACCGGCTTCCATTCTGAATTGCCGGAACTGTACTGGAGTTCGTATGCAGCGGGATTGCCGACAGGCACATTGGCTGACAGGCCCTCTATCCTGCGGGCGAACGCATTGCCCGGAACGGCAGCGAACTCATACTGAGGAGGGACCTGCGATGCAGTAAAACTTACAGGAGCAGAGGATCTTCCGAGCTGGTCCGTTACCGTCAGGGTAAATGTTGCGGAGAACGGAGCTTCCGGATCATATACGTTTTTCCCCATGCCTGAGAAGTCGACAGATGCGATACGCTTGTCCTGCATACCGGCATTCCAGCGGATTCCGAACTTGGCGAACTGTTCCATGACAGACTCGTCAGCCGTTGCGAGGTCTACGGAGCCCGGCAAACCGCAGCCGGATACAGTCTCGAGTATGCAGCTTCTGATTCCGGCTTCAGCTACGAAATCAGCCTGGGTACCAGGATAATCCACGGCCTCTGTAAAAGAGAAGGTATCGCCATCGAATCCGCTGAGAGACACTGCAGGGGCAGCCTTGTCAGCCTTGTCGGCAGGAATGACGATTTCCTTGTTCACTTCTTCCACTGAATCATCGATGGAAATGCCCACCTTCAAATCGCCGCTTCGGGTATCGATGTCGACATTGAAAGTCACGAAATCATTCGGTGCGCATGCCATCGGGTCTGCCTGGAAATATTTCCATGTCCCGTCCTCCTTCGCATAGATTTCCAGGACGAGGTCTCCGCCCGGAATATAGCCGGGACGCGTCTCATCTGCATCGAACTGCAGATACTCTTCCAGTTCAGGATGTCTTACGGCAGCATAATGCTCAGGATAGTTCAGACAGAGATTGTCGCCGAAATTGACCGCTATCTTCACGTTTGCCATTTTGGCTGTCGCATTTATGGTCTCGGCAGTCTGAGGCCGGACAGTAAAGTTCTGGTCTGCGGCAAAATAGATAGCATCGAAGCCTACCGCAAGCGAGTCGCCGTACGATGCGAGAAGCCTGTAATCGCCGGCATTCAGAGGAATTTTCGTCCCGGCAGCGTTCCCGTATGTATCCCTGAACAGCCTTGTCCCTTTCGAATTGAAAATCTCGATTTTGAAGGCTCCCGTTTCAGGCGCATCTACTGTAGACTTCACAGGAGTGACATTCTTGTGGTCATCGACAGATGTCAGGGATATGATGACTTCCCCTTTCTGTCCTGCGGCACCGCCATCGGAAATTTCCGTTTCCTTCGAGCAGGCCGAAACCACGAATGCCACGATAGAAATGATTAATCCTATTCGTCTCATCTGGTTAAGAAAATTATAATAAACGTGGCAAATTTATACATATTTTTCCAATATCCAAATCTTGAAGGCATTTACGCCTCATTGCGCTTTTGGCACAAAAATTTTTTTACTAATTTTGCACAATAATGCGCAATTGACGACAGGTACCATAATATGGCTGAAAATATCACGACGAATACATCCGAATACACCGATGAGAATATCAAGACCCTGGAATGGAACGAGCACATCAGGAAAAGGGCCGGAATGTACATCGGCAATCTCGGCGGAGGGTCGAATCCCGGAGACGGAATTTATGTTCTTCTTAAAGAAATCATCGACAATTCAGTCGACGAGTTCACTTCCGGATACGGAAAGACGATTTCCATAAACATAGAGGACAAGACTGTTACTGTCAGGGATTTCGGTCGCGGAATCCCGCTGGATTCAGTTGTCAAGGCCACGAGCAACCTCAACACCGGCGGCAAGTTCGACAACAAGGTCTTCAAGAAGTCCGTCGGACTCAACGGCGTGGGTACCAAAGCGGTAAATGCATTGTCGGAATATTTTTACATCGAATCATTCAGGAACGGTGAGTCATCATTCGCCGAGTATTCGCGAGGCGTGCTGAAGGATTCCGGCAAACGCGATACAAAAGAGAAGAACGGGACGCTGGTAAAATATGTGGCCGATTCCGAACTGTTCGGCGATTTCGGGTATAACCTGGAGTTCGTGGAAACACTGCTCAAAAATTACTCCTATCTTAAAAAAGGACTCACACTGACATTGAACGGGACACCGTTCAATTCGAAAAACGGGCTGCTGGATCTGGTGAACGAAAACATGTCGGATGCCCCTCTGTATCCGCCTATCCATCTGGAAGGCGAGGATATCGAGGTCGTCATCACCCACAGCAACAGTTACGGCGAGAATATAGCATCTTTCGTAAACGGGCAGAATACCAGGGACGGCGGAACTCATCTGGCGGCGTTGCGCGAGGCCGTGGTGAAGACTCTTAAAGAGTTCTACAAGAAAGACTATGCACCGGAAGATGTCCGTCAGGGCATAGTCGGAGCCATCAGTATCGGCATTCAGGAACCGCGTTTCGAATCCCAGACCAAGATCAAGCTCGGCTCGACCTACATGTGGGAGGAGTCACGCAAGGACGAGGACGGAAACACTGTCATAGAGCACGGGCCTACGATCCGCAGTTTCGTCAACGACTTCATCAAGACGAATCTGGACAATTACCTGCATATACACAGGGACGTAGCCTCCGCCATCCAGGAAAAGATCGTGGCATCGGAGCAGGAGAGGAAGGAAATATCCGGTATCCAGAAAAAGACCAGGGAGCGCAGCAAGCGTGCCAATATTTATAACAAGAAGCTGCGAGACTGCAGCATACACTATAACGACAAGCTTCCTGCGAGCAAACAGGAACTTGCGGAGAAGACCAGTATCTTCATAACCGAGGGCGACTCGGCAAGCGGAACCATCACGAAAGCCAGGAACGCGAATACCCAGGCCGTATTCAGTCTCCGCGGAAAACCTGTGAACTGCTATAAGGTCAGCCGGAAGAAAGTGGCTGAAAACGAGGAACTGAATCTGCTTGTAAATGCTCTCGGCGTCGAGGATGACGTGGCGGATCTCAGATACAATAATATTATCGTGGCTACCGATGCCGATGACGACGGAATGCATATCCGTATGCTGGTACTGACTTTCTTCCTTAAATATTATCCGGAACTGGTCAGAAGGGGGCATGTCTATATCCTGCAGACACCGCTGTTCCGTGTAAGGAACAAGAAGGATATAAGGTACTGCTACAATACCGACGAAAGGGATGCTGCGGTAAAGGCGCTCAAGAGCGGAGTCCAGATCACAAGGTTCAAGGGTCTGGGAGAAATATCGGATACCGAATTCCGCGAGTTCATAGGGGAAAACATACGGCTCGACACCGTGAACATCAACGATGAGGAGTCTATTGCCGACCTTCTCGAATTCTACATGGGAGACAATACTATCGACAGACAGAATTTCATCAGACAGAACCTCAGGTCCGAGGAAGAACTGGATGATGTGAATATTTGAATTATGTGGAAAAATTTTTGCGGATTCTTATTGAAGGCTCTCGGCTGGACTGCGGACAGCGGCCCGGCGCCTGATGCCAAATGCCTGATCCTGGGTGTACCGCACACCTCTATCTGGGATTTCGTCATCTCCTATCTTTATTATACCTCTGTAGGCGGCAAGGCGTACGTCATGATCAAGAAGGAGTTTTTCGTCGGGCCTCTCGGATGGCTTCTCAGAAAACTGGGAGGGCTTCCGGTGGACAGGAAAAACGCTTCCAGCCTCGTATTGAGCGTCATACATGAGATGAACAGTTCCGAAAGGCTTCATCTGGCCATTGCGCCCGAAGGGACGCGCAAACCGGTGAAACGGTGGAAGACAGGATTCCATACCATAGCCAGGGAAACCGGCGTACCGGTCTATCTCGGATATTTCGACTGGGGTACAAAACACGTAGGCCGCGGAGAAAAAGTGGAGCTTACCGACGACGCCAGGGCCGACATGAAACGGATTCAGGAAATATACGAGGACATGCACCTCACCGGGAAGTTCCCGAAAGACTACATCACTCACTGACAGGAAGGTTGTTGCTGAGTCGTTACGGACTCTGGAAGGATCTGTATAAAAACATTGCGGCGACAGCCGCAGGAAAATAAAAGAAGAATGAATTTCATATCGAAAAAACTGATGAAGCTCCGCGAGAGATACATCGATACTCTGGCGAAACTCTATGAATACTCGACTGTCCTGTACGAGAAAAACAAGATGTCCGTGATGCTGGATTCCGACATGGAGTACACTTACGGCAGTTTCAAGAAAAAATGCGACGAAATCTCGCGCAGGCTCTCACGATATGGCATCGGGGCCGGAGACAAGGTGGCCATCCTGTCCCAGAACATGCCTAACTGGACTGTGGCCATGTTTTCGCTGGTACCTTTCGGACGCATCTCGGTGCCTATCCTGCCCGATTCTTCCGAGAATGAAGTGACCAATATACTCAACCACTCGGGAAGCAAGGCGATATTCATTTCGAGAAAGCTTCTGCCCAAGCTGAGCCAGGAATGTTCCGACAAGATGGACCTGGTGATAGACATCGAAACCTTCGAAATCATAAAGAGGAATGACGATGCGTTCACCTGCGACGGAAAAACTGCCCAGCCAGGACCGGACGATATCGCCACGCTGATTTACACTTCAGGGACCACAGGAAATGCAAAAGGGGTGATGCTGAGTCACAGGAATCTGTGCCAGAACATAATAGCCTCCCTCCATGCCCACAAATGCACCGAAAAGGACGTGTGGCTCTCCATCCTGCCGATGGCTCATACCTACGAACTCAGCATAGGCGTGCTCTACCCTATCTTCGTAGGAGCCTGCGTCTATTACATCCAGAAACCTCCGACACCTACCGTACTGCTGTCGGCCATGAAGACGGTGCGCCCTACCGTAATGCTGTCCGTACCGCTCATCATCGAGAAGATATACAAGAACAGCGTCCTGCCGACCATCAGGCACAGCCGCGTCCTGAAATGGATGAAACGCCATACGCCTACCCTGCTGTGCAGACTTATCGGCATGAAGCTGAAGGCGACATTCGGAGGCAGGCTGAAATTCTTCGGAATCGGAGGCTCCAAACTGGATATCAAGGTAGAGGAATTCCTGAAAAAGGCGAAATTCCCGTATGCCATCGGATACGGACTTACGGAAACTGCCCCTCTCATCTGCAATGCCGGTGTAAAATACACGAAGCCGGGCTCTACGGGAGTGGCGGCTTACGGCGTGACTGTGAAGCTGATAAATGTAAACCCGGAAACGGGAGAAGGCGAAATCGTCTGCAAGGGCGACAACGTGATGCTCGGCTACTATAAGGATCCTGCCCGTACGCGTTCCGTATTCACTGATGACGGATGGTTCAGGACGAACGATCTGGCCACTGTGGACGAAAAAGGGCGCTATTATATAAAGGGACGTCTCAGCAACATGATCTTGGGGCCGTCGGGAGAAAACATCTATCCTGAGGAAATAGAAAGTGTCATCAACAACATGGATGAAGTGAACGAGTCTGTAGTTCTCGAACGCAACGGCCGTCTCGTGGCGCTCGTCCAGTTCAACGACAACATCATCAACTGGAACCAGGAGGGTGAAGACCAGTTCTTCGAAAAGCTCGAAGCCAGAAAGCAGGCTATCCTGAACTATGTGAACCGACACGTGAACAAGTCTTCGAAGATAAACGATGTGGAAGTGGTCAAGGAGCCGTTCGAGAAGACCGCTACCCAGAAGATACGCCGCTACAAATACAAAAAGGAAGATAACGCGGAAAAACCGGATGCCGCTTCGGGCAATGATGACAAAAAAGCAAAAGACGAATAGCTCATGGAGCAAAAAAAGTTCCGGCAGACTTTGTGAATCTGCCGGAATTTTTATAATGTATCTACGCTGAAATTATTCAGCTACGACTTCGAATTTGAAAGTACCCTTGATATCCTTGTAGCACTTTACGGAAGCCTCGTAAGTTCCAACTTCCTTTACTGATTCTGAAAGGATAGTGATGTCTTTCTTGTCTACTTCGACACCGGCAGCTACAAGAGCATCGGCGATCTGCATGGTGGTAACGGAGCCGTAGATCTTGCCGTTTTCGCTGACCTTGGCGGAAACCTTGACAGTCATTGCGGCAAGCTTGGCTGCAAGAGCCTCTGCATCCGCACGGAGTTTAGCCTCTTTATGGGCACGCTGGCGGATATTCTCGGCAAGGATTTTCTTTGCTGAAGGAGTAGCCATGATAGCGTATCCCTGAGGGATGAGGTAATTGGCTGCGTAACCGTTCTTAACTGTCACGATATCGTCTGCATGGCCGAGATTGGCCACATCTTTTTTCAATATAATCTCCATAATGATTCCTCCGGCTTATTTCAAAAGGTCTGTTACGTATGGAAGAAGTGCAAGATGTCTTGCCCTCTTGACGGCCTGAGCCACTTTCCTCTGGAATTTGAGAGAAGTTCCGGTGATACGGCGAGGAAGAATCTTTCCCTGCTCGTTGAGGAATTTCTTGAGGAATTCGGCGTCCTTGTAGTCTACATATTTGATACCGGCCTTTTTGAAACGGCAGTATTTCTTTCTCTTCACCTCGACTGTAGGAGGGTT
>CALUSC010000041.1 GCA_944323345.1 uncultured Bacteroidales bacterium | reverse complement strand
ACTGCGGTGCTCCTCCCTCATGGTCCCGGACAGCATCGACACTCCGAAAAACATTGTCTGCTGGATGATGACAAGCAGCACGGCCGACAGAAAGAACACGCTGTATGACATGGCCCTGTTGTAAGGCATGGTATCTACGTACCGTATGGGATGAACCAGCCTGTCAGCGGCGCTTCCCATACCTGCGGCAGAAAGCCGTGTCTCCTGTATGCCGTGCATCTCGTCCAGCATCACCATGTTCACTGCCATCGTCAGATTTTTGTAATAGATGAAGCTGCTCATGTCTGCATAGACAGATACTCCTGCCTGCTGCCCGGAGGCGAGACGCTCTTCGAAGTCCCGCTGAATCAGGACAATCCCGTGGACCTCCCTTTGCTGCATCAGTCTTTCGGCTTCAGCCATGTTCATACAGGAACGGCTCACTTTCACCTCACGCGTTGCATCTAGCTTTCTCAGAAACCGCCTGCCAGTCTGGCTTCCGGACTCGTCCACTACGGCTACCGGCATGTCATCCAGCATCCCGTTCGAGTAAATGACCCCGTACAGGACCGGATATGCCAGCCCTGCCAGAAAAAATATGATCAGGACACCGCTGTCGCTGAAAATATGTTTTAATTCCCGGACGAAAATGGCGTACCAGTCGGAAAGCCATTGTCCGAAATATGTCAGAATCTTTATCATTTCATATTGTTAATGGTGTGTCAAAAGTCCCGAAGGTACTGAGCCGGAGGCTCAAGATACCCCTAATAGGTCGTGAGCGGTTCACGAGAATATCCTGTGGATATTCGAGAGTGAGCAGACAGACGTTAGTCTACGGGGGTTAAGAGGATTCAGTCTTTCGAAGAAAGACGTTCGAGGGAGACCAAAAGCCCCTTTTGAGCCGCCCTCATTTTACTATTTACGTGGAAAATTCAGGTCAATGTATGCTCTCTGCAGCCGTCTGTAGACAAGCGGAGGAAGCCCCAGGAAACACAGCATGGCAATGACCTGCGGATACCAGCCTGCAAAGCCGCTTCCGAAAATCCCCTCCTGCACATACATGAGGTAGAAATGCCGGAGCGGGAAAGCCGCGGCCAGGCCTTGTATGCAAGGCGGCATGGCTTCGACCGGAAGAGAAAACCCCGCCAGGGAGAACGCGAGCATGCTGTAAAGCGCCGAAATACTTATTGCCAGTCTCAGGACTGGCAATGTCCCTACGATGAAAAATGCCGCGGCCTCGCTTGCGAGTACGAGCAGGAAAGTCCCCAGGAACATGTTCCAGATGCTTCCGGCCATGGGAAACTCCATCCAGTCATAGAGTATGAGATCGCATATGATTCCCATCGTGGTGAAAAGTACTGTATAGGGCAGCAGTTTTCCCAACATGGCGGCCGTCATCGAACCTCCGGCCTTTTCCAGCAGATGCCGGGATGTCCCGTGTTTGAGCTCCGAA
Source organism: uncultured Bacteroidales bacterium (assembly GCA_944323345.1). Lineage (GTDB taxonomy): Bacteria > Bacteroidota > Bacteroidia > Bacteroidales > UBA932 > Cryptobacteroides. Next base: position 10,049 of record CALUSC010000041.1, on the reverse strand, counting down.
CCGATGGCATAGACAGTCACCAGTATGATGATGGTCTCCAGTATGCCCGGAATCAGTGCGCTGCACAGGAAAGCCCTGTAGTCGGCGGCTGGATTCCCGATATTGTGTGAGTCGATGACGATCGGCTGTATCTGCCCCATGATGGAACTGTCATCCATGCCCTTGGCCCTGAACACCTCCCGTTGTACCGCTCCTGAAGACAGGTTCACCAATGTCAGCAGTTCCTTGTACGAAAGCGCTCCTCCCACGAAGTACAATGTGTTTACATACATCGTCAGCTCAGGCTGCCTGTTCGCCAGTACATCGCTGTAGAAACCTTCCGAGATCATGCAGAATGATGTGATTTTTCCGGTCTGCAATGCCTTTCTGGCCTCCTGATAAGAACAGAAACTGACCGTCTTTCCGATACGTGTTGCCTCCAGCTGCCTGATGAAATTTCTCGACAGTGATGACTGGTCCATATCCACTACTCCGATGGGAAGGTCCTGCGGAATCCTGTCCCGGAGCAGAGTCAGGAAGAAAACCATGCAGAATGTCATCACTCCTATTGATGCCAGAAGGTACACTGGCCGCTGTCTCATTATCCTCAGCTCTCTCCGGCTGACAGCCATGATATGTTCCGGTATATTCATAGATCCCTCCTATTAGTTAAAGAATGCCTCCGGATTAATCCACGACTATGGCCGTCATCCCCGGCAGCAGTCCATCTATATGTCTGGCAGGGACTGTCCTCACTTCGAAGGTCTTCGCATCGTATTTCCCTGTGTCCAGGGTGGCCCTCCAGGTGGCATATGATTCCATCACGTTCATATAGCTGACTGTGGTAGTGTACACAGTGTCACCGAGAGCCGGCACTTTTACTCTGAGTTCATCTCCGAGCCGAAGACCGTGAAGCATATCCTCCCTGATGCTGAATGTGAACCATGCATCATTCAGGTCGGTTACGGCCATTACAGGGGCTCCCTGCCCTACAAGTTCTCCAGGCTTCGGAAACCTGGCCGAGATGACACCGTCGGCAGGGGCAGTCAGATAAAGTTCCCCGAGATACGACTCGACTTCAGCCAAAGCGGCGGCCGCCTGGTCCACAAGAGCTTCAACAGTCTCGATATCTTCTTTTCTTGCGCCTTTCACTGCCATGTCGTATTGCGCTTTTGCAGCCGCGCTTGCCGCTTTTGCCGCCTTGTATTGTGCCTGTACCTCGTCGAATTTCTGCGCGCTCACCACCTCCTGCTCATACAGCCTCGACGTCCTTTCAAACGACTTTTTCATCACCTCCTCGCCTGCCAGCGCCTTCTGCCACATCTCGTATGCAGAGGCTATCTGCTCCTGTCTGGCGCCTTTCATCGCCTTGTTTTTCTGGGCTTCCGCAGCCGATTTCACCGCCATGGCCTGGGCCATCTTTGCCTGCACTTCCGGACTCTCTATCTTCACGAGAGTGTCACCCTTGTGCACGAAGTCACCCTCTCCGGCATAAAACTTTTCCACGCGGCCCGGAACTTTTCCCGAGACCCTGTACTCAGCCGCTTCCGCCTGTCCTTGCAGGACAATGGGGTCGGGCTTCGACATTATATATCCGGCCAGCATCACTGCGGCCACGATAGCCAGCAATGCTATGATTCCTATAAGCAGATTATAACTTTTCTTCTTTTTTTCCATTGCCTTAATATTATTTGTTGATATCAGTTTGAAAAATTTCGTCACCGGCATTCTGCCCGCGCCAGGGCATCTGCCGTCATCTGGAGTTCCACTCCTGCATCAATGTATTCTGAATGAGCTTTCACCCATGCCGACTGCGCCGCCATCACAGTATTTGACGGGATCACGCCTTCGCCATAGCCTATGGTTGCGGTCCTGAGATTCTCTTCAGCACTATCCAGGCTGGTTTTCGCCATCTCCAGCTTCTCTCTGGCCTCAGCTTCCTGTTTTCTCAACTGAGTCACTTGCAGCATGATCTTATCCCTGGCATCCTCCAGCCTGTACTCTGCGATGACGGCTTCCGCTTTCGCCTTGCGTACTTTCTGCCAGGATTCGCATCCGTGAATGATAGGAATCCTCACTGCGACTCCTGCATTGAACATTCCTGCGAAAGTGTTGTTGAAGCCGTGGTATACGTTCGGATTGGTCAGCAGATAATTGGCCGTGAGGGCTATTTGCGGCATCATGCCGGCACGTTCCACCGTTACTTTTCTGTCATAGATTTCTTCTGCCAGTTCCAGACTGCGGATTTCAGGTCGTCCGGCGATGATGTCGGCCAATCCCTTTGAAGCCGCAGTCTCCGGTACCGGCAGCAGTTCCTTTTGCTCGTCCGCGAGAGTGATTTCGCTGTCCATGTCCATCCCGCATAGCTGGCAGAGCAGCATTTTGCTCAGGGAAAGCCCGTTTTCGGCCTTGGTCAGGAGCATCTGGGCCTCGGTTGCCTTGACTTTGACGGACAGCAGGTCTGCCTGGGTGGCCATGCCTTCATTCACCATGAGTTCCGTGTCGTGCAGCATCTGCTGCAGCAGATCCGAATAGTCTCTGGAGAGTTTCTCTTTCCATGAGATCGAAACTATCTGCCAGTAAGCCTTGTCCACTTCCGTGGCAAGCTGTCTGCATCCGATGTCGTACTGCGACTGTGCCAGTTCTTCCGCAAGCGAAGCTATCTTGTTGGCTGCCACGATTTTGCCTCCGGTGAATACAGGCTGCTTTACGGAAACTGCGCCGATGAAAATGTTCTGTGTGTCCAGTTCCAAAGCAGAATTGATGTCATTCCCTATGCCGTTCAGAATATCTCCTATCCTGTTCAGCATAGTTCCCTGCAGAGGCGTCCCGAGACCTGTCAGCACATCTGAAGCCTCCTGCGGAATCAGGTGGACGTCCCGGCTGTTGTACATATATGCTCCAGTAACAGATACGTCCGGAAACCAGTTCGACATGGCTATTTTTCTGTCATGCCCGGCTACGGTCACTTTTTGCCTGGCGATTTTCAGGTCATAGTTGTTTGCCATGGCCGAGTCCCGGCATTGCTGCAGGGTCAGCACTTGGGAATAGCCTGCCGCCCACGGCAATATTGACAGCATCGCTGTCAGGATAATCATCTTTCGTCTCATATCATATTTAACGTCAGTTCGACGAACTATTATACTCAGGACCAGAGACTTCGTCGAACTGACGTTACGATTTCTTCGAAATCTCTTTCCTTTTACGTGCCACCCCTCCTAAATCCTCCCCTTCGTATGGGAGGACTTACCTACGGATTCGTTTCCCGAATCCTATAAAAGAGGTAGTTCTCTGAAATTCACTGCGTTCTTTTCATCGAACTCACGTTATTTAATAAATCCTGTGCGAGCGATGCAATCCAAAGTCCGGAATCTGGCAATTTATATGAAGAAAGAAGACAGTTATTGTCAAAAGGTCGGATTTTTGCAGAAGCTCGCCCTCGCTGGAGGCTTTCCAGCGTGAAAAGAGTATTGAATATGGAAAAAATTGCAGATACTTTGAGCCTGCCTCAGTTCAGAAGCCTGTTTCCTGTGACATCATGTCTGAGCATGGGCGATGACGCCTGTCTGATAGCTGTCAGGTATGACGAGACGCTGTCTGTCCTGGCACATCCTTGCAGGTTTGACGGCTTCCTCGCGTTTTATTGCATCTCCGGCCATATAAAGGTGATGATAAACCTGTCGGAATTCGATGTGGAGGAGAATTCCCTGTTTGTCTATATGCCTGGAAATATCATCTGTGTCACCGATGTGGATAAAAATACTGCTGACAGTCTGTCTTTCAGGGTGATAGCCATGACTCGGGAATACATGGAGAGCCTGGATGTGGATATGCCTGCCCTGATGGAAAAGCGCATGATTCTTCAGCGGAAGCCCTATTTCTTTATACGGGGAGTGGCGCAGTCGATAGCCAGGAGCTATGTTGCGCTGGCAGGCGAGGTCCTGTCTTCCAATCTGTCGTACAAGAGGCGTAGTGTATCCCTGCTTCTGTCATCTTTCTTTTCCATAGCAGAGGGAATTTTGGAAGACGAGATGTATGCCGGCGGACAGATGTCCGCAGTCCAGGGCCGGGGCCGCATCTTGGCTGACCGCTTTCTGGATATGCTTGCCGAGTTCCATATGACAGAGAGAAAAGTCTCGTTCTATGCCGGAAAGCTCGGCCTGACTCCAAAATATCTCTCCGGTCTCGTCAAGGAAGTCACAGGACGGTCAGCGCCTGAATGGATAGATAATTTCGTCATCATGGAAGCGAAAAACATGCTGCGGTATTCGGATATGCCTATAAAAGAGATTGTCGGCCGTCTGAATTTCGCAGACCAGCCGACATTCCACAAATTTTTCAAATATCATACGGGTATCACCCCGATGCAGTACCGCAGGGGAGATCCTGAATGAATAAACTGTTCCGTTTATCGGATAAACAGCAGTTCCCGGTATTTAGGGAGAGTCCACATCTGGTCATCCACGATGAGCTCCAGCTTGTCTATGTGGTATCTGATTTCGTCCAGATACGGGAAGACAGTATCGTGGTATGCGATGGCTTTTTCACGTTCGTCAGTGATCCTGTTGGCCACTTTCCTGGCTTCCACCATCGCGTCCACATGCTCTTTGATGAAGGCTGTGTGCGAGGCGATGGCTTCTATAAGCTCTACATTCCTGAGAGTCAGTGCATCGGCTTTCTCTGCAGGGAAGATTTCATGCATCTTGTACACATTGTCTATGAGTGAACTCTGATACTTCGTCGCCACAGGGACTATATGGTTTAGGGCCAGATCACCTAAGACGCGGGCTTCGATCTGGATCTTCTTCGTGTAAGTCTCCCACTTGACTTCATTTCTGGCTTCGAGCTCTTTGCGCGTCATCACGCCTGCGCTTTCGAACATCTTTACGCTCTCGTCGGTGAGATAATTGTCATAGATGAGAGGCGCGCTAGTTTCGCAGTCCAGTCCTCTGCGCATTGCTTCCGCTTTCCACTCGTCGCTGTAGCCGTTCCCGTCGAACCGTATCGGCTCGCAGATTTTTATGTATTCCCTGATCACTCCTAAAATCGCGGAGAACTTTTCTTCGCCTGCGGCAATGCGTTCGTCCACCACGGACTTGAACTCTTTCAGCTGCTCGGCCAATGCAGAGTTGAGGACAATCATTGCGCTCGCGCAATTGGCTTCCGAGCCTACGGCCCTGAATTCGAACCTGTTCCCGGTAAATGCGAACGGCGAAGTCCTGTTCCTGTCGGTGTTGTCCACGAGGATTTCCGGTATCTGCGGGATATCCAGCTTCATTCCCTTTTTCCCTCCTATGGACTGGAGGTTTTCCGGTTCGCTTTCCCCTATATGCTTCAGCACGGCCGAGAGCTGCGAGCCGAGGAAGCTGGATATGATGGCAGGCGGAGCCTCATTGGCGCCGAGCCTGTGTGCATTGCTGGCGCTCATGATAGACGCTTTCAGCAGACCGTTGTGTTTGTAGACAGCCATCAGGGTGTTGACCACGAATGTGATGAATCTGAGATTGCCGGAAAAATCCTTTCCCGGCGACATCAGTGCGAGTCCTGTGTCCGTGCCGAGAGACCAGTTGTTGTGCTTGCCGCTTCCGTTCACTCCCTTGAACGGCTTCTCATGCAGAAGAACGCGGAATCCGTGGTTGCGTGCTATCTTGCGCATCAGCGACATGATCAGCATGTTGTGGTCGTTGGCCAGGTTGCACTCCTCATAGACAGGGGCGAGTTCGAACTGGTTAGGCGCCACTTCGTTGTGCCTGGTCTTGACAGGAATGCCGAGCTTCAGGGCCTCTATTTCCAGTTCTTTCATGAAAGCGGCCACCCTGGTAGGAATGGCCCCGAAATAGTGGTCTTCCAGCTGCTGGTTCTTCGCGGAGTCGTGCCCCATGAGGGTGCGTCCGGTCAGCAGAAGGTCAGGTCTGGCCGCGTACAATCCTTCGTCCACTAAGAAGTACTCCTGTTCCCATCCTAAATATGCATATACTTTTTTTACATCAGGATTGAAATAGCGGCAGACATCTGTGGCGGCCTTGTCGACTGCCCTCAGGGCCTTGAGCAGCGGCGCCTTGTAGTCTAAGGACTCTCCTGTGTAGGCTATGAAGATGGTAGGGATGCAGAGGGTGTCATCCACGATGAAGGCAGGGGATGAAGGGTCCCAGGCAGAGTATCCGCGTGCTTCGAATGTATTCCTTATGCCTCCGTTGGGGAATGATGAGGCGTCAGGTTCCTGCTGTACAAGAAGTTTTCCGGAAAATTCTTCTATGACTCCACCCTTGCCGTCATGCTCTATGAAAGAGTCGTGTTTCTCGGCCGTGCCTTCGGTAAGCGGGGCGAACCAGTGTGTGTAGTGTGTCACGCCCATCTCCACGGCCCATTTCTTCATGCCGGCCGCGACCTCGTCGGCTATGCTCCTGTCCAGGACCGACCCTGTGTCTATCACGTTGATGAGCTTTGCGTAGACTTCGGCAGAAAGGTATTTGAACATCTTCTCCCTGTTGAAGACATACATGGCATAATACTCCGACGGACGTTTTTCCGGGACAGCTACAGTGGAAGGCTTTTTCCCGAAAGCCTCTTCCACCATCTTGAATCTTAAAGTTGACATGGCATAAAATTTTACGTTAGTCTATTTGTTGAAGTTCTGTTTGATTCTTTCCATGGCTTCGATGCAGTCGTATCTCTCGCCGAATGCAGTAAGCCTGAGATAACCCTCTCCGCTCGGTCCGAATCCTGAACCGGGCGTCCCTACTACATGCACTTTATGGAGGAGGTAGTCGAAAAAGTCCCATGAAGTCTGGCCTTTCGGTGTTTTCAGCCATATATAAGGGGCATTCACTCCTCCGTAGACGGTCAGGCCTGCGTTCTGCAGTCCCTCACGCATGATACGGGCATTTTCCATGTAGTAGTCTATGATTTTTCTGACCTGTTTTTTCCCTTCCGGAGTGTATATCGCTTCAGCACCCCTCTGTGTGATATAGCTGGTACCGTTGAATTTCGTACATTGGCGTCTGTTCCACAGTTTGTTCAGACTGACTCTCGAATCGTCCAGAAGAGCCCCGCTTACTTCATGCGGAATGACAGTATATGCACATCGGACTCCTGTAAATCCGGCGGTTTTGGAGAAACTTCTGAATTCCACGGCACATTTCTTCGCTCCTTTTATTTCATATATCGAATGAGGAATATGGTCTTCTCTTATGAAAGCTTCGTAAGCCGAATCATAGAGGATGAGGGTGTCGTTTGCCAGTGCATAGTCCACCCATTCTTTCAGCTGCTCCTTCGTCAGGACTGTTCCTGTCGGATTGTTCGGATAGCAAAGATATACGATATCCACCCGGTGGTCCGGAATCCTCGGCAGAAAATGGTTCGCTTCGGTGCATGGCATGTAGGTTATGTTGCTCCAGTGCCCGTCGCGGCTGATGTCTCCGGCCCGTCCGTCGATGACATTGCTGTCCACATAGACCGGATATATGGGATCCGTGACACCTACGCTGTTGTCTGTACTAAGGATGTCGCAGAAATTGCCGGTATCGCTCTTGGCTCCGTCGCTGATGAAGATTTCCGATTTGTCGAGATATATTCCGCGAGGCTGATAATCATGCCGTATGATAGCGTTTATCAGAAATTCGTATCCTTGTTCCGGGCCGTATCCTCTGAAAGTACCTGCATTGGACATTTCCTCTACAGCCTTGTGCATGGCTTTTATGCATACTTCAGGAAGAGGTCTGGTGACATCCCCGATACCTAACCGTATCAGCCTTATTTCAGGATTGGCTTTCTTGAATGACTGGATTTTTTTTGCAATGTCCGAGAACAGGTAGCTTCCATGCAGTTTTAGGAAATTTTCATTTACAAGTGCCATAATCCTTTGATTTTTATCGGTTAAATTTCGTATTCGATTTCTCCTTCGAAGACATTTACGGCAGGTCCGGTCATAAGGACATGTCTCTCGGGGCTGATTTCTATGGTGAGATGTCCTCCGTCCATCTCAATGATATATTCTTTGCCGGAATACTCTGCTGTACCGTTATTCCGGGCCGTTATGCCGGTGAACAATGCGGCGACAGCCGTAGCGCAGGCGCCTGTTCCGCAAGCTTCCGTGATGCCGGAACCTCTTTCCCAGACCCTCATGCGGATAGTGCCGTTGCCCATATCAGTGGCAAATTCGACATTGGTCCTGTCAGGGAACAATGGATTGTTTTCTATTTCAGGCCCCTCTTTGATGAGGTCTATGCCTCCAAGATCATCAGTAAAGATGACGAAGTGAGGGTTGCCCATTGAAAGCGATATCCCTTCGTGCGGGAACATGCCGTCTGTTTTCAGCCTTTTAATGCCGGAAGGCTGGCCCATGTCCACGCAGACCTGGTCGACAGTCCCGCCGTTTGATACTTTCAGATTCAAGACTTTTATTCCCGACAGGGTTTCGAGCCGGATGGAAGTCTTGTCAGTAAGGTCTTTTTCATAAAGATACTTCCCGATGCATCTGCTTGCGTTGCCGCACATCATGGCTTCCGAACCGTCTGCATTGAAAATTCTCATGCTGAAATCGGCTATATCCGAATTTCCTATCAGGACGAGCCCGTCGCTGCCTATTCCTGTATGAGGCCGGCTCCATTTTCGGGAAACTGCGGCAGGATCGGTAATGGCGAACTGCATCGTATTTACATAGATGTAGTCGTTTCCGGCTCCCTGCATCTTGGTGAATTTCACTTTCATTGTCTGTTTCCCTTAATTCTGATGCAAAATTACTTTGAATTGCAGGTGGCATGTATCATTTCCGTCCGTTTTTTCAATGAAAATTTTTATGTTGTGTGAAACTATTAGATATTTTGGATGATTATATAATAAATTAAAATATTGAGGGCATTCAAACTTGTGATTTGAAAGTAAATATTTTCTGACTGTAATTTTTTCAGTTTGTTTCGCACATCCAAGGCCGTGCAGGGTATAAATTTGCCGATGAAAACAGAAAGACAAGAAACCGGTTCCTTGTTTACTTATCCAAAAACATGAGCAATGAAAAAATTATTTGCCGGGACTATCCTGACAGTTTTATCAGCGATGTCCCTCCCTATGTCTTCTGTTGCACAGGACAAATTTGAAGCGTCCGTCGGTGCTGACCTGGTCAGCAGCTACATCTGGCGCGGGCAGGATCTGGGAAGTGCCAGTATCCAGCCGGCACTCTCACTTTCCTATAAAGACATCTCGTTTTCAGCGTGGGGCTCTGCAGGCCTGAACTGGAGCGATACCCGCGAAGTCGATCTGACTTTAGGATATTCCATAGCAGGTTTCAGCGTTTCGGTGACGGATTACTGGTTCGATGGAGGCCCCGGGTATTTCCATTACCGGAGCGGCAATACAAACCATACGTTCGAGGCTCAGGTCGGCTATGATTTCGGTTTTGCGGCCGTGAACTGGTATACGAACTTCGCTGGAAATACAGGATTCAAGGCTGACGGTTCGAAAGCTTATGCCTCCTATTTTGCTGTATCAGTCCCGTTCGCTTTTGCCGGGCTGGACTGGGAGGCGGCAGCCGGGGCGACCCCATGGCAGAACGATTTCTACACAGGCGGAGCGAATTCAGAATATGCTGTGGACATGATTCACGGATTTGCAGTCTGCAATGTCAGCATAATGGCATCCAAAGCTTTCCGTATTGCCGATGCCTGGTCCATATCTGTTTTCGGACAGATAGTATGGAATCCTTCTACTGAAGCGGCACACTTTGTAGCCGGCATCGGGTTTTGACGAAAATATTGGCCGCAGGCCTGGAATATTCTAGCCTTATTTAACGTGAGTTCGATGAAAAGAACGCAGTGAATTTCAGAGAACTACCTCTTTTATAGGATTCGGGAAACGAATCCGTAGGTAAGTCCTCCCATACGAAGGGGAGGATTTAGGAGGGGTGGCACGTAAAAGGAAAGAGATTTCGAAGAAATCGTAACGTCAGTTCGACGAAGTCTCTGGTCCTGAGTATAATAGTTCGTCGAACTGACGTTATTTATATACCGTTCAACTTTTCAACAATTTAAAATCAGATGAAATGAAGAAAATCGAAGCAATCATCCGGCGGACGA
>CALUSC010000040.1 GCA_944323345.1 uncultured Bacteroidales bacterium | reverse complement strand
GCAGCCGGTGATATCTCGCCTAACGTTGTGGCAGGAGGTATGAAAGTCGCTTTGATCACCACAGTCGGCGGTTTGATTGTCGCTATTATTCTCCAGATTTTCTACAACTATATTGTATCAAGGATAGACTCCCTCTCCATCGACATGGAAGATGCTTCTATCTCACTTGTAGACATTCTGGTTAAACATGAGAATAAAAAATAAAGACAATGTCATCTAGCAATTTCGAGAAAATAGTAAAGATAATGTTATGGGTACTGATGATAGTCAGTACAGGCATAACAGCATGGGGCTACGCAGTCGGTTTCAATGACGCGTCTGTGAATACCCTCTTCTACTGGGCATATGTTCTGATGATAGTAGGCATAGCTGCAGCAGTGCTGTTCGGCATAGCCATAAGTGCCATAAACAACCCGAAGAACCTCATTAAAATGGGCATCGAGATTGTGGCAGTCGTGGTTGTCGTGGGTGCTGTCTACTTCCTTTCATCAGGAGCACCTGCTCAGGGATATATAGGTCCGGAAGTAAGTCACATGACTCTGAAACTGACCGATACGGTGCTGAACCTCACATATATCCTCTGCGCAGTGACGATATTGGCCATCATTGGTGGTGGAATTTATAATGCAATCCGCAATAAATAAAGAAAACTATGCCGAAGAAGACTCCAGAATTAAATTCAAGTTCATCGGCGGACATCGCATTCCTGCTGCTGTCATACTTCCTGATGACTACTACCATGAATCAGGACTCAGGACTGCAGCGCCGTCTTCCGCCTATTCCGGACGAAAGTCAGGAAGTGCAGGACCAGAAAGTCAACAGGAGGAACATCATCATCGTGAGGATCAACTCCGCTGACAGGCTGTTCGCCGGAAATGAACCGATGGATGTCAGCTTTTTGAAAGACAAAGTCAAAGAATTCCTTGTAAACCCTAACAATGATCCTAATCTTCCGGAAAGAAGTCCGAAAGAAATCGAAGGATTCGGTACATATAATGTTTCCAAGGGCATCATCTCTCTTCAGAACGACCGTGGTACCAGCTACAAGGCTTACATAGCCGTACAGAATGAGCTTGTAAAAGCGGTAAACGAACTGAGGGACGAGTTTGCAAAAGCCCACTACGGGAAAGCATATCTGGCCCTTAGCACTGACCAGCAGAGAATTGTCAGGGAGGCTATTCCTCAGAATATTTCCGAGGCCGAGCCTAAGGATGTTTCTAAAAACTAAAGGAGAATAGACAATGGCAAAATTCGGAAACAAGAATTCAAAGAAAGAAGTTCCTGGATTGACCACGGCGTCAATGTCTGATATCGTGTTCATGCTTCTGTTCTTCTTTATGGTTACGACAAGTATGCGTGAGACTGAAAACAAGGTCATGGTAAATCTTCCGGAAGCATCGGAAGTAGCCAAACTTGAACGCAAGGACCTGACTTCATACATAAACATAGGTACGCCTATCGCCTCTCTCCAGAGGATGTACGGTACCGATGCACGTATACAGCTCAATGACTCTTTCAAGACAGTGGATGAAATCCGTGACTTCATCGCTGCTGAGCGCGATGCGATGAGCGAAGTGGACAGACAGTATATGACAGTTTCTATCAGGGCAGACGCTGACGTGAGGATGGGTATCATCACAGACGTCAAGCAGGAGCTGAGAAGATGCTCGGCACTGAAGATCATGTACGCTGCAAGAAAAGCTGCAGAGTAATACTGGCTGACAGATTTTTTGAAGAGGCTGTACCGGAATCCCGGCACAGCCTCTTCAATTTTTGCAAAGAGGGAGACAGATATTCGGTTTATGAGAAAAAAAGATTAAATTTGGGTCGCTGAAAATAAGGGTTCAAGTAAAAATGAGAGATATGGAAAAAATGAAGAAAATCAGGAAAAGTTTTGTCGTAGGACTTATATTCGGAGCCATGCTTCTCCTGGCCTGCGTAGCAATAGTAAATCTGGGCAGCAGCTATTCCGGGAAGCAGGAAAAACCGGCAAAATACATTTTCCTGTTCATTGGAGACGGAATGGGAGCATCACATGTGGCTGTCACCGAATCCTGGTTATCTTACCTGGAAGGTGAAAAAGGCTTCGAACAGCTTTCATTTACTGAATTTCCGGTTCTGGGAATGGCTATGACATATTCGGCAGACAGGAATGTGACATGCTCATCTGCTGCCGGCACAGCGATCAGCTGCGGAGAAAAGACCAACAACGGGATGCTTGGAATAAATCCTGCAGGAGACACTCTTACCAGCATAGCCAAAATTCTCAAGGAGCGTGGATACAAAATCGGGATAATGAGTTCCGTACCGGTAAATCATGCTACCCCTGCGGCTTTTTACGGGCATAATACAAGCAGGCATGACTATTACGGAATAACGGAAGAGATCCCTGCCAGCGGATATGAATTCCTGGCCGGTTCAGGTTTCGTGGACTATGCAGGTAAGGAAGGAGACCGTCTCGGGAGCGAGGAACTGCTGGAAAGCGAAGGTTATACTGTATGCTTCGGGAATGAAGAGTATCAGGAAGCCATTGAGAACGGTGCAGAACATATAGTATTGTGCCAGAAAGCATATAAAGGGGAAAGCGCTCCTACATACATAGTGCAGACTGACCCTGAATCCACCATCGAATCAGAGGACATGATGAAAAAATGTCTTGATTTCCTTGGGGAAGACTCTCCTTTCTTCATAATGTACGAACAGGGTGAAATAGACTGGGCCGCACACGCAAACAAGACTATGCCGATGATAGAAAGCGTGCAGAAACTGGACGATGCAGTAAAAGTAGCCGTGGAATTCTACAAGAGACATCCGAAAGAGACTCTTATCATAGTCACGGCAGACCATGAAACCGGAGGAGTAGCCCTTGGAGCAGAATCATGGAAAGAAGTGAACATCGGATGGGACATACTGGACAGCGCACTTGTAGCAGGACATGCCGGAGACCTTGATGAAAAAGCCAATAAAGCACTGAATGACTCTGCATACATCGGCTGGACTACACACGGACACACTGGCTCACCGGTTCCGGTATATGCCATAGGAGCCGGTTCGGAACGCTTTGCCGGACGCTTCGACAATACTGATATAAAAGGGAAAATATTGGCTGAATAACAATAAAATTATATCTTTGCACGATTCAGAATTCTTAGTTAAAGAACGACAATAAAAACGATAATCCATGAGAACCAAAGTCAAAGATCTGCTGAAAAGTGAACCTGGCCGGGAAGTTACGGCAAAAGGCTGGGTCAGGACGAAAAGAGGGAACAAGAATATAGCTTTTATAGCCTTGAACGATGGTTCCACCATAAATAATATCCAGATAGTCGTCGAAACTGCCGCTTTCAGCGAAGACCTTCTGAAAAGGATTACCACAGGAGCATGCATCTGCGTGAAAGGCGACCTCGTCAAGTCACTTGGAAGCGGTCAGGCCGTAGAAATACAGGCCAGGGAGCTTACACTGTACGGAGAAGCGAATCCCGATACATACCCGCTCCAGAAAAAAGGCCACTCGATGGAATTTCTCCGGTCGATAGCGCATCTCAGGCCGAGGACAAATACATTCGGAGCTGTCCTGAGGATACGCCACGCGATGGCCTATGCCATTCACAAATACTTTAACGATAAAGGATTCGTTTACCTTCACACCCCTATCATAACAGAATCGGACTGCGAAGGTGCAGGCGAAATGTTCCAGGTCACCACGCTGAACATGGAAAATCCGCCGAAAAAGGAGAACGGACAGATAGATTATACGCAGGACTTTTTCGGAAAACAGACGAGCCTTACCGTAAGCGGACAGCTTGAAGGTGAACTCGGGGCCATGGCTCTGGGCGAAATCTATACTTTCGGACCTACTTTCAGGGCGGAAAATTCGAATACTCCGAGACATCTCGCAGAATTCTGGATGATAGAGCCTGAAATGGCATTCTACGAGATAGAAGACAATATGGAACTTGCGGAAGACTTCATCAAGTATCTCGTAAGGTATGCCCTCGAAAACTGCATGGACGATATCAGATTCCTTAACGATATGTTCGACAAGGAACTGATAAGCAGGCTGGAAGGCGTAATAAAGACAGACTTCGTAAGACTTACTTATACGGAAGGTATAAAGATACTGGAGGAATCAGGGGAAAAATTCGAATTTCCGGTAAGCTGGGGGGTAGATCTCCAGAGCGAGCACGAAAGATACCTGGTTGAGAAACACTTCAAGAGGCCGGTCATCATGACGGATTATCCTAAAGACATCAAGGCCTTCTACATGAAGCAGAATGATGACGGGAAGACTGTCAGGGGCATGGACGTGCTTTTCCCTAAGATAGGTGAAATCATAGGAGGTTCCGAAAGGGAGTCCTCGCTCGAAAAACTTGAAGCCAGAATCAAGGAACTCGGCATGAGCAGAGATAATCTTGAGTGGTACATAGATACGAGACGATTCGGATCGGCGCCACACAGCGGTTTCGGGCTCGGCTTCGAAAGGCTGCTGCTTTTCGTTACGGGAATGAGCAATATCAGAGACGTCATCCCATTCCCGAGAACACCTAAGAATGCCGAATTTTAACAGGGAGGAAGTATGCTGGTCATCGGAATAGCTGGAGGTTCAGGTTCAGGGAAAACCACTGTAGTAAAAGCCATTACCCGGCAGTTGAAAGAAAATGTGGTAGTGATTCCGCAGGATTCTTACTACAAGGACTCCAGCCATCTTCCGCTGGAAGAGCGCCAGAAGGTAAACTTCGATCATCCGGACTCCATCGACTTCTGCCTGCTAAACGACCATCTCAGACAGCTTAAAAACGGCAAATGCATAGAACAGCCGGTGTATTCGTATCTTACATGCTCCAGGTCAAAGACAGAGACTATCACCGTAAAGCCTGCGGATGTCATCATCATAGAGGGAATCCTCATATTCACATGTGCAGAACTGCGTAAGCAGATGGACATCAAGATTTTCGTGGATGCGGATGATGATGACAGACTGATGAGAGTCATGGCCAGAGACATCCTGGAGCGTGGCAAGACCGTGGAAACTGTCATAGAAAGATATACCAAGACAGTCAAGCCGATGTACCTGCAGTTTATCGAACCGAGCAAACGTTATGCAGACATCATAATACCACAGGGCGGACATAATAAAGTAGCCATAGACATTATTTCCGCCACCATAGAAAAAGCCCTGCATACGAAATAACGACCATCCAGGCATCCGAAGTGAAATTATCCAGAGAGGACAAATCAGGAATATACTTGACTGCGATCATACACCTCGCGGTGCTTGTTGTCATGCTTATATTCCAAATCAGCTCGTCTGTCAGAGGCGGCCAGTCTTATGTCCTGGATTTTTCGAATATCGAACAGGCTGAAAAAGAACAGGAAGAAGCTGAATTCAAGGAAAGCATAAGCGACAGGCTCGATGAACTGATTGCAGCGGCATCGGCTGCTGCACCGGTAACCGGAGGCGGTTATGAAGAAATCAGGAACATTGCTGTAGATGCCGGTTCCTCCCATCTCAGGGACGACAGGAATACGGATGTCGAACAGCTGTACAACGATGCTCAACGACTTGCAAGAGACCTTAAAAGCGGGGCGTTCGCCCCTGACCTGGAAGATTACGATGACTACGCTTCCCTGCCGGACTCTCCGGACAATAACGGAAAGGCAGAACAGACGTATACAGGGCCTTCGGTCGTATCTTATTCCCTCGACGGCAGGAAAGCCATGAACCTTTCTATCCCGGCATACAGATGCTTGGGCGGAGGAGATGTCACTGTGCGCATAACCGTAAACCAGTCCGGGGCAGTCACGAACGCCGAAATCATGGACGATTTTTCATCTTCGGACAACTGCCTGCGTGAATATGCAAAAAGAGCTGCGCGACTGTCACGTTTTACGGCATCAGGCACAGCTCCCAAAAGGCAATACGGCGAAATAGTCTACAGGTTTATAGCCCAGTAGTGTTCAATGCCGTATTTATGGTCTCGTCTATTCCGATATAGAATCTGTAGAAAGCTTCGTCATCAAGTTTTGAATACCGTCCGACCAATGCCTTGATCTGGGGCATCATGTAAGTGTCGAAATCGGCTTCTTCGCCTGGCTTCATGACTACTCCTTCATTACGTGCATATTCCAGGAACTTCGTCTTGAGATCTATGGCATCAAGATATCTTTCCAGAGACTTGAAATCATCTATGGAGGCCAATGTCTTGCGATATCTGTCGAACATGGCAGATGCGAACCTTACCTGAAGCGCCTTTCTGTTCGACTGTATGAAAAAGTTGCTGGCTTTGGTCGTATCGAGAGGGACAAAGACATCCGGAACTATCCCTCCGCCTCCGTATACTATACGACCTTTTCTGGTAAAATATTCCTTGGACCTGTCGACTTTCATGCTGTCTGCATCAGTCATCTCGCCGTGGGCATACCGCTCATATATATCATAAGCATAATCATCCGAATAAGGTTTCTGTATACAACGTCCGGAAGGAGTATAGAAACGAGAAACCGTAAGACGGATACCTGACCCGTCGGTAAAGTTGACAGGCTCCTGGACCAGTCCTTTGCCGAAAGACCTGCGGCCTACTATCAGTCCCCTGTCATTATCCTGAATGGCACCGGCAAAAATTTCGCTTGAAGAAGCAGAAGACTCGTTTATCAGCACCTCAAGATCAATATCTTTCAGTTTGCCCTTGCCGTCAGCCTTGAAATCCTGACGCGGCCTGTGCAGTCCCTCCATGTACACTATAGGATCCCCCGCTTCCAGAAATTCATTGGATACAAGGAAAGCCTGATCGAAATAGCCTCCGGTATTGTCGCGCAAATCAAAGATAAGCCTCTTCATCCCCTGCTGCAACAGCTTGTCCGTGGCAGCAGAAAACTCATAATACGTGGTCATGGTGAATTTGGAGAGCCGTATGTAACCGGTAGTATCATTCAGCATGAATGCGGCATCCACACAGTGGACAGGTATTGTACCGCGGGTTATTTCGAACGGTATTTCAGTTCCGTCACGACGTACTGTTATGGCAACCTTGGTACCAGCAGGTCCTTTCATTTTGGCTACCATGCTGTCCTGAGGCGTCTTGTTACCGGCAATCACGGCCGAATCCACTTTCATAATCCTGTCACCCTGCATCAGACCGGCTTTTTCCGACGGCCCTCCGGGAATGACACTCAGGACAATGGCAGTATCATTCGGAACGTTGAACTGAATGCCGATACCTTCGAAATTGCCCGCAAGTTCGGTTTCCGAAGCCTCAAGCGCGACAGGAGGCAGGTAAACCGTATGAGGATCGAGCTTGGACAACGCAGCAACAACAGCGGCATCCGTCATGGCCTTCATATCAATGGTATCCACATAATTCCGCTCGACTTCCTGCAATATCAGATTCAGTTTCCTCCAACGGTTATAATCACCGTCGAACTGCTTTCTGCTGCCGGCAACCTTGACGACTACCAATGTCGCCAATACGCCAACGACCATACCGAGTACGGCCGTCAAGACTGTATAGGACCTGTTATCCATCTTTTTCATAATAAGAGACCTCCCGGTCAATCTACTTGTTCAACTTCAATACCGGCCTTGCGCAGAAGATCCACGCCGTCAGTCAGCCTGTATTCATCCCGGTACACCACTCTGGATATCCCGGCCTGTATGATAAGCTTTGCGCATTCGAGACACGGAGAAGCCGTCACATACAATGTAGCCCCCTGACTGCTGTTCCCTGACTTTGCGACTTTGGTGATGGCATTGGCCTCGGCATGAAGTACATACGGTTTGGTAATACCGTTCTCGTCTTCGCAAATATTTTCGAATCCCGACGGAGTGCCGTTGTACCCGTCGGAAATAATCATCTTGTCCTTGACAATAAGGGCGCCCACCTTACGTCTTTTGCAGTAAGAGTTCTGCGCCCATATTGCGGCCATCTGCAGATAACTGTGATCGAATTTCTCCATCCGCACCTCAATTATCTCTGATACAGGTATCTCTTGATACTCCTCTTCGGTGTTCTCTCGAAATCCTCAGGCATAACTTCTATCTTGGAAATCCTGGCATAATTAGGAAGCTCCTTATTGGTTACCGCCAGAGAATTGTTCAGATCCTGAACAAGGGCATCCTTGTCGAGACCGTCGATCTCTGCCTGATGGAAATCAGGATAAATCAATGCCGTAAGGCCGCCGTGGTCCTCTATGACAAGTGAGTCCACGACATAATGCATATTATTGAGCACGCATTCTATCTCTTCTGGATATATATTCTGACCTGAAGGGCCCAGAATCATACATTTGGATCTTCCGCGCAGATATAGATACCCGTCCTTGTCCATAACGCCCATGTCGCCTGTACGGAACCATCCGTCTTTCGTAAAGACAGCTTCGGTGGCCTCGTCATTCTTGTAATATCCGAGGAAAACGTTCATTCCCCTGACCAGCACTTCTCCGGGAACTGTCTCAGGATCCGGGGAATCTATCTTTATCTCCATGTTCGGAGCCGTCTTGCCGCATGAAAATTCTCTGTTGGTCTTCCAGTCGTCATACGAAATGATAGGAGCGCATTCCGTCATTCCATATCCTACGGTAAACGGAAAACTGATCTTCTTGAAGAAAGTCTCCACCTCCTTGTTGAATGCCGCACCTCCGATGATAATCTCTTCGAACTTTCCGCCGAAAGCATTGATGAGTTCCGTACGGATTTTCTTCATCAGCATCTGGTTCAGACCCGGCACATGCGTCAGGAAACGGATTCCGGCCTTGTCGAGCAGAGGCTTGAGTTTGGACTTGTACACTTTTTCAATGATAAGAGGCACTGCTATCACGATATCCGGCTTAACTTCAGCCAAAGCCTGCATTATGATTTTCGGGCTCGGCACCCTGGTCAGGAAATGCACGTGGGTTCCTACGGTAAGTTCGAAAAGCAGTTCGAACATCATTCCGTACATGTGTGCAGACGGAAGCATCGCCACCACGTTGGACGTCTCGTTGATCATCGGCAGGACGCCTTTCGCGAACATAATATTCGAATACAGCGCCCGGTATGGAATCATGACACCCTTCGAAAATCCGGATGTTCCCGATGTATAGTTTATGAGAGCCAGTTCATCTGCCGAATCTTCATAATAATTTATGCTGTCCGGAGTGAAATTTCTAGGATATTTCTGTCCGAAATACTCGTTCAAATGTTCACGCACCACCTTGATGTCATCGTTCTTGGTGTACAGAAAGGAAAAAGTACTTATCTGCACTACAGCGACCAGGTTCGGCATTTCAGTCTCCGTAAGACCCTCCCAGACTACATCGTCCACGAAAAGTATCTTCGCTTCGGAATGGTTTACGAGGTGATGTATGTTCCCTGCCTTGAACTCGTGCAGGATAGGTACCGGAACGGCCCCATACGTAAGCGCCGAAAGGAAAGAGACTCCCCAGTTCGCCTGGTTGCGCGAACATATCGCCACCTTGTCCCCCTTTTTCAGACCGCAACGTTCATACATGATATGCATTTTGGCTATTCTTCGTGCCACGTCCCTGTAATGCAGAGTGACACCCTGATAATTGGAAAGCGCAGGACGGTCCCAGTTTTCCCTGAAACTCTGCTCGTAAAGTTTGTTTACTGACTTGAATTCAATCATTTCAATCTAATTTTATGTGTGCAATCAACATTATTGTCTGACTAATTTTACCGTATGGCGTTTCCCGTCATAGCAGATGACCTCTACGGCTCCGTTGTCCGTCGGTAGGACCTCGCTGTCCGGGCGGATCATCCTGTCTCCGCTGAATACCGTAAGAGGTTCCCCGCCATAGAAGCCGAAGATCAATGTCTGTATCGATGTACGCACTACCCAGTACGAACTTCCTCCGACCCTGATGCGCTCAGGAAGGCCCTTTATGGTCTCGTTTGCCGTAATGGTCTTCCATTCGGCCGGACGTCGTCCCTGGAGATTGTACATTTCTATGGTATTGTCCGTATGCAGTATCATGACATTGTACTTCTTCCTGCCGGAAAAATCATACACATCCGGACCTACGAGGATTTTCTTGCCGAGATCCACCGGGAAAGGATTTACAAACCGTCCCAGACGGTCGATCAGATAGAGTTTTGTTCCTGAAGCGAACAGTATCTGGAGTTTGCCGTTAGCAAAATAATCCACAGTCTGGGCACATCCGCAGATAGGGGCATTGAACGGCACTCCCCATATACCCTTGCCGCCTTCTTCCTGGAGGCAAAGATACAGGTTCTTCTGCTGATAAAAAAGGTTCCACTTGCCGGTACCGGAATTCTTTACACGGAACGGACCGTCCGGAACCACGACTGATGTATCCCTTTCAAAAGACGGGGCCTGGCTTTTCGTCACCGTAGTCCTGCATACCTCCACACCGAGTTCGAGTCCCGACTTGTTTTCGACTATCGTAAAGAATGTCGGTTCGTATGTTATATCTTCGAATGTCGCATCGACAGCCGGATAAAAATCCTGAGTGAAAAGGGTTCCGGTAAAATCTTTATCCTCCATGAGCGACAAATAAGAAACGAAATAGGAATTTCTTGCAGAAAGCCTGTCATCTATCGATGCATCAGCCATATAATCAGCTAAAGTATAGTCGAGAGCCCTGCCGCCCGTATATTCGGACAATGCATTTCCGCTTCCTATGACAAGCCAGTTGCCGTGCAGGATGAAAGATGACTCATCCTGCAATGAAAATACGGACCCGAAAAGCGATGTCAGAAAATCCTGATAACGGAAAGGCAATATCTTATCTTCGCAATCATCGGCGGAAACGTCCTGGATACCTTTCAGAAGCACCTGATGATTCACGGATCCGAGACGCACCAGCGCTATCTTCTCCAGAGAACCCCCGACAGTAAAGCTTGCGACAGCCGCCTCTTCGATATCCAGTGCAACGGCCCAGTCCATCGGAGAAATTCCTGCCTTTTTCTTAAGGGCCGACCTGGAGGCCTCTATTTCCTTCACCAAAGCTCCTGTCCCGGCAAAATCGAGATAAGCTTCCTGATATTCGGAAATATCCGCTACTGGAATGGCCGCTGCGGAAATCACATACGACGGAAGTACCGATGCCACAGCCGATGATGACGGGGATATTTTCGCATACATGTTAATCAGATCGCCTGCGCTTCCGTCCGAATATGCCTTGCCTGTCATAGAAAACCCATCCATTGCAGACTTGCGTACCGTAAATGCCGTACAGTCCGCAAATCTGGAGAAGAAGCGGATCTCCTGACGGAATCTTGGAGAAATGGCTCCGGACAGCACTTTCCCGACACCGGCGGATGGCAATATAATCATATTGTCCCCGGAAGCCATTCTTACAGACTCCGGGAAACCTGCAACATCCAGTACGGAAACCTCCGACTTGAGATGTCTCAGAGACGACTGGACGAGAATATCCGATGGAGAGACGAGAATAAGGGATCTCTTTCTGAGCGGACTGCCTGAAGGAGCATACTCCGATGCATCCACACAGAGGGCAGAAAGACCGTCTTCTTCAGCGGCCGCTATCATAAGATTTGACGAGACTGACGGAAGATCTCCGGACCGGCCGGCATCTATTATGAGTACAGGTACGATATCGCCTATATTATGGGCCGAGATGACAGCCGGCGCATTCATGAGATCGGCGTAAAGGGAAGAAGAACTGTAGATCTTTTCCAGAAAACCGCACATCTTGCCGGCATTCCGGACATCTGTCACGATATAATGCAATGAAGACTGGTCGGATACAAGACAGTCGAGCATACCTGAAAGACTCCCGAACTTCAGAACGACATTGGCATCAGAAGGAACTGCAGAAAAAAGCATATACTCCTTATCATCTGCAAGACTGTCTTTCGACTGTCCGGTACCGGAATAAAGAAAGTACAATGCAGCAACTACTATAATCAGGAAGATACCTATTACCGACACACAGAGGATTAAGGTCTTTTTACTCATCTGATCTGCAAATTATATTATGCGTGCAAATATACGCAGAAACTGAGAGGAATGGAAATAAACTTGTTTAAATTCCATTCCCGAAGTGCTACAGTATATGTGGCCGCAGGCCAAATATACGCAGAAGCCGAGAGCAATGCAAATGAACTTGTTCAAATTGCATTGCCGAGGCGTGAACAGTATATGTAGCCGCAGGCCAAATATACGCAGAAACTGAGAGGAATGGAAATAAACTTGTTTAAATTCCATTCCCGAAGTGCTACAGTATATGTGG
>CALUSC010000039.1 GCA_944323345.1 uncultured Bacteroidales bacterium | reverse complement strand
AGGTCGAGATTGTCGGCCACAGTATGCTTCAGGTCAGGGTTTCCCTTTTCGTCATAGTCCTCGTTCAATATGGTATATGGAACTATCTCGAAGAATCCCGGGCGGTTTATGGAACGGCCATAGGAAAATCTCAGGTTCGCGTTCCTGTGGACATTGTACTTGAGATGGACGCTCGGAAGAATGTCCGTATAGATCTGGTTGCCTTCCGATTCCTCCTTTCTGGGATAGTTGAGAGTATATCCCTGATCAGTATGCTCCGCCCTCACGCCTGCGATGAATTCGAACTTCCGCCAATTGTATTTCGCCATAAGATAGCCTGCGGCAATATTTTCCCATGCGCCGTAATTGAGCGGGTCACCGACATTTCCGTATTTTTTCGGAGTAAGGAGAAGCTCGTCGAAATTCGTCCAGTCCTCACCGTAATACTGAGGGTCACGTTTTCCGGTAGAAGGATCGCTGGTTGCGGAATCGAAAGTGTATTCATTGAAGAAACTGTCACGGGCCTTGTTCCTGTACATTCCGCCAGCTTTCAACTGCAGGCTTGACTCGCCGGTGAAATCGAATCTGTATGACAGATTCAAATAACCTGCGAAGTCCCTGTCCGAATTGTGTTCCCATCTTTTCTCGGCAGAATCGGTATTGTACAGATGCGGTCTCTGCATATTGACATATATTCTGGCATTGTCCGGAGAGGTACTGTATGCTTTCGAAAAGACTCCCGTCCAGTCGATTTTCAGTCTGTTGCCTTCGAGGAAAGAATGATCACCCTTGATGGTGGTGTTGATGATGTATTGTCTTTCCCACTGCATCTTGACTATCCAGTCCTTGTCGTTCTGTCCGTCACGGACTTCGCTTTTGCGCAGGTCCATATATCCTCCGTAGAGCATCAGTTTGTGCCTTTCATTGAACCTGTAGTCAAGCTTGGCATGCGTTCCGAGCCTGTTCTGTTCCTCGGAATATGTCCTTGTTTCCGTACCGTCTCCCGTAGAGCCCTGTACGTAATATATGTCCGAATCCTTGCCTCTGAAGAGATTCTGGTAAGATACACCCACTATAAGGCCGAGTCTGTTTCCGAAATACCTGTCACCGAACGAGAAACCTCCGACGATATCAGGTCTCGGACGGGCCTTGGCCACTCTCAGGTTTTCGTAAGTGAAGTCATCTGCAGTCACTGAATAATCCTTGCTGACATC
Source organism: uncultured Bacteroidales bacterium (assembly GCA_944323345.1). Classification (GTDB taxonomy): domain Bacteria; phylum Bacteroidota; class Bacteroidia; order Bacteroidales; family UBA932; genus Cryptobacteroides. The sequence goes on along the minus strand of CALUSC010000039.1, from coordinate 11,394 downwards.
AGCCCCCATTCTCTCGAAAGGGGACATACGTTGACCGGCCCTGTGGTTGAATGACTGGAAATCACGGTCGAAATACAGGGCACTGTAACCTGTAGCCAGATTAGCGTTGACCTCGAACTTTTCGGGAGCATCCTTCATCACCAGATTCACGGCTCCCCCGATGCCGTCACCCTCCATGTCGGCTGTCAGAGATTTCGTGACTTCCAGCCTGTCAAGCATCTCTGAAGGGAAAATATCAAGAGGTACGAAACGGTTCTTGTTGTCCGGACTCGGTATCTTCACGCCGTTCACCAGGGTGTAGTTGTACCTTTTGTCCATGCCTCGGAGTATGGCATACTGGCCTTCACCGCTGCTGTTCCTTTCTATGGTGACTCCTGACATCCTTTTGATGGCATTCGCCACTGTCAGATCCGGCGAGAGTTCCATTGCCTTTGCGCTCATGACATTGACTACATTCATGGAAGCTCTTTCTATGCCTCTGGCAGCAGCCTCTGTCTTTCCTCCGTTCTCGGCGGTCACCACCACTGCATCCAGCGATATGCTGTCAGGCTCCAGACTCACGAGAATATTGCCTCCGGCATCCGAATATGAAAAGACGATTTCAGTATCCTTGTAGCCTATGGAAGTGCACAAAAGGGTACATTTTTCAAGTTCGGTGTTCAGTGTGAAACTTCCGTCAAGACCGGTGACGGTCCCCTCCCCTGTCATTTCTTTCAGGAGGACTGCCGCACCTATGATTTCTTCGCCTGTAGAGGCATCGATGATTTTTCCTTTGATTATTGTCTCGGCAGAGACCGGGACAGCGGACAGAAAAAAAGCCGCAAAAAGGAAAAAGTTCATTGTTTTTCTCATTCCTTAAAATTTGCGGCAAAAGTACGGCAGCCTTATTTAGTTTTTATTACGGCACTGTTTAGTTTCGGTTTAACGATTGTTTCATTTTTGTTAACATTTCAGAATAAACCACGTCCGCGGAGAGACACCTTTGCAGAAAGTGCGGGCCGGAATCTTGTACAGTTCCGGAGCTGTCTTATTCGACTGTGACGCTCTTGGCCAGATTCCTCGGCCTGTCGACATCCTTGCCCTTGCAGACTGCTATGTGGTAGGCAAGAAGCTGGAGCGGGACTGAAACCAGAAGAGGGTCAAGACATTCTATGGTCTCAGGGATTTCTATCACCGTGTCTGCTATGTCACTGATAGCAGTGTCGCCTTCTGAAACAATCGCTATCACACGTCCTTTTCTGGCCTTGATTTCCTGTACATTGCTCAGAATCTTCTCGTACAGGGCATTGTGCGTAGCGATAATCACCACAGGCATCTCTTCATCTATCAGCGCGATAGGCCCGTGCTTCATCTCGGCTGCAGGATAGCCTTCGGCATGGATGTATGATATTTCCTTAAGTTTCAATGCCCCTTCCAGAGCCGCAGGATAAGAATAGCCCCTGCCCAAGTATATGAAATTCTTGGCATAAGTGAACATCTTCGCCAGCGAGGCTATACTGTCATTGGTCCGGAGGACCACCCTCATCTTTTCTGGGATGGACGCCAGCTCCTCTATCATTCCGGCATAGGTCCTGTCATCGATCGTATTTTTTTCTCGGGCGATGTCGAGGGCCAGCATAGCCAGCACTGTCACCTGCCCGGTAAAAGCCTTCGTGGAGGCGACGCCGATTTCCGGTCCTACATGAATATATGAGCCGGTGTCGGTCGCTCTCGGTATGCTTGAACCGACGGCGTTGCATATTCCGTATATGAACGCACCTTTCGATCTGGCCAGCTCTACGGCCGCCAAAGTGTCAGCGGTCTCTCCGCTCTGGGAAATGGCTATGACTACATCGGAACTCCTTATCACCGGGTTCGAATATCTGAACTCGGAAGCATATACCGTCTCTGCAGGAATCCGGCAGAAATTCTCGATCATCTGCTTCCCTATAAGACCGGCATGCCATGATGTCCCGCATGCCACGATGATGAATCTCTCAGCTGCCAGCAGTCTGTCCTTGTGCTCCCGCACAGCGGACAATGTCACCGTCTTTCCGACAACATCGACACGGCCTCTCATGCAGTCCGTCAAGCTGGAAGGCTGCTCGAAAATCTCCTTCAGCATAAAGTGGTCGAAACCGTCTTTCCTTGTCCTGCCCAGGTTTTTCGGCACAGCCAGGATTTCATGGCGGCACTCAGCATTGGACAGATTCACTATATGCAGGCTTCCGTCACGATGCATTTCAGCGATTTCTTCATCGCCCAGATACATGACTTTGTCGGCATTGCCTGCTATCGGGCTGATGTCGGAAGCCACAATGAATTCATCATCCCCTATCCCGACTGCCAGCGGGCTGCTTTTCCTGGCGGCAAAGAGCCTGTCCGGATATTTCATATCTATCAATGCTATGGCATAGGCTCCCACTATTTCATCCAGCACTTCCTGCAGCACGGCCACTGTATCAGAATCACTGCATGAAGCCACGTAGTCTATAAGCTGCACCAGAACCTCTGTATCAGTAGAGCTTTTAAAAGCATAGCCTTTTTTCTCAAGGTTTCTCCTGATGACAGCATAATTCTCGATGATGCCGTTATGAACGATGGCAAAACGGCCTGAAGACGAGACATGAGGATGTGCGTTGACTGCAGAGGGCTCTCCATGAGTTGCCCATCGTGTATGTGCGATTCCCAGATGTCCGGATATGTTTTTACCGGCAAGACCGGCTTCCAGATCCTGCACCTTGCCTTTTTCTTTATAGACATGAAGTTCACCGCATTCATTGACAAGCGCGATTCCGGCACTGTCATAGCCTCTGTATTCAAGCTGTCTGAGCCCGTCAATCAAAATCGGGCAGGCTTCCCTGCCTCCCAGATATCCTGTTATCCCGCACATAAAAAATTGTTCTGTATAAAAATCGCGTAAAATTATAAGAAATACAGATGAATCATCAGCGGTTTCAGAAAATTCTGATTGGGATAGAAAAGATTTTTGATTTTTGTAACAATCTTTTCTGTTTCTTAACATTTTATTAACGGAAAAATTCTTATTTTACAAAAATTATAATCAGAGCACAAACTTATGGCTACCAAGACCAAGAAAATTCCGTATGTGGAGAGAGACGTAAGCTGGCTGTACTTCAACAGAAGAGTATTGCAGGAAGCCTGCAGGCAGGATATTCCCCTTCTGGAAAGGCTTTCTTTCCTCGGTATATACTCGAACAATCTGGACGAGTTTTTCCGTGTCCGTGTCGCATCACAGAGCAGGATAGCCGAATGGGATGGCAAACAGGGAGCGAAGGAAGCGGCAAAGGCCAAATCCATAGTCAGGCAGATATCCAAGCTCAACGCCAGATACCAGAAAGAATTCGAAGAAGGTGTCCGTCAGGTGTACGAAGACTTGAGAAAGGAGAACATCTGCCTCATCTCGGACAAGGAAGTGACGGACGACCAGCTGGAGTTCATACACTCCTACTATTCCGAAAAGATAGACGGCCTGATAGTGCCTGTACGTTTCGCTTCGGTAAAACATCTCGACTACGAATCTGACCAGAATATTTACCACGCCGTAAGGGCGGTCAAGACTACTGCCACCGGAAACCAGGCGTATGAATATGCCTTTTTCGAACTGCCTGTCCAGAGCTGCGGACGTTTCGTAAGGCTGCCTGACAAGGACGGGAAAAGCTACATCATGTACCTGGATGACGTGGTGAGGTGTTCGCTCCCGAAGATATTCGCAGGCTCAGGCTGTACATCATTCGAGTCTTACGCGTTCAAGTTCACCAGGGACGCCGAGATGGAGATAGACGACGACCAGCGCAGCGGAATCCTTCAGAAAATATCCAAAGGTCTCAAGACCAGAAAAAAAGGAGAGGCCTTGAGGGTGGTCTACGACAGCAGCATGCCTCAGGACCTGCTCAAACGCGTCATAGGGAAACTCGATCTCGGACTGAGCGATACCGTCGTACATGGAGGAAGATATCAGAACCACAAGGATCTGATGAAATTCCCCGACTGCGGGAGAAAAGACCTGAAATACGCGCCCATGCCGCAGATCACACAGTCCGTTTTTCTGGAACCTGGTACTATTCTGCAGAAAATAAGGGAGCAGGACCGTTTCCTGCATGTTCCGTATCACAATTTCTCGACATTCATAGGAGTGCTGCATGAGGCTGCGCTCAGCAGCAATGTCAAAAGCATCAAGATTACGCTTTACAGACTGGCCAAAGATTCAAAGGTCATCAAGGCTCTGATCGGTGCTGCCCGAAACGGGAAAAAGGTGACTGCCGTCATAGAACTGCTCGCCCGTTTCGACGAGGAGTCGAACATGGTATGGGCACAGAAGCTTCAGGACGCGGGAGTCAAGGTCATTTTCGGTGTGGAAGGACTGAAAATACATTCGAAAGTGGTGCACATAGGGATGAAGAAAGGCCCTGACATCGCCTGCGTCAGTACCGGTAATTTTCACGAAGGCAATGCCAGGACATACACCGACTGCATCATGATGACAGCCTCGCCACGTATAACTTCTGACGTGGAGCTGTTGTTCTCGTTCATCGAAAAGCCTTATATCCCCGTGCGGTTCAAAGAGCTGCTGGTATCACCTAACGGGATGAAGAAGAAATTTCTCAGTCTGATCGATGCTGAAATCAAGAACAGGAAAGCCGGGAAGCCCGCCTATATCAAGATCAAGATAAACCACATCACGGACGAGACGATGGTGGCGAAGCTGTATGAGGCGGCCAGGGCCGGAGTGGAAATAGACCTTTTGGTCAGGGGAAACTGCTCGCTGGTTACAAAAGACCTGCCCGAGAACTGCCGCATGAGAGTCTGCGCCATCATTGACAGGTATCTGGAGCATTCGAGGATATTCGTATTTGCCGGAGGCGGTGTGGAGAAGGTATTCCTCGGCTCGGCTGACTGGATGCCGAGGAATCTGGACAACAGGATAGAGGTGATCGCTCCGGTGTATGATCCGACTCTCAAACTTGAAATGAAGCGGATTGTCGAATATGGACTGAGGGATGTGCGTCAGGGTCGTCTGGTGGATGGTTCGGGTGAAAACAGGCCGTGGACGTGTGAGGAGCCGTTGGAGGCGGGGTCGCAAAAAGCGTTGTATGATTATTATAATGAGAACAGGTAACAGGGGTCGTCAGGCTGGCAGTGCTCGCGCAGAGTTACAACCTGCTCCGCAGGTCAACAGCGCTCGCTTCCGCCAGTCTGACAATGTTCTCATTAAATAATCATGGTATCGAAACTATATAAAAACAGAAAGATATGGAAGAAGGATTCGCAAATTACAAGGAAGATGCAGTAACGTATGCTGCCATAGACATAGGTTCGAATGCGGTAAGACTGCTTGTAAAACAGCTCGAAAGTCCCGAAGCCCCGCATTTCAGCAAAGTGCTGCTCCTGCGTGTACCGCTGAGACTCGGTTTCGATGTGTTCTCGTCAGGGAGGATTTCCGAAAAGAAGGAAAAAAACATGATACGCCTGATGAAGGCATACAAGAACCTGATGAAAATATACGATGTGTCGGACTACCGCGCCTGCGCCACTTCCGCCATGCGTGATGCCGAGAACGGACCTGCCATCATCAAGGCCATCGAGAAAAAGACCGGTATCCGGATAGAGATCATAGACGGTCAGGAAGAAGCCAGAATGATATACAACAACCACATCGAATACATGAAAGGCCGGAAAGGGAACTTCATGTATGTGGATGTCGGAGGAGGCAGCACGGAAATAAACCTTCTGGCAGACGGGGAGCTGGTATGTTCCCGCTCATACAACATAGGCACCGTGCGAATCCTGAACGAAGCCGTGGTGGAAAGCGAATGGGAAAGGCTGTCGAGAGACATGAAGGACCTGGCCCTTTCATATCCGGGAATCAACATCATCGGTTCCGGAGGAAACATAAACAAACTCATCAAACTGGTCAAGGGACGCGACAGCCGCTATTCCCGCATGACTGTGGCTTCCCTGCACGAACTCTACGACAAGCTGAAAGACATGACGGTAGAGCAGCGCATGGAAGAATATGCACTGAAGCCGGACCGTGCTGACGTCATCGTCCCTGCCGCCAGGATATTCCTGACCATAGCTGACATAACTGATGCCGCCTACATTTACGTCCCTGTGATAGGACTTGCAGACGGCATCATAGACGGGCTGTATGCCAGAAACATACGTCATTCAGAGACATACTCGGAATAATCGGTGGTATTTTCCACGCCCTGCACATCACGGCTTGCCGTACGTCCGTACAGCAGGCCAAGCAGTTCATCCCATTCCAACCTGTATGAAGGTTTGAATTCATCGGAAGCCGCATAATGCAGCAGAGATGAAATGAAGGCCCTGCCTTCGGGATACCGGCTGACGGCATCAAGATCTACCGTACAAACCAGCAGCGAACCGTTTCCTGCCGCAAATTCGGATATTATACCCAGTTTGTGGCATCTTTCGACATTGTCAACTACCTGAAGCACAGGGACATATCCATCAAGAGAATCCATAATCAACGGTCTTGAGTTCAGGCAGATACTCCACCACTGCCAGTCGCTGTGCCCGTCATTGGGGAAAAGCGTGAACAAGGGATGTCCAGGATCATTGATTAAAGAAAGCGTGCCTGGAGAGACCTCCTTCCCTGCTCTTTCCGAGACCCTTTTGAACATGGACCAGTTCCAGAAATCCGGTGTAAAAAGCCCGCCCACGGAGTTTTTCCGAATATCATCATGCCCCGGCACCAGCAGCACCCGGCGTCCTCCGGAAAGCAGAGAATCCAAAGCGGCATCGGCAGAAACTGCCAATACCACATCGGAGCACCAGCAGCCATTCTCCTGCGTGTCGGGATAGACCCAGAATCTGTAAGAATTTCTATAACTTCCTGAAGACAACGACAGCTCCAGACAGAAAGCCGAATCTTCCGGCAATCCTGCGGCAAAATTCGCCACCGGTATGGAAATGCTGCCTGCCGCCGTCACTTCACCCTGGGCGGCCGACACGTCGATACTGCCTGATTCTTCATGCAATACCGCGGTGCTGTCTTTTGCGGCTGTCCTGACATCATCTGCCGATAAAGACCATGTCAGCGGAGTATCCCATTTCCTCTCAAGATAATTCGATATGAGGAAATCCACGTCCAGCGTGTCACTGGCGGACAGGCAATGAGTGTCAAACCCTGCCAGGAGCACCAGCGGGGAGCAGAAAGTCCTGAACTCGTCAGGAGTGACCACGCCTTTGCTGTCCATAAATGCATCGAGGACTCCCACCAATGCTGTTCCCTGTCCAGGATAATCCTGGAGATCAAGCATCTGGAATCCCCCGAAACCTGGAGTCCTGAAAGCATATTCGAGGTCAGCCTTGAAACACTCCACGGCAAAACGCCCCGACGCCTGCCGGAAATCATCTGCCGAATCCTGCATTCCGGCTTCCAGAAGCCTGGACCTGAATATCTCCAGATTATAAGGATACAGGACTCCTGTGTATTTTCCTGTTTCAGAATAGTCCGGATATATCTGGAACTGGCAGTTTTCATGACTGATCACAGGTACGGGACTCGCAGCTATGGCTTCGGAATAATTGCCTCTGGTCCCGGGACGGGTATTGTTGAGAATCCCGCCGTTGTCGGCATCAGCCAAAGCGAAGGTAGTCCTGGTATGCGATGAATACCCTTCGCCCCATCCCACACGGCAGGCCACGAAAAAGTCTTCGCCATCCTGAGGACCCTTCCAGCCGAGCTCGTTGTTCGAACCGAAGCAATACAGATGTCTGCCGTCAGCCTCCCGAAAGCCGTCCACCCATTCTTTCATCAGTGAATTGTCTCCGTGCAGTTCATTGCCCAAAGACAGCATCACGAATGACGGATGGTTTCCATACTCCTCCAGAATACGTCCGGCTTCATTCAACACGAAAGTACACATCCGCTCATTCTGCCTTTCCACAGGGCCCCATAGAGGAAGTTCTACCTGCAAGTAAATGCCTTCCCTGTCGGCAGCATCGAAAGCGGCTTCCGGAGGTGTCCAGGAATGGAAGCGGTAATGATTTATCCCGTAAGACTTTGCCGTGGCAAAGACTTTTCTCCAGGACTCCGTATCCATAGGAGGATATCCTGTCAGAGGGAAAACGCATGCGTCATGCTTGCCTCTGAGAAAGACTTTCAGACCGTTGTTCACGAATGATGTCCCGTCTGTCGAAAACTCGCGCATTCCGGCATGTTCCGTCACGGAATCAGAATATTTTCCGGAAGACACGGTCGCCTCAAACCGATACAGATGAGGATGGAACTCGCTCCAGAGCAGGACGTTTTCTCCCATATCGACCGTCAGAGAAACTTCGTTCATGCCTCTTTCCAGTCTGGCTGTCCTTTCCAGGACAATATCATCGCCAGGCCTCCGGCCAATGCCATAGTCCGTACCTGACTCCGTTCCAGGACATGCCGTAGCTGACAATCCCAGCCTGGCATCCAGCTTCTTCGGAGACATGATACTCAGCTTCACCTGTGCATTTCCGGCCTCAACATCAGGATATATCTTCATCGATACAATATGAAGCGGATCCCTGGCCTCCAGGAACATCTTTCCGATCACCCCGTTCCAGTTCGTCTGGGTAGACTCGCTCCATGCATGGGAACTCCGGACCTCCGCCGGGATGGAATCGGATGAATTGTCCACTGCCAGCGATATTTCATGAGTGCCGGGACGAAGTCCGGACAGGCTGTATACCTGAGGTGTCAGAAGATGGCCGTAATGGCCCACGACAACACCGTCCACCGATACCGTACACGGTTTGGTCCTCTCAAGCACGAGGGAAAGATCTTTTCCTGCAAAACTGCGCGGAACTTCCACTGTCCTGGTATAAACCACCTCCCCTTCGTAAGGATAGAGACGTGTCAGGCCTGATGTCATGGTAGTGTCCGTATTCCGTTCTCCAAGCCTGTTTTCATCCGTAGTTCCGGGAAGAATACATGTGCCGAGAGAGCTTTTCCACTCTCCGTTCAGAAAAAGGCTGTCCCTGCCTCCCGTACCGCCATAAGCGGCCAAGGGAGCAAGGACAGACAGCGTCAACAAAACTATTGCCGAATGTTTCATTTGTTTATTACGGTACTTATTGTTCCTCAGTCAGATACAGCACACGGCTGGACCAGTCGTCCTGCTTGTGATAATCCACCGTATGTCTGTACGGGATCTCCAGACCTGTGGACATCAGGTACTCTCCGGAGAATACCATTCCCTCGAAAGGCAGAGGCTTGTTGTCGATCCGGTTCAATTCATGTACCCTGTACGATTTTTCCGGGTCGAGACCGGCCATTTTCACACGAGGCAGATGTTCGTCGCAGAAATGTTCGAGTTTCCACCAGTAAAATACTGCCTGCGATTTGTCCTTCGAGCAATACATGAGCGAAGCTATATTGAAACCGTCATACGGAGACACCAGTCTGTATATGTCGCCGAACTGCACTACGGGACGGATTATCTTGTACTCCGCTATTGCCTTGCGGCAGAGCTCCTTTTCCTCCTGTGTCATGTTCTTCGGCTGGATTTCCATGCCCAGGCGTCCGCTCATGGCCGCATCTATCCTGTATTTCAGAGGTATGGTCCTGAAAGTCTGATGATTCGGGGCGGCACTGATATGAGAGGCCATTGCGATAGCAGGAAAGAAATAGGAAGTCCCCCACTGCATGTAGATTCTCTGCAGGGCATCGGTATTGTCGCTGACCCAGAATTCGTCGAACCACGGGAGGACGCCATAGTTCGCACGTCCGCCGCCGCTGGCGCATGCCTGTATGGTCAGATCAGGATATTTGGCGCGTATCCTGTCGCAAACGGAAGCAAAACCTCTGTGGAAATCTATGTAAAGATGGCTCTGCCCGTCATCTGAAAGATACTGGGAACCATGGTTCATGATGCTCATGTTCGCATCCCATTTGATATACTCTATGCCAGGATTCTCCGTCATGAGGTCATCCACCATGTCCACCATGAAATCCTGCACTTCAGGATTTGCCAAGTCGAGAACCAGCTGGGTGCCCCCGCGTCCTGTTACCGGGTCACGATTCTCTGCCTTGAGCACCCAGTCCGGATGTTTTTCGTAGAGTTCGCTCACCGTATTGGTCATCTCGGGCTCTATCCAGATACCGAAACCTATTCCATGTTTTTCAGCATCTTCCACCAGTCCTGATATGCCGTGAGGAAGTTTCCGTGTATCCACTGTCCAGTCTCCGAGAGAGGAATTGTCCCTGTTCCTCTGGTACTTGCCTCCGAACCAGCCGTCATCCATCACGAAAAGTTCTCCGCCCATGGAAGCTATGTCAGCCATCATGCTGTCCATACCGTCCTCTGTAATGTCGAAATACACTCCTTCCCAGCTGTTCAGCAGTATCTTCCTCTCCACATCCCCGTGCGCCAGCCTGTGTTTCCTGGCCCAGTCATGGAAATTCCGGCTCGCGCCGCTCAAGCCTTCCCTGCTGTAGGTCAGAGCCAGTGCAGGCGTGACGAAAGTCTCTTTCGAGGCCAGCCGGTATTGCGAAGCATCAGGATTGATTCCGGCGAAAAAATGATGGAAATCGGAATCGTTCGTGTCGAATTTCAGTTCATAGTTTCCGCTCCAGCACAAGGCGGCGCCTATCACATCCCCAGTATTCTCTGCAGGCTTCCCGTCCAGAGAAATCATGACCTCTGCATGTGCCGTATGCGAATTTCTGACCCCGTCCTTGTTCTTTATGACCTTTACGCCAGGCTTCAATGGCTCGCAGGCCACCCTGCCCTCGTTCGCCCATGAACCATACAGATGGGAAATCCAGACATCGCCCTTGCGCACCGGCAGATACCCTGAAGCATAGTTTTCCAGCACGACAGGTTTCTTCCCATCATTCAGAATCTCAGTCCATGTCTCTATCATCTCCGAATCCTTGTATGCCTTGTAGCAGACATCGACATATACAGGATACACAGTATCTTTCAGGCGGACCCTGGTCACTACAGCCGTCTCATCTTCTTCCGAAGACACACTTTCCACGACAAGCGCCGTCGTCATGTTCCCGTCGGAATGTACCAGAGACAGCGCCGTCTCTGCCGGGCAGTTCATCCCGTACGCCGGATAAGCCGGCAATGACGCCATGCCTGAATGCTGCAGAGTCTTCACATCTGCATCGCGGAGCTTCTGCCCGAAATACAGTATTTTCAGTTCCTGTCCCTCTGCGGCATCGAGAACCAGAGAAATATTCCCGGAACTGACATGCACCAGATCTTCCGCCCTTGTCTTTTCAATGTTCAGATATTCACGGACCGTCTTTCCCCATTCCTTGATCTGCCCATCTTTCCAAGGCCCTTCGGAAGAAGCCGACGGCAGGAGCATGGAGCAAGTTTCATCCTTGTCGGAAAGCGACCACATCACGCGGCTCAGCCCGTTGGCATCCAT
>CALUSC010000038.1 GCA_944323345.1 uncultured Bacteroidales bacterium | reverse complement strand
CCTCGCAGTGAAACCACTTTTCGACATATCTGGCAACAAATCTTAATTTGGGTGGCGCATTGACGAAGTCAGGAAAATGATCTGTATGATCAGTTTATTTCGAAGGCAACAGCTTTATATACAGAGAAATTCGGCCATGCTCCTAAAATTTATGATGTCATAATAAGCGATGGAGCACGGAAATTGCAGTAAAAAACTGCTTGTGCAGTGATGCACATTTCATAACACACATTTTCACACACACTCGGTCGCGGTTGATTTCTGTGGTCAGCCGCGGCCTTTTTCATGTATGTACGTGTGTTTATTTCATCAGTGACATCACCCAGTCCTGATCTATTTTCATGAATGTATCGGAAGAAGGGATTATGTCGGGATTCCTGCTTATGATGCCGAGAGAATCTTCGTATACGTTGAATCCTACATCGAGCCTCATCATCTGGTCTCCTGAAGGATATATGAAGACGAGAACCTTCGATCCGTCCCTGTCTTCTGTCCGGTGGAAATGGAATGGAGCGGCGGCTATGCTGTCAGCCATACTTCTGTTCTTGGACATCATTTCCATTTTAGTGACATATTTGCACATCTCTACTGCCATATCGTCAAGATTCCCGTCGAACACCAGGATTTTTTCCATGAGGGCACCGACATCGCCGACCATCCTGAGTCTGTAGTCTCCCATGGCTCTGGTGTGGTTTGCAATAGCCTGCATCTGCGTTTCTGACAGTTCTCCGGACGGCATGAGCCATATCATCACTTTCTTTTCAGGATCATGATACAGCGTTTCGTATTTCGCCAGATTCGCCTGATGGCAGTGAGGGCATTCCCAGATGAACAGGGACCCGTTCCTGAGTTTTTCCTTCAATTCCGGATTTTCGGAAATATTAATGCTTTTATATACGGTTATCCTGGATTTTTCACCGCACTTGCAGCAAGGTGCCAGGGCTTCTGCTATGATGGACATGTAGTTTTATGTTTAATGACGGCAAAGCTAAGAAGCCGTTTCTGTTTTTCAAAAGAAAAGATTCAGAATTTGATCCTTATCACCGGCCTGACGGAGTGCCGTACGACTTTTGCCCCGCTTTCGTCCATTACCGAAAACAATGTCCCGAAGTTGTACGAATAGTCCGCTCCTATTTCAAGAGGAAAACTCCAGAACAGGCGTCCGAGCTGGAAAGTCAGCGACGAACCGCCTGAGCACAGGTGCATCTTCGGATGTGCGGAGAACGCATAGTCGAAATGAGGAGTTATTATCATTCTGTTGAGGTATATCAGAGGCGTGATATTTATATCGCCGAGGTGGACAGGTATTGTATAGTCGAATGTCAGCAGTGCCGCAAAGTAAGGATTATGGAAATTCCTCAGGATACTGCCTGAAAGTCCGCGAGGAAGGATTTCCGAAGCCGGGTTGTAAATTCCCCTGCTCAGGTGCATCTGTGTAGTGACTGCGACTTTCCCTCCCTGTCCTGACGTGATGCCCGGAAAGTATCCGTATGAGTGGAAATACCACGAGTCCCCTAATTTCAGGACGGAATCAGATGCATTTCCGGCCGCATAAGCCATCCTGATACCTGTTTCGACACCTATTCCGTATTTTGGGAAAATCTCGGATTTGGCCATATCGCGCAGCAGCGAAAATTCTCCTGATATTGTAGTGGAATGATTGAGAAGGCCGTTAAATCTGTTGTTGTCTATTTCCCATGATACTTGAGGCTTGAAACTCAGGCTTTTCCCTCCGACTTCCCGTGACAGGGGCACATAAATGGCCATTTTTCCTGCCAGAGAGACTCCTTTGTTCGGCACTCTGGCAATACTTCCGTTCCCGGCAAGAAAATAATTCCATGTCTGCCTGTCGTTTATCAGCAAACTGCATTCTATCACCGGATACCATCCGGCGTATCCGAAACTGACATGTCCGCCATGCGCCCACCCGGAACCGTCGGGAGCAGGCCTCCAGCAATATCCGGCACTGCCGTATGCAGTACCGAGAGTATTCTGGGACAATACCGTAACTCCCACAGATGCATAGTCGTACAGTTTTTCTCCGCTCATGTCCGAGAGTTTGTCCGGATTGCAATATAGCGGCGCCCAGGAGTGAAGTCTGAAAAGATGCAGACCTTTTCTGTATCTGACAGGCTCCGGACAGATGAATTCCTCACTGGCGAGATTTGCGGACGCCTGTTTTTCCTGTTCTGCCAGTTCCCTGGCAATGGCTGATTTACCGATAGTATCAAGGGATATTTCCGTTTTGCCCAAAGCGGAAGAACCGGCTGCATGAAGGTCATATCCGAGATGATCCAGACGGCTGAAATACAGTTTTTCCCCGCTTTTATCGAAGACGAAATCCTTGGCGCCGTATTTTTCTGAAGTAATCTTGAAGATTCTCCATTTCCCGTCGGAAAGGACAGCCCGGTACAGATCGAAAACTCCGGAAGCATCGCAGGAAAATATCAGATCGTTTCCGCAGGTACCCAGGTTCCTGACGGTGCATCTTACAGGACCGGCGACTTTTTCCCATCTGAGGTAACCTGTTTCCTTGTCCGGCACTGTCCTGAATATGCCGGTTCCGTTTTCTGAAACACCGCAGGCATATATGCCGTCATCTGTCCATGCGCATTCGTTCAGCAAAATCCTGCCGGAAGGAAAAGGCAGGATACTTATGCTGTGGCCTGTCACGGCATCCAGGATGATTACGGATGTCCTGTCCGGCTCAGGACCGTATATGGCGGCAATTCTGGTCCCGTCAGGGGACAGGTACGGATTGAAAACATTGGAATCATCCGTCAATGTCCCGGTTTTCCCTTTCTCCGGATCATAGTATCTTATGATATTGGATTTTTTCTGTTTCCATCTCCAGTCACTGTCCGTCTCACTCCAGTACAGCCTTTGAATGGAGTCTGACCAGACCAGCCTGCTGGCCGAGCCTGCGAACGAGGTTATCCTTTTCTCATTGCCTCCGGAAGAAATCCTGACGAGGCACGGGCTCGTGTCCAGTGATTTCCTTACGGCAAAAATTGTCCCGTCAGGGAGGACGGCTGCAGAGGAATAATCCGCATATTTCTTATTGTCCGAAGGAATTACAGGGTCGGATACCGTAAAAGGAGCCCGTTGTTCCAGCTCATCTGCAAAAATGCTGCGGTGGTAGTCGAATATATCGCGGAATGCTCCAGAATGCAGGTTCTTTCCGGTGGTTTTCCTGTTCAGCCTCATGCCGTAAAACAAGTCATAAGGCCTTTTGCTTATATGCGTAAGATAATCGGCAGTATAGTCCTCCTTGCCGTATTTCGTCCTCAGTCCGCTCAGTATCATATATCCGAAGGCGTCGCTGCCAGGAGTGTAGTTCTTGTATGAACCTATCGCCCAGCGGTCCCATTTGTATCCGCGCACATCTCCTGCATCCAGAGCGGACATGTAATAGTTTATGAATTCACCGTAGCGTCCGTAACCGTCCGGGACCAGTGCCGTGGCGGCCACTGCAGCATCTCCGTTCCGCAGCCACGAATCAGGGTACAGGAGATTTACCGCGATGGGGAAAAGCTCTCCGAACAGCCATGTAAAAGGTCTGAATACTCCCGAATATCCGAATTCGAGATGAGAAGCCTGTCTGGACAGACTGATGGCAGCCATTTCCTGTACGGGATATGAAAACTTCAGATACCCCTGGGGCAGTATGGACATGTCTATTCTGGACGGGAGCTGCGAAAGTGAATATTCTGCGGCGGCGTTTTCAGGATGGAGCACGACAGGCACTCTGGCAGGCAAAAAACCTGAAGTGACGGCGACGCGCTGCCTGTAACCTTCATACAGTCTGGCATATCTTACCGCGAGGCTGTCGTATCCTTCCGGATATATGAACTTGTAACCGGGAGTGCGTATCTGATACCACTTGATTCCGGCAGGATCCTGCTGCGCAGGCAATATCTGAGCCTGTCCTTCATACATGAAGGACAATAGAACAGCCATGATTATGAACCGGAGACGCTTCATTTCCGCAATCCTGTCAGAAGTCGATGCTGAAAACAGGACCGGCATAGTGCCTGCCGATACCGGTTACGGACTTAGCCAGATCAGTGAATGACGGGCCTCCGTTATATGAATATGTTATGCCGACGGAAGCCGGAAATTCCAGTCCGAAGAAATTACCGAATTCCACTTCCAGTGTGGCCCCAGCGGAGAAAAGCTGTTTCCCGCCGGTGAAAGACCAGTCGAAATGCGGGGTTATGATTCCGCGTGTCACATAGAACAGGTTTCCTATATGGAAATCTCCCATAGGGAACGGCATGGCGTAATCGGCCGACAACAGGATTCCGCTGCTTGTCCCAGCCGCCCATGACGACAGGGTTCCGTCGGAAGCCAGTCCGCGCGGAAGAGTATTCACCGAGGACGATACCGGAGCTTTCCCGCCGATTCTCATGTTATATGTGGCGGAAAGCTTGAGTCCCTGGTTTCCGTATATTCCGGGCAGATATCCGTATGCGAACAGATAAGCGGACAGCGATATCATCTGTCCGACTCCAGGATGCAGATATGTCCCTGCTTCCACTCCTATCCCCAGTTCCGGATAAACGTCGGCATGGGCCGCAGGGCGCATGGTGTAGAATCTCAGCGATGCGGACAGTGACTGATAGACCGATACCGGACCTTCTGTGCTTCCTGCTGCCGTATGTCTGTATTCTCCCGATACAGGATCGAACGCGGATATCACTATCTGTTTTCCGGAGTCGAAACGATCGTTGCTTACTGAATACGAAATCCGTGGAATAAGGCCGCGCGACCATCCTCCTGACGAGAAATTGAACGGTATATACATGGTCAGGCTCCCGGAAATCAGAGGTCTGCTCCCGTATTCATAGCCGTACATTTCCATGTAAGGTCCGCCGAATACATCTATGAAATCCGTTCCGTACAATGTCCTGGCAGCCCTGTCGTTTATGTCGAACTGCGCTTCGATGACCGGATAAAGCCCCGAATAAGTCAGTTTCACATGTCCGGCATGTCTCCACGGTCCGTCCGATACAGGATCCGGGTGTGCCGAATATCCCGCGAACCCGGTAAACGTACCGAGATGGTTCTGGAAAAATGCCGAAGCTCCCAAAGATGCACAGCTCCAGTATTCTTCATAGCTGCCGGAACTGATATTGTCATAATCGAAATATACCGGAGCCCACGAATGCAGGTTGAAAAGATGCGGGAATTTCCTGTATTTGCCGGGACCGGCAATATTGACAGCGGAGCTGTCGCCATTGTCCGCAGGACAATCCTCCGATGCATATTTCTTTTCCTGAAGACTCAGGAAATCGGCGATTTCGTATTTGTATCCGTCAGAGAAGACGACTTTTCTGTGCAGAAGGGAATCTGCCTTGATCTTTACTATCGGAGAGCCTGTCCTGTCCGCTGCCGAACAGATGAAATATTCTCCGTCATCGGTAAATGTGTAGTCGGATACGCCGTAGCGTGAAACTGTCTCCTGCCAGACCTCTCCCGTATGAGGGTCCATCGTATAGACTTCGTTTGTCCCTGTACGGTCCGACGTGAAGATCAGCAGGCGCCCTTCCGTGCCGAAGTTGAAGAATTTCACAGGAGAAGGAGGAAGGGTGGTTTTCCATACATATTCCATATCGTCGTGATGGTACGGACATTCGTTTTCATGGTGGATGTCAGACTCTCCGTCATGTGTGTTGAGGTGGCTTATCTCTATGTGATAGATACCGATACCGTGCTCGGATACGGCTGTCCCGTAGATGGTGTCGTTCAGCCATGCCGTTTCGATCAGCTGCAGCGAGTCGGGAAGAGGGAAAGAAACCTCTTTCGTCCCTGTCTGTCCGTTCAGTATGCACAGGTGTGAGCGCCCGTCATCGGTATATTCCGTGGCGGCTATGTGGCCGTCGGAAGGAGAAGGGTTCGGATTGAAAAGCCTGCCTTTGTCCGTCAGAGTACCCTTTCTGCCTGTCTTTATATCCAGATAGCGTATTTTGGAATCATATTTCAGAGACCATCGTTCGTCCGGAACGGTTTCACTCCAGAATATCTTGCCGAGAGCTTCCGACCAGTAAAGCATCCCGACTTCGCTTCCGAATGCCGAAACTGTTTTTTCTTTCCCGTTTTCATCTATTTTCACGAGTTTCCTGCCGTGATTGAAACTTTCTTTCAGCGAGTACAGTTCTCCGTTCACGAAAAGATTCTCTTCATACTCGGTGAATACCCCTGCAGGCGCGGAAACATGGCCGTACGGGAGGAAAGGCCCTCTTTTTTCCGTATCGGCCTTCCACATATCGTGATACAGCCGCATACTTTCATTTACAAGGGTCCGGAACCTCTTCCCCGTCAGTTTCCTGCTCACCGTATTCCGGGCTACTATATCATACGGCCTTCTGGCGTAATGAGTGAAAAGCTGTCCTGAAAAGCCGGGGACATCATACAGATACCTGATTCCGCTCAAAGTCATGTACCCGAAGGCGTAGTGGTCCGGAGTATAATGCCAGTACGAACCGTATGCCCAGCGGTCTGCGTTTCTGAAATCCCCGTTATCGAACGCTATCCTGTAATAATTAAGAAAATCGCCGGTCCTTCCCCGTCCCGAACGGGACAATGCCGTCTCAACCACGACTGCGTCTCCTTCCAGAAGCCATTTGTCCGGATATATTCCGGCCAATGCCCCGTCGAACATTTCGCCGAATATATAATAGAACGGGCGGAAGCAGTGGCTCAGACCGAACTGCATCTGGGCGACGTGCCGCGATTCATGTATGGCCAGCATGGTCGTCCACGGCATGGGTTCCGGAGCATAGGCCGGAGGTGTGGCATACAGGTCCATCCTTTTCGGCGCCCAGGCCACCGAACCGTTCGACAGTGCGCTGTAGGGGTGCAGGACTACAGGCATCCTGCTCCGGGTCATTTCTCCCGGCGCATAGCCTGCGCTCCGGGACACAGGTATCCTGTATTTTTCCAGTTCCATGACATAGCTCCTGGCGGTGGAGTCGAGACCGGACGGATAGATGATCCTGTAGTTCCGGCTTTCCATGGATGACCATACGGTACCGCCTGGGTCATCCCCGCCCAGAAAGAACTGGGCAGAAACGATATTCGGCAGGAGGAACAGTACCGCCGATATTGAAAATAGTCTGATAATTTTCATTTCGCTACAAAAATATAAAGTTTTTTACAAGTCAGGCAGAAATTATCATATCCGTATTAGAAATGTTAAGGAAACAATGCTAAATAATTAAATTTTTTTTGTGTATTTTTGCCGGTGCTTTGCAATTGCAACTATAACTTACAATATATGCAGATATTTCTTCAGATCTTCACCCTTCTGGGTGCTCTGGGTATGTTCCTTTATGGAATGACCCTCATGAGTGAAGGACTTCAGAAAGCGGCAGGAGACAGGCTGAGAGCCTTTCTGGCTTCCATGACCTCTACACCTCTCAAGCAGGTACTTACCGGTCTCGGCATTACAGCCGTAATCCAGTCTTCGAGCGCGACTACCGTTATGGTCGTAAGTTTCGTGAATGCAGGTCTGCTGTCACTCGCCAATGCCATCGGTGTGATAATGGGTGCCAACATAGGTACGACTGTCACCGCCTGGCTCATTTCCATTCTCGGATTCACGGTAGACATAGCTTCGCTCTCCATTCCGCTGATGGCCATAGGATTCGTTTTCTTCGTGGCCAAGAAAAGCAAGAACAAGAGTATAGGTGAATTTATCATAGGTTTCGCCCTGCTGTTCCTCGGACTGAATTTTCTGAAAAATTCGGTTCCTGACCTGAACCAGTCTCCGGAAGTACTTTCATTCCTGCAGCACTGGTCCGGCTTCGGTTATGGCTCCGTACTGATATTCGTGCTTATAGGAACATTGCTGACTATCGTTCTCCAGTCTTCGAGCGCGACCATGGCATTGACTTTGGTCATGGTGAATGCCGGCTGGATTCCGTTCGACATAGCTACGGCAATGGTGCTGGGTGAGAATATAGGAACCACCATTACGGCCAATATTGCGGCGGCAGTCGCAAATGTATCGGCGAAAAGGGCGGCGCGTGCACATACGGTATTCAATGTCTTCGGAGTCATCTGGGTGCTGATCCTGTATCGTCCGTTCCTGAAACTGATAGGGATAATAGTCGAGGCTATGGGATATCCTAACCCGATGACATCCAGTTTCGCTGACGCGGAGCAGGGGTCCGCTGAATATATGGCCCTGCAGACATCGGCCCTTTACGGAGTTTCCATGCTTCATACCCTGTTCAATACGATAAATACCTGCATCCTTATATGGTTCGTGCCTGTCATAGAGAAACTGGTCACCTGGATGGTGAAGAGTCCGGAAGGAGACGAGGAGATATTCAGGCTCAGGTTCATTCAGGGAGGTCCGCTCAGCACTGCGGAGCTTTCTCTCGATGAGGCTAAGCAGGAGATCGTGCATTTCGCCGAAGTATGCCACAAGGGATTCGGCTATGTCCGCCAGGCCATAAACGAGACCGACAAGGACAAGTTCGACGAGCAGGAACAGAAGCTGGTCAAGTATGAGGAAATCACCGACAGGATAGAGTTCGAGATAGCGTCGTACCTGAACGAGGTATCCAAATCTGAGATAAGCGAGGAATCCGGCGCCCGCATCAAGGCCATGTACAAGATAATCGGGGAAATGGAAAGTCTCGGAGACTCCGGGGAAGCCATAGCCAGAATGCTCCAGCGCAAGAATGTGCACGGCAAGACTTTCGATGAGGCCATGCTCAGGCGACTGAACAAGATGATGGATCTGGTGGATACCGCATACCAGGCCATGATCGAGAATCTGAAGAAGCGTTATTCCGAGCTTACGGACATTTCCAATGCCACGGATTCCGAAATCCAGATCAATGAATACAGGAATGCCCTGAGGGAAGAGCATATCGTCAATCTCGAAAGCAACAGCTACAATTACCAGACAGGCGTATTCTACATGGATATCGTGTCGGAGCTTGAGAAGATGGGAGACTTCATAATCAACATTTCCCAGGCAGAGTTGTCCGTAGCTGAAGAGAAATGACGGGAAAGCCCATATTGTATATTGTTGTCATCCTCGCTGCCGTTTCATGCCGGCAGCGCCAGGATGACAATTTTCATGTCAGGCCGTTCCCCCAGGTCGAGGTGCCTTCCATGATGACGGACAGGTCCGAAGCCGCATCTTTTCTGGCCGGGCATTTCTGGGATGAGTTTACGGATACTTCGGATCTCGGTTATTGCGATTCGTCCATAGTGAACGGAGTCAGGATCGGGGAACTGGAGCAGGCATACGCAAACTACGCGGCTGTTCTGGAAATGGTGCCGCTGCGCGAAGCCGCAAGTTCCGTATCCGGACTGTTCGACAGAATCTCTGCCGTGGAGCGTAAAGACACGTCATCCAACGTGTTCGAAGTGTTGTCCGACATGACATCCAGATATCTTTATGACCCTAATTCCCCGTTCAGGAATGAAGACATCTATCTTCCTTTCGTCAAGGGACTTTCAGAAAGCGCTTTCATACCGGATTCCAGAAAGCCCGGATACGGATATGACGCACGGATGTGTGCCCTGAACCAGGTGGGGACAAAGGCCGCCGATTTCGTGTTCTGCGACAAGGACGGACGAAGATATTCTCTGTATGGCATTCGGGCTGACCATGTCATACTTTTCTTCAGCAATCCCGGCTGCACTGCCTGCAAGCAGATCATGGATGAGCTGAATTCCATCCCGCGTGTGGCTGAAATGATAGGGGACGGCAGCCTGGCGGTACTGAACATCTATATAGATTCGGATCTGGAAGAATGGCGCAAGTACATGCCTGTATATCCCGACAACTGGTACAACGGTTACGATCCGGATTTCGTCATCAGGACGGAAATCCGATATAATGTCAGGGCAATACCGTCCCTGTACCTGCTCGACCGCGACAAGACCGTCATTATGAAGGATGTTCCCCAGGAAAAACTCTTCTGGTGGCTGACAGCCGATAATTGATTGATATCCCGATTTAATTTTATAAATTTGTTGTTTCGGACTAAAAAACATGAAACAATGAATATAGAAAAGACTCTCTGGGGAAAGACTTCATGCGGTAAGGAAATCTTCAAGTACAGACTGACCAACGCTGCAGGCGCTTACGTGGAACTGTCGGACATAGGTGCCGGTATAGTATCCGTGACGGTTCCGGACAAGGACGGGAATCTGGCCGATGTAGCTCTCGGCTACAAGGATCCGCTGAGTTATTTCGGAGACGGCCCGTGTGCCGGAAAGGTACCGGGAAGATATGCGAACCGTATAGCGAAGGGAAGGTTCTCCCTGGACGGAAAAGAGTATGAACTGCCGGTGAACAACGGTCCCAATCATCTTCATGGCGGGCCGGAAGGTTTCCAGAATCAGGTATGGGAAAGCCGCGAGAAGGACGGCGGAGTGGAGTTCCTGTACTATTCACAGGACGGAGAGATGGGGTATCCAGGAGCATTGAAAGTTGTAGCCAGATATGAATGGTCGGAAGAGAACGAACTGACTCTTATCCTCACTGCAGAGTCTGATGCCCCGACAGTGGTGAATCTTACAAATCATGCGTATTTCAATCTGAACGGGGAAGGCAGCGGTGATATCCTCGGTCATGAGCTTCTGCTCAATGCTTCCGAATATCTTCCTACGGATGACACCCTGATACCTCTCGGGAACAGTGAGGACGTAGCTGGTACCCCTATGGATTTCGTGAATCCGAAACCTATAGGCAGGGATATCAATGAAGATTTTCCTGCCCTGAAGTACGGAAAGGGTTATGACAACTGCTGGGTCATAGACGGCAGTCCCGAAGAGTCCGTCCGATTCGCTGCAGAGCTTTATGCTCCGGAAAGCGGCAGGGTCCTCCAGGTTTATACCACCCAGCCGGGAGTGCAGGTCTATACCGGAAACTGGCTGGCAGGCTGCCCTGAAGGCAAGTGCGGCAGAAGTTACAATGATTATGAAGGTGTGGCGATAGAGTGCCAGAGATTCCCTGACACTCCGAATAAACCTGACTATCCGTCAGCAGTCCTGCGTCCGGGCGAGTCTTATCGTGAGGCAATAATCTTTTCTTTCGGAGTCCGCAAATGACGGTCAGGTATCTGCTTTTCAAAACAAGTCTTTATGAAACAGTATCTTGACCTTCTGAGGCATATCCGTGAGAACGGTACGATGAAGCATGACCGCACGGGAGTGGGTACCCAGAGTATTTTCGGCTATCAGATGAGATTCGACCTGAGCCAGGGTTTTCCTCTGCTCACTACGAAGAAAGTGCATCTTAAATCCATAATATACGAGCTCCTCTGGTTCATTTCAGGTGATACGAACATAAAATATCTGAAGGACCACGGTGTTTCCATATGGGACGAGTGGGCTGACGAAAACGGCGATCTCGGCCCGGTTTACGGACATCAGTGGCGCAGCTGGCCGACCCCTGACGGCGGTACCATAGACCAGCTTTCGAATGTGATAGAGACCCTGAAGCATAATCCTGATTCACGTCGTATGATAGTGTCTGCATGGAATGTGGCAGAAGTGGACAAGATGGCCCTTCCGCCATGCCATACCATGTTCCAGTTCTATGTGGCTGACGGCAGGCTTTCCTGCCAGCTTTACCAGCGCAGTGCCGACGTGTTTCTCGGAGTGCCTTTCAATATCGCGTCATACGCTTTGCTGACCATGATGATAGCCCAGGTATGCGGATATAAGCCTGGGGAATTCATCCATACGACAGGAGATACGCACATTTACAAAAATCATTTCGATCAGGTGGCGCTCCAGCTTTCCCGTGAGCCGCGGCCTCTGCCTGCAATGAAGATCAATCCTGAAAAAAAGGATATTTTCTCGTTCGAATATGAGGATTTCACACTGGAAGGGTATGATCCATGGCCTGCAATCAAAGCACCAGTTGCCGTGTAACAGGTGTGGAGAATGTAAAGATAACGTATGAAAAAGTATATTATAGCGGCGGTGGCTGACAACGGAGCCATAGGCAGGGAAAATTCCCTGCTTTGGCATATTTCCGGAGATATGAAGTATTTCCGGCAGGTCACGACCGGCAGTCCAGTCATCATGGGCAGGAAGACTTTCGAGTCCATAGGCAGGCCTCTGCCGAAGCGGCGGAATATCGTCATTTCGCGGTCTGCCGGAAGCATTGACGGTGTGGAGGTCGCCCGTTCCCTGGAGGAGGCGTTCGCATTGGCCGGAGGCTGTGACGGAGAACAGTCATTGGCCGGAGGCCGGAGAAACAGTCAGACATTGACCGCAGGTCCTGAAAAATGCTTTGTGATAGGCGGAGGAGAGGTATACTGGCAGGCTATGGGCATGGCTGACGGGCTGTTTGTCACAGAGGTGCATTGCGAGGTGGCTGATGCCGACACTTTTTTTCCTGAGATTTCCCCTGAAGCATGGAAAGAGGTGTCGCGGTCGGAGCGTATGAAGGATGAGGAGTCGGGACTGGAGTATGAATTCGTAGTTTACGAAAGATGTAGCTGATATATTTGAATTTAAACGGACTTGACATGGAAAGGGAAAATTTCGGAAGCCGCTTCGGCGTTCTCGTGGCGATGGCCGGTTCTGCCATAGGACTTGGGAATCTGTGGAGGTTTCCGTATCTGGTAGGCTCTTACGGGGGCGCTGCCTTTATTTTCGTGTATATTTTCTGCGTGTTCCTGCTTTGCCTGCCGATTTTCATTTCGGAGGTCACAGTAGGGCGCAGAAGTCATTCGAATGCATTCGGTGCCTTCAAGAAGCTGGCTCCGGGGACGAAGTGGAAGTGGCTCGGGGCAGTGTCTGTGGTGACTCCTGTCATCGTAGTGTCTTA
>CALUSC010000037.1 GCA_944323345.1 uncultured Bacteroidales bacterium | reverse complement strand
AAGCTGTGGGTCTTGGGTTCGAATCCCAACCGGATCACATGAAAAGCAGAATGCGCCTGACGGAAGTCAGGCGTTTTCCGTACCGGACTGACTGGACCGGAGCTCGCTCAGGGACTGGAAGTTTCGGTACGGGAAAGACAGGCGCAGCCTGGCACATTCTGCGATGCTCATGTAAGATCGCCCGTGGCGCAGGGACAGGGAATGCGCAGTCCTGCGGACGAGCACCATCCCAACCGAATCACCAGTTGAATAATTAAATTTCAAGCAGTTACAGAAATGCGGCTGTTTTTTTTTGTTATGCTGAAATCTGGCATGCTTCGATTGACTAAATCCGGAAAGAGAAACAATCAAAATGTATTCACTTTTTTGTGAATTTTAATAAAATGATTATTTTTGTAGAAATTATGAGACAATGGATATACTTTTTGATAAGGATTATCTGAAAGAACTATATGTCACAGGAAAAACAAGTGATAAGAAGCATAGATATCAACCACAGATAATCAACAAATATGTCCGAGTGATAGATATAATGATGAGTTTACCCGACACTTTGTCTTTGATGAGGATAAACTCATTGAATTACGAGAAATTAAAAGGAGATAAGAAAGGACTGTCCTCTGTCAGAGTCAATGACCAGTACAGGATAGAATTTGAAGAATATATTGTGGACGGACAAAGCGTAGCGACAATCTGCAATATAACGGAGTTGTCAAACCATTATAAATAAGAAAGATATGATTACTTCCATTAAAGGAATAAAACCGAATATGATAGCAAACAATCTTGAGCCTTTCCGACCGACACATCCCGGGGAAGTGCTGAAAGATGAACTGGAGTATAGAAAAATATCCCAGAAACAGTTGGCTAATGAAATGGGGATTTCATACACGCTGCTCAATGAGGTACTGAACGGCAAGAGACAAGTAAATACAGAATTTGCCTTGCTTGTCGAAGCTGCATTGGATATTCCTGCAGAATCACTGTTGCAGATGCAGGCAAGATACAATATGCTTACAGCGAAGCGGAATAAATCGTTTATGGAAAAGTTGCAGAATGTCCATAAGATAGTAGCGGCACTATAATTGCCAATCATTTATAACATATATCTTTGTAAAATACAATTATCGATACGAACCATAAAGTTTGAAACGGATGAATGCCGAGGAGTATGCATTTAATGCACCGGACGGTTTCTGCGAGGCGGAAACCAGGTCCGGATATGAAGTAAGCCGAAAAATGAAGCGCGTGTGGGCTTGCCAGCTCAATCTCCTATCCATATTCCAGAAAGTCTGCGATAAACACGGACTCCGGTGGTGGCTCGATTCCGGTACCCTTCTCGGAGCAGTACGGCATCACGGATACATCCCCTGGGATGACGACATAGATGTGATAATGTTCCGCGAAGACTTCGACAGACTTGTAAAGGCAGCCGCGGACGAATTCCAGGCTCCGATAATATTCCAGACTGCATACACTGAGAAGAATTTCGTCAGAGGCCATGCCCAGTTGAGGGACGCAAGGACATCGGCGATAATACCTTCTGAAATCTACAAGGACTTCAACCAGGGAATTTTCATAGACATTTTCGTTCTCGACGGAGTAAGCGACAATCCGGAAAAAAGAAAGCGGCAGGAAGGACTGGCACGCTACCTGAGACGGAAACTCGACCTGCTGGCCTGCCCCATGAGGCTTCAGCATACCAGAGACATCCCTCATGCGGTCAAATACAAGATAAAATATCCGAGGCTTCAGGACAAGGCCAGAATATACAGAGTGTACGAAGACCTGTTCCGGCAGAACGACGCCGCCGAGTGCGACTATGTGGCGACGTCTACTTTCAGGATAGATTCCAAAAGCCGTGACAGGCATATCTACGATGAAACCATGCTGATGGATTTCGAATTCATGAAACTGCCGGTCCCTTCCGGTTACGACAAACTCCTGACATTGCTTTACGGAGACTACATGACGCCGGTCGTATCCCCTTCGATGCACGGAACCCTGATTCTGGATCCTGACACACCGGCAGACATTAAGATAAAAGAATTGAGGAAAGGCAAATGCAAGCGATAATATTGGCGGCAGGCATGGGCAAGCGGCTCGGCGAGCTCACTTGCAACAATACCAAATGTATGATCAAGGTAAACGGAATGACCCTGATCGAAAGAATGCTCGGTCAGCTGGACAGGCTGCACCTGAACAGGATAATAATAGTCACAGGCTATAAAGGTCCCGAACTCAAGGACTTCATATCCACACTCGACATCAGCACTCCTGTCGAATACGTGACCAACAGCATCTATGACCGGACAAACAACATCTATTCCCTCTTCCTCGCAAAAGACCGTATGGTCGAAGACGATACGATTCTGCTGGAATCGGATCTGATTTTCGAAGACAGGATTCTGGACATTCTGCTCGGAAACAGCTGTCCGAATATCGCACTCGTCGCCAGATTCGAAAACTGGATGGCCGGGACCGTCGTCACTCTCGACGAGAACAGCAACATAGCCAGATTCATAGATGCCCGTCACTTTTCATTCAAGAAAACCGATTCGTACTACAAGACCGTAAACATATACAAATTCAGCAAAGACTTCTCCGCCACGCATTATGTCCCTTTCCTGGAAGCATATTGCACGGCGATAGGCAACAACGAGTACTACGAACAGGTACTCAGCGTCATATCGCGCATCGACAGATCTTCGCTGAAGGCATTGCCGCTGGAAAACGGCGAGTCGTGGTACGAAATCGACGACATACAGGATCTCGACATAGCGGAATCCATATTTACCGATGACAGACTCAATGCCATATCATCGAGATACGGCGGCTACTGGAGATATCCGAAGGTCGCGGATTTCTGCTATCTGGTAAACCCGTATTTCCCTTCCAAACGCATGCGCAGCGAAATCAAAAGCAATTTCGACAGCCTGATATCGCACTACCCTTCAGGAAGGAGAGTCAACAATCTCATTGCGGCACGCAATTTCATGATCAGACCGTCATACATCACGGTAGGGAACGGGGCGTCGGAACTGATAAAGAGCCTGATGGAAAACATCATTCACGGAAAGACCGGCTTTGTCTTCCCGACATTCGAAGAATATCCGAACAGAATGGCTGCAGAGCAGGCTGTAACCTATGTCCCTGAAAATCCTGACTTTTCATACACGGCTGATGACCTGATGGAATATTTTTCCGACAAGGGAATATCCACACTGATGCTCGTGAACCCGGACAATCCTTCCGGAAATTTCATCCCGAAAGAAGACATACTGAGGCTTTGCGTCTGGGCGGGGGAAAGCGGCATAAGGCTCGTCGTGGATGAATCATTCGTGGATTTCAGCATCGGGTTCCCGTCCAATACGCTCATCGACAACGATATCCTGTCGCAATACCCGCATCTTGCCGTAATGAAATCCATATCCAAGTCATACGGAGTGGCCGGACTGCGTCTGGGAATCCTGGCATCTTCCGACACGGAGCTGATATCTGCAGTAAACAGGGATCTCTCCATCTGGAATATCAATTCATTCGCGGAATTCTACATGCAGATTTCCGGAAAATACGAGAAAGAGTATGCAAAAGCATGTGCGAAGTTCATCAGGGAAAGAGAAAGATTCCGCACCGGGCTCGACGGTATAAGTTTTCTGCGTGCGATTCCTTCCCAGGCGAACTATTTCCTGTGCGAAGTCCTGCCGCCATACACCTCGAAATCCCTGACAGAAAAACTGATATCCGGATACGGCATCCTGGTCAAGGATTGCAGCGCAAAGAAAGGGTTCTCCGGCAGAAATTACATCAGGATAGCTGTCAGGAACAAAAAAGACAACAACAGACTCATCGAAACATTGGAAAAACTGCAATGATCACTATAACAGACAAGGACATACAGGATCTCCAGATTCCGCCCGCAACATGCGTGGAGTGGATAAAGACATCATTCAGTCTGAAACGCAGAAGCGTACTGCCGCCTAAAATCAGCATACACCTGCATGAATCGGACTTCTTCAATACGATGCCGTGTCTTCTCCCGGATAAATTCGACATGTTCAGCGTAAAGGTGGTTTCCAGGATCAGATCCCGGAAGCCGGCACTCAAAAGCGTAATGCAGCTTTACAGGGCATCGACAGGGGAACTGCCCGCCATGATTGAAGCAGACTGGATTACCGCCATGCGGACAGGCGCCGTAGCTGCTCTTGCGACACAAACGCTGAAACGCAGGAATGCTGGAATATATTCATTTATGGGTCTCGGCTCTACCGCTTACGCGACAATGGAATGCCTGTCCGGTTTCCCGGACAATAAAAACTGCGAAATACGGCTGCTCCGGTACAAGGACCAGGCAGAAAAGTTTGCGGAAAGATTCAGTCCGGACGGCTTCGATTTCAGGATTGCAGAGACCGCCGGAGAACTTATCCGGGACTCAGATGTCATAATATCGTGCATAACCCGCACCGATGAACTCATCTGCCCTGACGAGAAGATGTTCAGGCCAGGAGTGCTTGTAGTCCCGGTACATACGAGAGGATTCCAGAACTGCGACACAGTATTCGACAAAGTGTTCGCAGATGATACGGACCATGTAAGGGGCTTTGCCAATTTCAGCAGATTCAGAAAATTCGAAGAACTGGGCAATGTTCTGGAAGGACTTGTTCCCGGAAGGGAAAACGACAGGGAACGCATACTGTCATACAACATCGGCCTCGGACTTCATGACGCATATTTCGCATACAGGATATACAGCCTGATTACCGCATGATGATACAAACAGAAAACCAAACATAAACTATATGAACAGCAAACCTCTGATATCGGTACTCGTACCATGTTACAACGTAGAAAAATACCTGCGCCAGTGCCTGGATTCGATAATCAGCCAGACTTATACCGAACTCGAAATCATCTGCCTCAACGACGGTTCGACCGACGGCACTCCTGGCATTCTCAGGGAATATGAAGCAAAGGACAGCAGGATAAAAGTGGTAGACAAGCCAAACTCCGGATACGGGGCCACCATGAATATCGGACTGAAGATGGCGAAAGGCAAATACATCGGCATCGTGGAATCGGATGACTGGATCGAGCCTGAAATGTATGAAACGCTCTGCAACGCCGCGGAAAAGGACGGCCTGGACATAGTAAGGTGCAGGTTCATAGAACGCAATGTCATAAAAAGCAAGGACCATGTAGAGACTTTCTCCTGGGTAAAGGACAACGGGAAAGTGTTCAGGCCGACAGATCTGCCTGCCTCGCTGATGATAAAACCGTCGATCTGGGCCGCACTTTACAGAAAGGATTTTCTCGAAAAGAACGGCATATACTTCCTGGAAACGCCCGGGGCGAGCTATCAGGATGCTTCATTCGGATTCAAGGCTCTGGTCATGGCAGACAAAGTCAGATTCCTTCCGGATGTACTGCACAACTACAGGATTAACGAAGCCTCTTCCGTCTCATCTCCGGGCAAGGTTTTCTGCGTATGCGACGAAGAAGCGGAAATCAGAAGATATATCCGCGAGCACGGGCGTTTCGAAGAACTGAAAGGGCACATGGCATACAGGGCATTCGGTTCATACAAATGGAACTACAACCGCCTCGGCCCCATGAAGCTCAAACGGGCCTTCATGAAAAAATGGTCTGAAGAAGCCAGGCAGATGTTCGCCGAAGGCGCCATAACGAGAAAGAATTTCTCGAAAAACAGAATGTTCCGGCTATGGATCATAGCCAACTGCCCGTATCTTTACCATTTCATCAAAAAGGTGTAACGGAATGAAAGAATATGATTATCTGATAGTGGGAGCGGGACTGTACGGAGCCTGTTTCGCATATCTCGCCCGGCGCAAAGGGCGCAGGTGCATTGTCATAGACAAAAGGCCGCACTGCGGCGGAAACCTTTATTGCGAGAGCATAGAATCCATAAACGTACATAAATACGGGGCCCATATCTTCCACACGTCCGACAGGGAGGTATGGGATTTCGTCACGTCTCTGTGCGAATTCAACAACTATATAAACTCCCCTGTCGCCAACTACAAGGGGAAACTCTATAATCTTCCGTTCAACATGAACACTTTCCACGAACTCTGGGGCGTGGTGACACCGGAACAGGCTGCGGAAAAGATAAGAGAACAGAGAGAGGCGGCAGGAATCACGGAGCCGAAGAATCTAGAAGAGCAGGCCATATCACTGGTAGGAAGCGACATTTATGAAACCTTGATAAAGGGATATACGGAAAAGCAGTGGGGCAGGAAATGTACGGAGCTTCCGGCATCCATCATCAGAAGACTGCCTGTAAGATTCACTTTCGACAACAATTATTTCAACGACATCTGGCAGGGAATCCCTGTCGGAGGATACAACAGACTTTTTGCCAGGCTGCTGGAGGGGACTGAAGTACGGACCGGAACCGATTACTTCTCCGACAGGCCATATTTCGATTCGCTGGCTGAAAAGACAGTATATACAGGTCCGATAGACCAGTTCTACGGATACCGGTTCGGAAAGCTGGAATACCGCACGGTGCGGTTCGAGACATCGGTACTGGATACTCCTAACTATCAGGGGGTGGCAGTAATGAACTACACGGACGCAGAGACTCCGTTCACACGCATCATCGAACACAAGCACTTCGAATTCGGCAGGCAGGACAAGACCGTGATTTCGAGGGAATATTCTTCCGAATGGAAAGAAGACAGCGAACCTTACTATCCGATAAACGACGGACGGAACAACAGCCTCTGCCTCAAGTACAGGGAACTTGCGGACACGGAGACATCCGTACTGTTCGGGGGAAGACTTGCAGAATACAGATACTACGACATGCACCACATAGTAGAAAGAGTGCTGCACCATCCCGAACTGGCCTAATCCGCCACGATGGATTTCCGTACGAAATGACGGATAATCTTCGCCTTCAGGGAAAGCCGGCATCCGTCCGGCACCAGAGAGATGCCCGTCATGATTCCGCGCAGCTTCTCCTCGTCCTCCCGGCAGGAGATTTCCCGGCGCATCCTGTTCAGTTTCCGGAGGAAGGATTCCGCGGATTTCGAAGCCAGCAGCACCTGCTCTTCAGCAGAGAACAGGCCTGAATTCCTGATGAAGTCCAGGCGGATCATGTCGGCTTCCGCAAAGTCATAATTCGTACGGAACATTTTCCTGCCCTTTCTGACTATACCTCCCCGATACTGATGATAATAATACAGTGACTTGAAAATCTGGACGCATTTGGAGGACTGTGCATAAAACAGGAAGGTAAGCCTCCTGTCTTCGAACTTCACCCCTTCCTGAAACGGGTTTTCAAGGGCGAGGCTTCTCCTGAGCAGCAGAGTACATGCGGACTGGGAAATCTCCTCCTTCATATTCAGGGAAATCATCTCTTTCGGGGTCATCACACGTTCGGTATCATCCTCGCAGTACTGGTACTTGGGCGGGCGACCGTTGTTGTAGAGCTTGACATAATTGCAGTTCACTGCATCGGCATCATGCCTGACGGCGGCATCATACATTCGTCCGTACATGTCTGCGGCTACCGTATCGTCACTGTCCACGAAACCGACATACTCGCCTGACGCAGCCTTCACGCCGGCATTCCTGGCTGCCGGCAAATCGCCGGTCTCTATGCTGATATACCTGATGCGGGGGTCTTCCGAGGCCAGCCTGCCGCACAGTTCCGGAGAACCGTCATCCGAAGCGTTTTCCACGAGAATCACCTCGATATCCCGCAAAGTCTGCGACAGGACCGACTCCACGCACTGCCCGAGATACCTTTCAGTATTGTGGACCGGAATAATTATACTCACTTTTGCCATGACGGGATACTGGAGGATGTTCTATGATTCAGGGACGGGCTTCTTGTATACCATGATATTGAAGACCCTTATGACCTTGTATTTCCGGTAGTCTATAAATTCCCACCTTACGGAAAACAGAGCCTGAAGCGCCACCGAGACGAAATGCTTTCTTTTCTTCCGTTCGTAATACACGGTCCCGTTCCGGTGCTTTCTTCTGAGATATGCATGCAGAAAATCATATTTGTCGAAAATCCGCTTCGCATAGTCCACTATCTCCTGCCTCATGTCCAGGACGGAATACTTGATGGAAAGCCAGTAATAATTATTGAAAAGAGCCGCGAGCATGGGCTCGTGCGATTTTCTCAGATCATGTTTCTCAAGGAATGCGTACAGATATTCGACAGCGCGCAGATGGTCTATGGCCCTCGGCGTAGCCTTGAATGTTTCAGCCATTATGCTGTCGGACCGCCTGAGATAATTATACAACAGCTCCTGGAAATAAAAGGCGTTCTTCACAGAGCAGAAATACTCCATGGTGAACGGAAAGTCCTCGTAATATATTTTCTCGAAACGGATTCCGTATCTGTCCAATACCGATTTCCTGAAAAGCTTGTTTCCTACGGACGCGTCAGTATTCCGGATGACCTTGTCATCCAATGCAACCATCCCCGAATAGTTTACCGAATAATATTTGCGGTCAGCCGCACTCGGTTCCTCTCCTGATCCCATTACCACATTAATCCCGAAACATATCAGGTCGGGCTCTTCTCCGAACGCCCCGGATATGATTTCATAAGTATCTGTCCTCAGAGTGTCGTCCGAATCGAGAAAACTCACCCACTCCGAAGTAGCCCTCTCCAGACCGGCGTTTCTCGCGTCGCCCAGTCCTCCGTTTTCCTTCTCGACGATGACTATCCTCGGATCCTCCTGCTGCAGCCTGCGCAAAATCCCGGCGGAACCGTCCGTAGACCCGTCATTGACACAGATGATTTCCAGATTCCCGTACGTCTGGTCCATGACGCTCCTGACAGACTTTTCCAGATATTTTTCCGTATTGTATACCGGAATAATAACAGAGATTCTTTCAGATCCCACCATACAAATCAGATTATTCGATAACTAATCCGCAAAATTATAATATTTTTATCTATAAGGCAAGAATCGGGTAGGAGGGAAATTATTATTTTTGTATTTTGCAACATATATAACCGATATGCCATGAAAAACACCGTTTTCATCATGATTTGCCTGTTAGGGACTGCGCTGCCGTCACTGGCACAGGACATAATCACCACCAAAGTCGGAGAACGAATCGAAGCCAAAGTGCTGGAAATAGACAGCCGGGACATCAGATACCGTCTGTATGACGAACCTGACGGCGTAGTCTACAAGGTCCCGAAACAGGAAATACTAACAATTCGATACGAAAGCGGACGGATAGAATCATTCTCCGGAAACCATAGCCGGAGTCAGGACGGAAACCTGTTCAGCAACGGCGGTCCATCCACCGTAGCGACGCTTGTTCCGGGAATGAAGTACCGCGAACTGAAGTCCATTTACAGGCCATCCGATTATGTTCCTGTAACAGGGGGCCCGTACAGTCCGGGACTTGCCGGAGTCCTGTCATTCATCATACCGGGACTCGGCCAGATGGTATGCGATGAGCTCGGAAGAGGATTCGGCTATCTGGGAGGCAGCATAGGACTGGCTTTGGTTTCAGGCGTCAGTCTGGCTTATTCGCCATACTCCGGAACTGCAGCCATACTGGCTCTGGCAGGTTCGATAGGGCTGCTCACCCTGGATATCGCTGCCATCGTGGATGCTGTTAAGGTCGCCAAGGTCAAGAACATGTATGTCAATGATCTGAGACAAACATACGCATGCGATGTAAGGCTGGGGCCGTCAGTGGAATATGTCCCGTCAGGTTCCGGTTTGCGGCCGGTCATGGGAATGGCTCTTACATTCAATTTTTGAATCAGGGAACAAATGGAAGATTCGACGATTCTGGAATGTTTCCGTACAGGAGTCATGGAAAAAACGGCATTCGACTCCCTGTTCAGGAAATATTACCCTCAGATGTGCGTATATGCACACAGATTTGTAGACATGCCGGAGACCGAGGACATCGTACAGGAATGTTTCGTTTGGATATGGAACAACAGGTCCGTCATCGTGGTGGACAGATCAGTGCCGAGCTACCTGTTCAGCATGGTCAGGCACAGGGCTCTGAATACCATAAGGAAAAAGAATATCGGCCAGAAAGTCACTGACATGCTGCAGGAAATCAGGAAAGAAGACATGGCCGAAAACGCTTTCGATGCGGAGGAACTTAAAAGACGGATCCAGGAAGCGATAGAATCGCTCCCGGACCCGTATAAGGAAGCATTTCTCCTGCACAGGTTCTCGGACAAGACCTACGGCGAGATAGCCGAAATGTACCAGGTCTCCCCTAAAACCATAGATTACAGAATCCAGCAGGCGCTGAAGATATTGCGCCGGAAACTCAGCGACTACCTTCCTGCCGCTCTGCTGGCAGTGGTGATGAATCTCCTGGAAAACGTACGGTAAGCAGATTCCCGCCGGGAATCACCTCCACTTCCGGACAGCCGGGCTGGCGCGAAACATAAAGGTGCGTGATCTGCGCCTCGTCAGGGGTGACATGCAGACGGCGCCCGCGACGCACTGCCGAACAGTTATACGCCCCGACGCTTCCGTCACTTCTCAGAACCACGAAAGCATTCGTCAATACAGCTTCCGCGATGAACTTGAACACCTCGTGGACGTCGTTGTCACAGGTATTGAAAGGCTGCCAGGAGGAAACCATCGGGACATACCCCTCCCCCACTGTAACATTCCTGTATCCGTACATGTCCGGATGTGAATTTCCCAGACTCACCGAATCGTAATCAGCTCCGGGCAAAGGCCTGTCGATTTGCTTCGCCCTCACATAAGGGTCCACGACGAAAGCCCAGCACAAAGCCCCGGAATCCGGGTCCAGAAGCAGGGAAAACGCCCCTGCCGCATCGAAAGTCTCCTTCAGCCAGCGCTCATCCTGTGTCAGAAGCCACGCATAATACGTCGCATACGCCCGCCATGCACTCCAGCCGTGAGGCGAAGAAACCATATTCGGCATCATGTTCACATCGTACTGGGCCTCCCAGAAGCGCAGAGTACCTCCACGGCGGCGCGCATCCGGAATCCGCAGTTGGGTCAGGCAGTCATGGCCAGCAAGAAGCGAAAGCATTTCCCCGGTATACAGCCTTCTGAGAGAATCCGCCTCGGCACGGCTGTCGATATTCCACGCGAAACCATCTGCATCCGTTCCTGTAAAATCATCGAGCAGCACGGCTATCTGCCCCATCTGCAGAGCCGAACACGACACCATCCCGTCCTCGAAAGTTATCTCCCCCTCCGTATGGAAATTCCCCTGCGCCCTCACTAACTGGTCTATAGCCCTTTTCGCCGACCCGAAATGCCTGTACGCCGCCTCCTTCCATTTCAGAATGTCCTCCGGACAATGTTTTCGTACAAGGCTGTCCTCCGGACAATTTACCCGGCTATTTCCATGTCTTCGGGAATCCTCAGGACAAGCCATCGAGTCATACCGCACTGCCTCGGACAATGACTGCGCGTATAATTTTTCGGCCATGGCCAGTTCCAATACCGACTTGGCTACATAAATCACTGAGGTATACACCGTGCTGCCGTTCATGTAAGCACCGTTTTCAGCCTGCGAAAACCGTATCATCCAGTCAGAGAGCCTTCCAGCCGTTTCCAGATCCTCCACGTCCCCGAAAGCCTCGAAACGGTCCGTAAACATGCCTATGGTGGAAGCCGTATTCTGGATTCTCCATGCATAATACTCCGGTTCCGACATATCCGGCCCGTAAAGCAGATTCATGAGATGGCCGAAACGGGCATTGACAGCCTGGTCCAGGCTGTCATCGGGAAAATATCTGGCAGCGAGAAATCCGGAATGGAATCCGTACCAGCTTTCGACGTGTGAAGTGGCTTTCTGACGAGAGGTCAGGACATTTTCACGAGCCTTTCTCAAGGACCATTCCCAAGAAGGATGCACACTGAGCATGGCCGTGGCTGTCCTGCCCTCCGAGGCCACTTCAATCGGATACAGTCCCGGGCCGCCGAGCACGGTCTTGTGCATCTCCGTCTTGCCGTCGATAACTGATTCCCAGACTGCGGTTTCACCAGGAGAGTATGATGTCCTTGCTATTCTGATCATCGGTATGCCTGCGACACGGCTCATGGTCTCCTCAAAAGTCTCCCCGACATTATCGGAGCCGATACCGTCACCGTCAAAAGCGACACCGTAAAGCCTCCATTGACGCGATTCTCCCGGGGCCAGGGTCCACAAATCCTGAGGATGCCTTTCAGGCAATGGCAATGCATTCATCAGATCTATGTTCACCGCCTCTATCCTGTGCCCCCAGAACCAGTATGGCTCCGGCTCGGGGTAGCCGAGGTTGTAGTCGAAACTCCAGGAAGCCACCGGGTCCGGAGAGGCTATGCCGAGCATTTTCCCTGACGGCGACTGAAAATAACCGTAGAAATGCGTCTTCTCGCAGAAAAGCAAGGTCGGGAAAAACTTGTCCAGCCACTCCGGATAACTGTCCATCCATGTATCCACACCGAGTTTGATACCGGCCTTCACAGGCTGGAAAGGGACTCCTGCCGTATTGGTCAGACTTATATCCATGATGGTACAGCCGGACGAATCGCGCAAGGTCATCTCACAGGAGACTCCCCAAAGAGATGCAAAGTATTTCCTGCCAGATGTCTGCCATACCGCCACGCTGTCCCTGCCATCCATGTTCACATAGAAGGCATCCGGCCTGCATGAAGCCGAATCAAAAAGGCACTGTGCAGATGCCATTAAGGAAATGCACAGTGCCGGAACTGAAACTAACCACCTGACCATCTTTATTCAGCAGCCTGGTCCGATATAATGACTTTCTTTATCTTGATGTCATCGATCCAGACAGTCTTGCCTTTCTGTGACATGTCTTTACTGTCCTCGCTGAATTTAAAGACCATTCTGCAAACCTTGTCCCAGCGGAAAGGATTCCCGTCTTCGTCAAAAGTCCCGTCATCCACTGATATCCATTCCAAAGCATCAAAAGTAGTGGCCTCAGAAGCATAGTCCGAAACTTTCATTTCGTCAAGAGGGATGGTCACGAGCTCCCAATCCCCTGTGGCATACTCGGAGAGATCAGAGATAATCCTGAGGCAAGGGAAACCTGCGACATGCTGCATGAATTTCACATATAATTTGATTCCAGGCTCGGCCTTGTATGCGAACTGGAGAGAGAAGTGGGCATTCCTGTAAGCAGTCAGGTCCAGATTTCCTCTTGCATACTCATCATTGTCGTTCCATGTCTGGAAACCTATCTGACCCCAGTCCTGTTCGCAGGTCCATTCGAAACATTTCGTGCCTTCATAAGGATCGGCAGTGCAGGCGTCTGTATAGGAATTTCCGCCCTCGTTATCGTAAGAATCCCAGCATGCAGATGTCATACCTACGCCATTGATGGTAGTCTTGATCTCATCATCATAGTAAACAAGCGTCGGTGCAAAAGTCTCCTGAAGCTCGAACACCTTTCCCCTGGTCATATTGATCGGTCCTTCAGGGAATTCCATAGGAAATTCGCTGGCACCTCTGGTATAGCTCATCTTCACGCCGGCATCCTTGGTCATTCCTGACTCCCAGGTATCGAAATATCCGGTATAGGACGACTCATCGTACTTGTAGGTCAATGTGGCAGTATAGCCTACAGC
Source organism: uncultured Bacteroidales bacterium (assembly GCA_944323345.1). Classification (GTDB taxonomy): domain Bacteria; phylum Bacteroidota; class Bacteroidia; order Bacteroidales; family UBA932; genus Cryptobacteroides. The sequence goes on along the minus strand of CALUSC010000037.1, from coordinate 384 downwards.
CTTTACAGGAACGATATTCACATAATAGTCGCCTTTTTCCAGGACTGTCTCGCCGTCACCTACAGAAACCGTGGCGGAACCTCCATCACCGGCAGTGATTTTAGGCTCGCCGTCATTCCAGGAAACGCTCACCGTACCGGCGAGGATTTCACCGTTGTTGCCTTTGATGGTCACCTTGGTGACATTGTCCTCATCGAGGGTGAATTTCAGGAATCCTGTGGCGTTCTTCATGGCGATATCTTCGGAATCAGAATAACCTATGGCCAGAAGATTTTCAACCTTGCCTGACTGTTCGGCAGGAATCTCTACAGTGAGGGCATTGTTTTCGAGTTTGGCGCCTTCATCGTAAGGATAGAGGACATAGTATGCTCCGGATGCGACAGC
>CALUSC010000036.1 GCA_944323345.1 uncultured Bacteroidales bacterium | reverse complement strand
AGATAATAACATAATCGGATAATTTCCTATTTTTGCAATCCTAAAGAAATTCTTCCTGTAAGATTTAAGAGGCGGACAAGTCAGTGAAACGACAGTCATATTCGAAATCCGGTCCTGACGGACATGGAATGTTTCAGGGTACAATCCGCTCGACAGCTGGGAACGTGCGCTCGAATACATGATGCAGGTGCGGCGGAAGCATACCTGGGAGACAGAGACCTTTACTTTGGAAAATTGGTCCGATCAGGCTGCGGATACCCTCATGGCGGAGCTGTACAGGGAAAACCTTATGGACGATGAAGATCGCGCATTGTACGGAAAACACAAGTGCGGGACACTGAAATTGCAGCCTTTCTATGAAAAGATGATGGACGATATAGGGAAAATTTTGTATATTCACGGCGATTTATGATTAAACGAAGACACATAAAATGAATATACCCATGAAAAATTTAGTAAAGATCATCGCTGCAGTGGCAGCCGGGGTTTTCCTTACTCTCGACATCTCGGCGAAGAACGGAGTCGAGGTCGGTTATCTCAACTCTTCCTACAGGACCAAACTTAATTCAGGAGATATTTCCAAGTCCACACCGATGAGCGGTTTCTATGCCGGTCTGGTAAAGGATATGGATATCGTGGCAGGCCTGTCTCTCCAGTCCGGCCTGTACTATTCGTACCTGAACAATACCGGCAGGGAAGAAGTACTGGGGTTCAACATAACCGAAAGCGCTACGGAGCACATGCTGAACATCCCGATCCAGTTCAAATACACGTTTGACATCATCCCTGCATTCGGCGTGTATGTTTTTGCCGGTCCTACGCTTTCACTTGGAGTGGCGGCTCCTTACAAACTGTCTGCTACCGGGGACGTTCTGGGGAACAAGGTCGACGGGAGCGTCACTTTCGACTGCTATTCCGGGAAAGTCCGTACGAATAACCTTTCTGACGAAAATGTGGAAAGCATCAACCAGCTTCTTCCGGATTACAGCATGAACCGTTTTGATGTCCTGATGGGAGGCGGTATCGGTATTGACCTGGTCAAGTTCGTGACCATCAAGGGCGGTTTCGACTACGGCCTTCTGAACAGGTACAAGGGCGACCTTGCAGATGCCGGTACATTGAACCGCATGCAGTTCTATGTTTCGGTAGGTCTGATGTTCTGACAGGACATTACATTTTGTATGGAGGAACGGTCCCGTCATCGATAAGGGACCGTAATATCGAAAGATAGTTGTCGGCATAGTCCGACTTCGGAGAGCCGAAGGCGACATTTATATCCTCAAGGGTATAGTCGCCTTCCTTTTCGTTTATTATATATGAGCACAGTGCTTTTTCCGTTCCTTTGCTCACTGACCGGGCTTTCCTGCTGCGGCATACGTCGCATGTGCCGCAATCATTGCTTTCTTCCTGTCCGAAATACTTTAGCAGGAATCTGCTTCTGCACATATCGGTTTCCCCGGCATATCTTATCATGGCATCGGTCCTCTCTGTCCAGGAGGTTTTTAGCCTTTCGAGCCTTTCGGGCGACAGCCGGACATTTTTCGGTCTAAGCCTGTTCTCCTTCAGGTATATGACCGACGAGTGGTCTGCCGGAATGTATCTGACAAGATGTTCCAGAGACAGGCTGTAAAACAGCTGCCGCAGTTCGGGAACGGCCGTACCTGTCTTTTCGGCTATGTATTCTTCGTCGATACGGACCGGATAGGAAAACAGTCCGGTATATGTCCTCATCAGAGTTTCCAGAATCATCTGCTGTTTTCCGGGGATATCCGCATCGTACAGTTCTTCCCTGGACGGGATGATCTGTATCCTGGTCGGGATATCCGTATCTTCCAGGAAAATCCAGTGCCCCTCCCTTTCTATGTATTTAAGGGCATTGTACGCCGATGAAGCGTTCAGCCTGAATTTCCTGCAGAATTCCATGATGTCGAATTTCAGTTCCCTGCCGGCACCTGTATCGTACGGTATCCCGAAAAAGATATGGACCTTGTGGTAAATGTCCTCGATGTACTCTATGTCCGGAAATGATACGCTGGATAGCTGTTTCAGTTTGCGCAGGTCGGTGTTGTTCCACAGCAGGACTGCATACGACCGCTTGCCGTCGCGTCCGGCCCTTCCGGCTTCCTGGAAATAGGCTTCGGGGCAGTCAGGGAGTTCATAATGGATGACGAATCTGACATCCGGCTTGTCTATGCCCATACCGAAAGCATTGGTGCAGACCATTACCCTGATTTTCCCGCTTTTCCAGTCCTCCTGCCTGGAAGTCCTGGCCGCATGCGACAGGCCGGCATGGTAGAAAGAGACCGATTCTCCGGAATTTTTCAGGAACAAGGCTATCTCTTCGCATTTTTTCCTGTTGCGGACATATATTATTCCGGTCCCGGGCACAGACCGGCATATATTCAGAAGCTGTCCCTGCTTGTCTTCCCTGTTACGTACTATGTATGAGAGGTTTGGCCTCTCGAATCCTGATTTCAGCAGCAGTTTTTCCCGGAAACCGAGTTTTTCCATGATGTCCTGTGCCACCTGCGGAGTCGCCGTTGCCGTCAGGGCCATGACAGGAGCATCGCAGATATTGCGGATATCGGCTATTTTCAGGTAATCAGGACGGAAATCATAGCCCCATTGGGATATACAGTGAGCTTCATCCACTACGATATAGCTGATATCCATATCCTTCAGAAATTCGCGGAATGCAGCCGTCGACAGCCGCTCCGGAGAAATGTACAGGAATTTGAAGTCTCCGTAAACCGCATTGTTCAGGGCAAGTTCTATTTCTCTCCTGCTCATGCCCATATACACTGCCAGAGCCTTGATCCCCCTGTCGTTGAGGTTCTGTACCTGATCTTTCATCAGGGCTATCAGAGGGGTGATGACCAGTGCCATGCCCGGTTTCATCATCGCCGGGACCTGGAAGCATACGGACTTGCCTCCTCCGGTAGGCAATATGGCCAGCACATCCTTTCCGCTCAGAGCCGCATCCACTATCTCTTTCTGCATGTTCCTGAATGAGGTGTAACCCCAATATTTCTCCAGCACTTCTATCGCTTCCATAATACCCTCCCGAATTGGCATGTTTTGTGCAGGCTAAAGCCCCGGTTTTTGCGGACCGGATTGTCCGGTCCGAGACAAAATTAGCAAAATTTGTCTTGAAAATTTGACCGCTCGTAAAAATATTATATTTTTGCACGGATATACTTTTGGGTAATCATTAAACTTTTTTATATTATGAGTAAAATTGATTTAAGCAAGTACGGTATTACAGATGTGAAGGAAATCCTCCACAACCCGTCTTATGAAGTCCTTTTCGAGGAAGAGACCAAAGAAGGACTCGAAGGCTATGAGAAAGGCCAGGTGACTGAACTCGGAGCCGTAAACGTGATGACTGGTATTTATACCGGACGTTCTCCTAAAGATAAGTTCTTCGTTTACAACGATGCCAGCAAGGACACTGTATGGTGGACTTCTGATGAATACAAGAATGATAACAAACCATGCTCTGAAGAGGCTTGGGCCGACCTGAAGGCTAAGGCTGTGAAGCAGCTCTCAGGAAAGCGTCTTTTCGTGATGGATACTTTCTGCGGTGCAAACCCTGCTACACGTCTTAAAGTACGTTTCATCATGGAAGTGGCTTGGCAGGCACATTTCGTTAAGAACATGTTCATCCGTCCTACGGAAGAGGAGCTTGCAAACTACGGCGAGCCTGATTTCGTGTCATTCAACGCCGCCAAGGCAAAGGTTGAGAACTACAAGGAGCTCGGTCTGAATTCAGAGACTGCCACTGTCTTCAACCTCAAGACAAACGAGCAGGTGATCCTGAACACATGGTACGGCGGTGAGATGAAGAAAGGTATCTTCTCCATCATGAACTACCTGAACCCTCTCCGCGGCATCGCTTCAATGCACTGCTCTGCAAACACTGACAAGGAAGGCAAGAGCACTGCCATCTTCTTCGGACTTTCAGGAACAGGAAAGACCACTCTTTCTACAGATCCTAAGAGACTCCTCATCGGTGATGACGAGCACGGCTGGGATGACAACGGTGTCTTCAACTACGAAGGCGGCTGTTACGCAAAAGTCATCAACCTCGACAAGGAGAGCGAACCGGATATCTACAACGCCATCAAGAGGGATGCCCTTCTCGAAAACGTGACTGTCGATGCAAACGGCAAGATCGACTTCGCTGACAAGAGCGTGACTGAGAACACCCGTGTATCTTACCCTATCGACCATATCGAGAACATCGTGAAGCCGGTTTCAAAGGGCCCTCACGCAAAGCAGGTGATTTTCCTTTCAGCAGATGCGTTCGGAGTGCTTCCTCCTGTTTCCATCCTGACTCCTGAGCAGACCCAATATTACTTCCTTTCAGGATTTACTGCCAAGCTCGCAGGTACTGAGCGCGGAATTACAGAGCCTACCCCTACTTTCTCGGCTTGCTTCGGTGCAGCATTCCTTTCACTCCATCCTACCAAGTACGGTGAGGAACTCGTGAAGAGAATGAACGCAGTAGGCGCCAAGGCTTATCTCGTTAACACAGGCTGGAACGGAACAGGCAAGCGTATCTCTATCCGTGATACCCGCGGTATTATCGACGCTATCCTCGACGGTTCTATCGAGAAGGCTCCTACCAAGAAGATCCCTTACTTCGATTTCGAAGTTCCTACAGAGCTCCCTGGTGTGGATCCTGCCATCCTCGATCCTCGCGACACTTATGCAGAGCCTGCACAGTGGGATGAGAAAGCTAAAGACCTTGCAGGACGTTTCGTCAAGAACTTCGAGAAGTTCACAGGCAACGACCTCGGCAAGTCTCTCGTAGCTGCCGGTCCTAAGCTCTGACAGTTCGGACTGAATATAAAAATCGGACGGCTAGGAAAAGCCGCCCGATTTTTTTGTATCATATATCCGCCCGCCAGTTTACCAGATAAAGTCGAATTTGATGTCACGCGGAATATTATGAGCATTTATATTCGCGATATCTGCCGACAACGCTTCAGGAACCACTGCGTATTTTCTGGAAAATTCCTGTGCGAAATCCACATCTCCGGTAGCCTGTGTCCTGATTATGACTGATGACCATTCATCGATAGCCTTGAGTGCCTGGTCGAAATCGATATGGTACTGTCCGTCCTTGTTGCGTGAAAACGCGCCGTTCTCTTTCATGAAATTATAGCACATCATGTTGGCCTTCCCATGCGAAGACGCGGACCCGAAACGGACAGAACGCACCAGTCCGGCGATGAACGTAGTGATGGCATCTTCCTTTGAAATGAGAGGAATTTCTCCCATATCGATGAGACGGCATACCATGAACAGTCCAAGAATATCGGCCTTGGCTTCCTCCCAGGTAGTCTTTTCTGCTCCCATGGCATCGTCCACGCTTCCTTTGCCGTTGACTGTCTCCTTGACGCCGAGACCGTGTGCCACCTCATGGAAAGTCACGTTCCAGAAGAAAGCTTCCGAGCGCAGGTGTTTCTGCTGGTCCGGTTCTATGAGCAGGCGTCCTATCGGAAGCAGTATCTTCCCGAATTTGGCGTTCATGCTGTTGTGGAGCTGCAGTCTTCTGGCGCCTTTCAGTGCCTGTACCCTGTCATCGTTCGGCAGATTTATGGCAATGGTCTTGCTGCCGCAGTTGCAGTCGCCTGAGTAGTAGATGGCGTCATAGACGTTCAGGTCGGAAGATGTGCCTGGGACGAACGTCTTGTACTCTTCCGGACAAGGCAGCATTTTCTGCAGTTCAGGCAGCATGGAGACATATTTCGCCAGTTCCTGACTTCTTTTTTCATCCTTCAGCAATATAAAGCATTCGTAGGATGTCTTCAGCTCGTTCAGCTTGTCATCGTAGTTCTCGATAGGCCCTATGACAACATCTATTTTGCTGTCTTTCATGTCCATCCAGGCTAGATCGCTCTCGAAATACTCATCTGTCCGGAAGGCCTCGACCCTTTTGGTGAGATAGTTTTTCAGTCCTGCATTTTCCGTTATGGCTGCAGCTTCTTCCAGATAACGGCAGATCACATCCAGTTCTTCCTTGTATTCATCCCTGTACCAGACACATTTGAGATTCCCGTTTTCATCTCTTCTGATCACTGTGTACTGACTGAATTTGTCAGGGTCATCGAAGGCTTCCCACTCCTCTGCAGTCATGTCTGCCGGATAATAATTGGCACCGAGAGGTTTTTCACCGTATCCCGGCACGAAGGAAGAATTGTCTTCCAGTCTGTCCCATGGCCCGTAATTTATCATCGCGAAATCCTTCATGGCCTGATTGTCGATCACGTCCATTTCGTGCTTGTCTCCGAAAGTCTGTTCCCAGAACAGCCCGTCGATCACTTTCCCGGCTTCCCTGAGCAGGTTCAGTACCTGTCTGTCCTTGTCGGACAATTCGTTTATCAGAGGCGATTTCACCTCGAATGTCGCATATTCGTCGACTTTTGCCTGCATGTCGGCATCCTCCTGTGTCTGGCAGGATGCGGCCAGCGCCGCCGCCCCTGCCAATGTCAAAATGATTTTTTTCATGATTCCTTTTCTCGTTAAAAAATTCAGAGGCTGGTCAAAACCTGAATTTTGGCGCAGCCTCTGGTAATATTCACGGAATATCCGCGTTTTAATATGACAATGCGATAGCTATGAAGTCGTCTGCTTTCAATGCAGCTCCGCCGATCAGACCGCCGTCTATGTCAGGACATGCAAAAAGTTCTTTTGCGTTTGAAGGCTTGCAGCTTCCTCCGTAAAGGATTGTGATTTCTTCTGCAAGAGCGCCGAATTTCTCTGCCACCACTTTCCTGATGCATGCGTGGATTTCCTGTGCCTGTTCGGCAGTGGCGGTCTTTCCTGTACCGATAGCCCATACCGGTTCGTATGCGATGATCACCTTTGCCATTTCTTCTGCGGAAAGAGTGTAGAGCACATTCTTTATCTGCTCTGTCACTACATCGAAATGACGTCCGGCCTCACGCTCGTCCAGATTCTCGCCTACGCAGAAAATAGGTGAAAGACCGTGTGCAATGGCGAGCTTTACTTTTTCTACCAGTTTGGCATCGGTTTCTCCATAGTACTGCCTTCTCTCCGAGTGTCCCAGAATCGTATATTCGCACCCTGCAGACACGAGCATGTCGGCAGACACTTCGCCAGTGTAGGCTCCTTTCTCCTTGTCAGCGCAGTTCTGTGCAGACAGTCCGATGACTGAACCTTTGATGGCTTCTCCTACCGGAACCAGATGGGTGAAAGGAGGAGCGATGATGAGCTTTACGGATGCCGGCACTTCTGATGATTTGGCTGCGACAGCCTTTGCAAGTTCAACCCCTTCTGCAACTGTAGTATTCATTTTCCAGTTGCCTGCAACAATTTTCTTTCTCATAACCTTTATTTTTTATTCATTAAGTAAATTTCCGTTTTTGCGCGCCAAATATAATAATAATTTCCGTACGGGTATCATCTGATGATTTTGACGATGACACCGATTTTCCTGGACTGGTTCCACAGACTGATCTTCTCTGTTTCCGAGTCGTATCCGAGCACCTGGAAGACTACTCCCTTCCTGCTTATAATGTCGTTGTCCGTGGTATAGGTTATATCGGCAGTGACTGAATCGCCTTCGGACGGGAACTTTTTGCATTTCAGAATGAAATAATTCGCCATGTTGTCGTCGGTCACCCAGAATTCGTTCCTGTCTCCGTTGAATCCCAGCTGGAATTCGTCTTCATTGTATCTTATGACATTGCCGCCCTTGATGAAGAGTCCTATGTCGCTTTCCTGCCGGAACTCTTCGATTCCGAGCCCTTTGACACATCCGGCAGCCGATATTGAGACCGCGGCAAGCAGCAGAATCCGCTTCAACATGAGTTTTCCTGACATATCTGGACTATTTTATTTTTATGATTTTTGAGACTATTCCCTTGCTGCCGTCTTCATAGAAGATTTCAGCCTTCATCGTACCGGATTTTTCAGGTATGTAATACCCGCTTGCATCCACTGAAATTTCCTTTCCGTCCATATACCAGACGACGTGTTCGGCGTCGTAGGCGTTCCATAGCCTCAGCGGAAACCTGCTGCCGGCGGGATAGGTGCCGTCATCATTCTTTTCCACATATTTGAGATAGATGAAAGGATAGTTGTCGCTTCTTTTGTTTTTTGTGGTGAAGTTGCAGGATACAGGAGTTCCCGATATTCCGTCAGCCGTGAAATATACCTCGCATTTGTAAGGCGTTATAGGCGTAAGGCCATCGATGACATAAGAATACCTGTTACCGTCGTATGCCTCTATCGTCCTCTCCTCGTATTCCTCGCTTCCGGAACTTTTCTTCCATCTTATTACTCCGGCAGTGGCGAAGTCCGATGACGCTTCCCAGCTTATGATGGCGGCATCCTGGAATATGTCTGACCTGACATTGACAGGGACGGCCAGTTTTCCCGTATATTCCACGACTGTAATGACTATGTTGTCCCCGTCCTTTTCGATATCGGTAATGGCCAGCGGGGAATCAGCCCCGTTCCATGAAACGAAAGCCGGGGATGTAATCGGCGTGAACGAGCTTATCTCTGTGCTCCCGGACAAGTACGGGAAGAAAACATGCGAGACATCCCCTGCCTGCGGATATGCTTCTACCAGATCGGCGCACTGGTGTGCCGGATTGCAGTTCACTTCATTGTACAGCCATCTTTCCTTCGCGGAAAGATTCCCGTAAGCAGCGGAAAACCCGGACTCGTTCCCGGATTTGTCGATGTGGTAAACGAGCAGTCCGTTTCCGCCTATATATTCGTCCCATCCTTTTTCTGCGCGGCATTCGAAAAGGAAATATTCGCCTTCGTTCCCTGTTTCCGCCTTATAGTATTGTCCGCTGATATCGACAGGCTCCAGTACATGTGTGCCCGGAGTAAGTTCCACCGCTTCGAAAATTCCCAGTTCATCTCTTTCCGCAGCATTGAGATTCGGCGGCGTATTCCCTCCGTTGTTGAAATTTCCGGCATCCATGAGTGCCGTGGATCGCCACATGGCTTTCGCCTCTCCTCCGCTGAGTTCATAGTCCGTATCATAATAGTCGGACAGTCCGAGAGTATGGCTGAATTCATGGCAGAATGTCCCTATGGAGGCGAACACGTAATGATTGCCGGTACCTGTACGACGCAGTTCCGACGTACATGCAAAACGGTTTATGACTTTCCCGTCCAGTGTAAGGTCGATTCCGGCCCCGTCGCGGACATACCATGCCTGAGACCATATATGGTCCTCACCCGCACCGTCGGCCTCGTCACCACCCGCAAAAAAGACGAAAACATTGTCCACTTCCCCGTCCCCATCGTCATCGAACCTGGAAAAATCTATCTGGCTGTCGGCGAGTCTGCATGCTTCCGCTATCATTTCGGCCGGCCTTATATCCTGTTCGTTTTTGTCATTCGCCCCATAATATGCGTAGCCGTGTGGAAGTGTCACGATGTCACTCACCTCAAAGGAGAACGAGAACTGCCCCTTGAACTGGTCATTGAAGTAGTCGATGGCCGATCCGGAGGCTCCGTCCTGGCTGTAACCCTGTTCTGTAAGGAGTGCGACGAAAGATTCTCTGGTATGGTTTTCCTTGAATTTCAGGTCACTGAACTGCGCCAGAATGACGATTCCATGCTTTTCTGTCACTTCATTTCCGCTTCTGGTCGCTATTCCGCGTGCCGCCTTGGTCCTGTACAGCAGGCTTTCCCGCCCCGACCCGTTTTTTTTCATTCCGTATTCTGCCCGTCTTGCACCCAATATATCATAAGGTATGATGCGGCTCTTTGCCTTTACATCGGGAGGTACCTGCTCTCCCACCTTGAACTCTGTCCGGTATTTTATGCCGTCTGCATCATAGCTGGCATAGTAATACCATCCGTCCGGCCCCTGTCCTATGGCGCATCCGTCCGCAGTCATGTAAATCTTTACGGATTCATCTCCCAGAAGCCTGGCGGTGAATGAAGACCCGTCTGGCTGATACATGATGATTTCGCTTTTTATTGCCGGTCCGGCAATGATATTGTCATGTGTCATCATCCCACACGCCATCACAATAACCGCGGCCGCTATTTTTAAAGACGGAATTCTCATAATAAAAAAAGTATTACCTTTGTCTCCGACAATAAGTTTGCATATTTAGTCATTTTTTATGAGACGGACAATTATTTTTTTCTTAACCGCTTTTACATTCATGTTCCCGTCCGCTGAGTCCCTGTTTGCCCAGAACAGTATAGCGGAGGCTATAAATTCATACGGGACATTCGACAGATGGTCGGCCAGGGAGGTCCGGGAATCCGGGGTCATCGGAGGGAAGACGAATCATCTTTACGAGTTTTACGGAAACGGAGAGATTGTCAGTACGAAGAAACCGTATTCGGCGCCTGACGGCTATCTCTGGAGAACCAATAACGTGTTGGCAGTCGTAGCCGGTGTCACCAAAACGAACAATACAGTGTACCCGGAGAAAAGGGGAGACGGTTACTGTGCCCGTCTGGAAACGCATGTGGAATCCGTCAAGGTCCTGGGTATCATCAATATGGATGTCACGTGCCAGGGTGCCATGTTCGTAGGTTCCCTCGAAGAGCCTATCCGTGATACGAAAGATCCCATGACAAAAGTCCTGTACGGGATTCCGTTCGAGGGAAGGCCTTCTGCTCTTGTCTTCGACTATAAGGCCGAGGTCGGGCATGAAGTGGTCAGGGGAACCGGTTTTTCACAGCTCAAGGAGATGGGCTATCCCGATTATCCTCAGGTCTATATGGTCTTGCAGTACAGGTGGGAGGAAGAGGACGGATCGGTACATGCCCTGCGGGTGGGGTCGGCTATCCGGCATTTCAGGGAGAATGTTGCGGACTGGGTGAACGGCTGCAGACTGGAAATAGCCTATGGCGATATTACCGGAGAACCTTATTATGAAGATTATATGGGACTCAATACAGATCCCGAAACAGCATTTTACTGTTATAACAGCAAGGGCCGCAAAGTCATTGTCGAAGAAGAGGGCTGGGCTGACGGGGATGTAGAGCCGAATTATCTTATCCTCAATTTTCTGGCCAGTTCGCAGCCTGCCTTTTATGGAGGGGTAGGGAATACCCTGTGGCTGGACAACGTCAGGATAGAAATGCAATGACATGAAAAAGGCGCCTGACTCTTCACGATATCAGACGCCTAAACGTGTACTAAAACCTAAACCTGAAATATAGATGCAGGATGGTTGCGGTTTGTTGCAGAAAAACTGATTTTTTTATTCATCATAAAAATCTTCGTCATCGGAGCCGTCTATTCCTAGGTCCGATGCCAGTTTTGCGGCTACATCATCCGGTACATCGAAATTCAGTGATTCCCACAGGCTGTCCATCTGACGCCGTTCTTTCTTGGTAGGGCGTCCTGCCCCACGGTCTCTTTTCAGGAAGAAAGTCTCTACCGGGGATTTCAGCTTGTCCAGTTCTTCCTGCGGTGTGATGTTCTCCGCATATTGCGGGACCAGTTTCGCTCCCTGTCTTTTGTCTATCGTTGCCAGAACCTTGTACCGGTACGAAACGGCTCCTTTACGCGCTGTGATTATGTCTCCCGGCTTTACTGTTTTCGAAGGCTTTATGTCAGAGCCGTTGATTCTGACCTTTCCTCCCTTGCATGCATCTGTCGCATCGCTTCTGGTCTTGTAGACTCTTATCGACCACAGGTATTTGTCTATTCTTACTTCTTCTGCCATGACAGGATTGTTTTCAATTCCATTGCATGTCGTGTTTCCCGGAAACTTTTCCGGGCTTTATTTCGTTATCTGTGCTCTCCTCATCTTCCAGCCCTTCGTAGTCTTCTCCTTCCAGGAACGGCTCGGTGTCAGGATTTATATAACTGTCGGCATCTTCCCTTTTTCCGGCAGATACCTCCAGAAGAACGGTACTCCTGTCTACCGGCAATACGAAGAAATCGTTTACTTCCGCCGGAACCAGCATGACTTCCCCTTTCTTCAGATACCGGTTTTCCGTATTTTTCCTCCCTTCTGCATCAGATACCGGAATCTGTACGGACGCCTCGCCTTCTATACATATATATAATATATAGCTGCCTGCCTGTTCGCTGAAACTGTGTACGGGATCGGCCAGCCGGATTCTGTTTATCCTGAATTCCGGGCAGTCTGCTATCGTTTCTATCTCTGATTCGTTTTCCGTCCTGCATGAAGGTACGGTATATTTCCCGTAACTGATGAAATCCATGGTTTCAGCCAGATGGGTATCCAATGTCTCGCGGTCCTGTTCATGCTTGTCGTATAGCCTGAACGGAAGTTCGGACGATTCCTTGATGACGGTGATTTTCATCTTTCCGGATGCTGAATGCGGTATGCCTGGTTCTACCATGAAAAAATCTCCGGCTGACGGTCTGACATGATTCATGACGTCCCTGACCGTGCCGTTGCTGCATCTTTCATATAGTTCCGCTGCCGTAACATCCTGGCTGAAGCCCAGATATATCATGGCATCCGGCTCTGCGCCGACAATATACCACAGTTCCTTGCCGCCGAGGGAGTCATACCTCTGCCCCGCTATTTCATCGTCCGGATGGACGTATACCGGCATCTCTCCGTCGATGTCGAGTTCTTTTACCAGTACAGGAAACTGTCTCCCGTAATAGCTGTAGACCTCATCTCCGACTACGCGTTCCAGATATGTTTCCATTATTTCGCCTATGGAATTATCTGAAAGCCATCCTTCGGCCACTACCGAGTCTTCAATGCCGAGATCCGCTATCGCGATATTTTCCTTTCCCCACGGTTCTTCCATGACTATAGGATGGAATACGAGCGGATAAAGTCGTTTTATTTTCTCCATGATATTTTTATGTCAATCCTTGCAAAAATAAATAAAAAATGTACCACTGACAATTCTTCATGCCGTTTTGTGACAATTTGTCAGTTTTGTCCGATGGCATTTCTTTTGCCGAAAGGAATGCCGACGGCGTCGGAAGACGCATTAAGTCTGACAATATTTAAAAACAATAAATTATGATCAAACCATTAGCAGATAGAGTATTGGTCGAGCCTAAGGAGGCCGAGACCAAAACAGCGGCAGGACTTTATATTCCTGATACCGCAAAAGAGAAACCTCAGCAGGGAACGGTATTGGCCGCAGGTCCTGGGAAAAAGGATGAGCCGATGGAGGTAAAAGTCGGTGATGTGGTTCTTTACGGGAAATATGCAGGAACCGAAATAACTGTAGACGGCAAGAACTATCTTATAATGAAACAGTCGGATATTCTGGCAACACTTTAATCATAACAGGAGAATAATATTATGGCAAAAGATATCAAATTCAATGTCGAGGCTCGTGCCCAGATGAAGGAAGGCGCTGACGCTTTGGCAAACGCAGTTAAGGTCACCCTCGGTCCTAAGGGCCGCAATGTAATTATCGACAAGAAATTCGGTGCACCTCAGGTTACTAAGGACGGTGTTACTGTCGCAAAGGAAATCGAACTTGAGGACAAGTTCGCCAATATGGGTGCCCAGATGGTCAAGGAAGTCGCTTCCAAGACCAACGAGCAGGCAGGTGACGGTACCACTACAGCTACTGTATTGGCGCAGGCCATTATCAATGTCGGTCTGAAAAACGTGACTGCCGGAGCGAATCCTATGGATCTCAAGAGAGGTATCGACAAGGCTGTCGCCAAAGTCGTGGAGAGCCTGAAAGCGCAGAGTCAGGAAGTCGGCGACAATTATTCCAAGATCGAGCAGGTGGGAACCATCTCTGCAAACAACGACGGCTATATCGGCAAACTGATCGCCGATGCCATGTCTAAAGTAAAGAAAGACGGCGTCATCACTGTAGAGGAAGCCAAGGGTACCGAGACTGAAGTGAAAGTGGTGGAAGGCATGCAGTTCGACAGAGGTTATATCTCTCCGTATTTCATGACCAACAGCGACAAGATGGAAGCTGTCCTCGAAGAGCCGCTCGTACTTATCACGGATAAGAAGATTTCCACGATGAAAGATCTTCTTCCTATTCTCGAACCTATAGCACGTGAAGGCAAATCACTTCTGATTATTGCGGAAGATGTGGATGGTGAGGCTCTTACTACACTGGTAGTCAACAGGCTTCGTGGAACATTGAAGATAGCCGCCGTCAAGGCTCCTGGCTTCGGTGACCGTCGTAAGGAGATGCTTCAGGATATCGCTACGCTTACTGGTGCGGTCGTAGTATCCGAGGAAAGGGGCTTCACTTTGGAAAATACTACTCCTGACATGCTCGGAAAGGCGGAAAAAGTCGTTATTTCCAAAGAGAATACTACCATCGTAAACGGCGGCGGCGACAAGGATGCCATAAAGGAAAGGGCAGAGTTGATCAGAAAGCAGATTTCATCTACTACTTCCGATTATGACCGTGAGAAACTTCAGGAGCGTCTCGGCAAGCTTGCCGGCGGAGTTGCAGTCCTTTATGTAGGTGCAGCTACTGAAGTGGAGATGAAAGAGAAGAAAGACAGGGTAGAGGATGCTCTGAATGCCACCCGTGCCGCAGTTGAAGAAGGTATCGTACCTGGCGGCGGAGTAGCATATATCCGTGCAGCGGAGACTTTGAAAGGTATGAAGGGCGACAACGAGGATGAGACTACCGGTATCCATATCGTAGCCCGCGCTATCGAGGAGCCTCTCCGTCAGATAGCTGAGAATGCCGGTGTGGAAGGCAGCGTGATTATCCAGAAGATCAGGGAAGGAAAAGGCGATTTCGGTTACAATGCCCGTACTGACGAGTATGTCAATATGTTCGAGGCCGGAGTCATCGACCCTACCAAGGTATCGCGTATAGCATTGGAAAATGCCGCTTCAGTGGCAGGCATGTTCCTGACTACCGAGTGCGCCATTACCGATATTCCGGAAAAAGAGCCGGCTCCTGCAATGCCTGCAGGCGGAATGGGCGGCATGATGTAGTCTGCCGGGATGTCCATGTGATTTTGTAGGGGCGGCTGTTTTCGGCCGTCCCTACAATGTTTTTATTCGGTAACTTCGATTGTTCCGTGTCGTCAGTTTTTTATTTCAACGGCGATGAAACGGATAAAGCGGTGACTGTCAATGGCATGAGTTTATGGTGCTGAAAAAAGGGTTAAAAAAAGCTAAAAAAAGTTTGGAGGGAACTGAAAAAAGTGTACCTTTGCAATCCCCAAACGAAAAAGGGGGTCCCGCAAGGGGCAAAAGTTGTTTGAAGTTTATTTCGAGGCGAGATCGAGGCGGACGAGAGAGGAAGGAGGGAGTTTACTTGTGTGAATGACCGACAGATGAAACGAAGTCCAACGAAGAAACCGCCCGAAAGTTGAAAGATATTTGAAGTTTATTTCGAGGCGAGATCGAGGCGGACGAGTGAGGAAGGAGGGATTTTACTTGTGTAAATGACCGACAGACGATGCGAAGACCAACGAAGAAATCGCCCGAAAGAAACGAGAAGGAAGTTCATTGAAAGGCTGAGGAAACAAGTACAAGCAAGCAAACAAGCAAGACGTTGATTCCGAAAGGAAGGCCGGACAGACTCAAGAGAAATAAAGAGATATACAAAGAAGAGTTTGATCCTGGCTCAGGATGAACGCTAGCGGCAGGCTTAACACATGCAAGTCGA
>CALUSC010000035.1 GCA_944323345.1 uncultured Bacteroidales bacterium | reverse complement strand
GTAGTAAACGCCCTTGGAAGACGTAAATCGGCAGTCGCTCGTGTTTATGTCGTTGCTGGAAAAGGCAACATCACCGTCAATGGCCGTGAAATCAATGAATATTTCAAAGAAGACGCGCTCCGTTACATTGTGAACCAGCCTTTTGAAGTTACCGGTACGGCAGGACAGTTTGACGTGAAGGTTAATGTCGACGGAGGCGGAATCAAAGGTCAGGCAGAAGCCATAAGGCTCGGTATCGCCCGCGCACTTTGCGAGGTCGACAAGGAGGCTTACCGCCCTGCATTGAAATCCAACGGATTCCTTACCCGCGATGCCCGCGAAGTCGAAAGAAAGAAACCTGGTCAGCCTGGTGCACGTAGGCGCTTCCAGTTCAGCAAACGTTAGTGTTTGGTCTGACGATTTACAAGATTGTGCAGTCCGTGGAGAAAATCTGAGGATCTCCGTAGAGATGAGAATCTTTCAGGGCTACCCGGATTTGACGAGACTGCGTAAAATTCTGGAGACCGGAACTGTCCGCTACTCCGGATTGATGTAGAAGTCCTGCAGGCGCATCCAGGATGCCTGGAGGAAAGTAAAACAAGTTAAATTTATTTGAAAATGCCAAGAACAAATTTCCAAGAACTGCTTGATGCAGGTGTTCATTTCGGACATTTGGCGAGAAAGTGGAATCCTAAGATGGCCCCTTATATTTTCGACCAGAAAAACGGAATCCACATCATAGACCTGCATAAGAGTATAGTAAAGATAGATGAAGCTGCGAACGTAATGAAACAGCTTGCGCGTTCAGGCCGCAAGATACTGTTTGTAGCTACAAAGAAACAGGCAAAAGAGATAGTGGCCGAGAAGGCTTCATCCGTAAACATGCCTTACGTGACAGAAAGATGGCCAGGCGGAATGCTTACGAACTTCCCGACCATCCGCAAGGCTGTCAAGAAGATGAATACCATTGACAAGATGATTGAAGACGGTACTTTCGACACACTTGCCAAGCGTGAGCGTCTCCAGATCACCCGCCAGAGGGCTAAACTTGAGAAGAACCTCGGTTCCATCAAGGATCTGAGCCGTCTCCCTTCAGCACTTTTCGTGGTGGACGTACAGAAAGAAATGAATGCAGTAAAGGAGGCAAATCGTCTGAATATCCCGGTTATCGCTATGGTTGATACTTGCTGCGATCCTACTCCTGTTGATTATGTGATTCCGGCAAACGACGATGCTGCAAAATCCATTTCTTATATTGTCGACGTACTCTGCCAGGCTGTTGCAGAAGGTCTGAACGAGAGAAAGATCGAAAAGGAGAAAGAGACTCCGGAGCAGAATGAGGCCCAGTCTCCTGCAGGAAAGAAGCTCCGCGCCCGCAAGGCGAAAGCCGATGAGGCAGCCGAAGTCCCTGCAGAAACACCTGCTGAAGAGGCAGCTCCTGCAGTGAAGGCGGAAGAAGCTCCTGCCGCTGACGCAGAATAAGGTACTAACATTCTAAATTTTCTTGAAAATATGGAAATCAAAGCAGCAGACGTAATGAAATTGCGTCAAATGACCGGTGCCGGCATGATGGACTGCAAGAAAGCCCTCGTGGAGGCTGACGGCGACTATGCAAGAGCCCAGGAAATCATCCGCGAGAAAGGAAAGCTCGTGGCAGCCAAGAGGGCTGACAGGGAGACTTCCGAAGGTGCGGCTATTGCCAAAGTCGACGGTAACAAGGCTATTCTCGTAGCTCTCGGATGCGAAACGGATTTCGTGGCCAAGAACGCCGAGTTCCAGGCTCTCGCCGAAGCTATCGCTGATGCCGCTCTCGCACAGTTCCCTGCAGATGCCGAGGCTCTGAAGGCCTGCACGCTCGCAGACGGAAGGACTGTAGAGGCCGCTGTCACCGAACAGACCGGAAAAACCGGAGAAAAGCACTCTATCGCATACTATGCATGCCTTGAGGCGCCTTACATTTCATCATATATCCATAAGATAAACGGCAAGCTCGCCGCCATCGTGGCTTTCAGCAAGGAAGTTCCTGCCGAAGCAGGCAAGGGAATCGCCATGCAGGTAGCATCCATGAATCCTGTTGCAGTAAACAAGGATTCCGTTCCTCAGAATGTCATAGACAACGAGCTGGCTGTAGCAGTCGAGAAGACCAAGGAAGAGCTTGTCAGAAAAGCCGTGAACTCGGCTCTCGAAAAAGCGGGGATCAACCCTGCCCATGTCGACAGCGAAGATCACATCGCTTCCAACACTGCAAAGGGATGGCTTACTCCTGAGCAGGCTGACCAGGCACGTGAGATCATCAAGACTGTTTCGGCAGAGAAATCGGCAAATCTTCCGGAGGCCATGATAAACAATATCGCAAACGGTCGTCTGAACAAATTCTTCAAGGAGAATACCCTTGAGGAACAGGAGTATCAGATGGGAGACGGCAAGACTTCTGTCAAGGATTATCTTGCCGGCGTCGACAAGGATGCGAAAATCCTCGCATTCAAGAGATTCTCTCTGAACGACTAAGGTATC
This sequence comes from uncultured Bacteroidales bacterium, assembly GCA_944323345.1. Taxonomy (GTDB): domain Bacteria; phylum Bacteroidota; class Bacteroidia; order Bacteroidales; family UBA932; genus Cryptobacteroides. The sequence continues at coordinate 13,540 of CALUSC010000035.1, read as the reverse complement.
AGGCTGCGGCCTTTTATTACACATATCCGGATGCGCAAATCTTTTTGCGCATCCTTTTTTTTTGCGCTACGCTTGAATAATGTATTTCTTTTGGTCATGCCGCTGCTTTCACCGTGGGCCGAAAAGGTCTCCAAAAAATATTGCCCGTGTCCGGAGTCAGCTACGGGATTTATCTCATGCACATGTTTTTCCTTATATTTTTCCATCAGATCGTATCTGGATGGGGCCTGTCCACACCGGTGCATATCCTGGTGACTGCAGTCCTGACTTTCACCGTTTCGTCGGTAATCTCCAGACTGATATCCATGATACCCGGAGGCAAGTATATTGTCGGCTGAAACGTTATTTTAACGGCGATTGTTTGAATCTTCTGAAAAATTTCTTAGTTTTGTAGAAACGCATGTATTTCATGACACTTCGACTTTCATACAGGCTTCACCACCATCATATTTACGGAATATGACGGCAGGTCTGGCCATGCATTGAAGTATTGCATTATAGAGAGCTTGCCGTAAAGACCGGCAGGCTCTTTTTTTTATGCCGGTCCGCTGAGTCCGGAATTTTAAAACGAACTTACTATATATATTATGCTGAGAATTGCCTTACAGTCCAAAGGACGACTGAATGAGAAAAGCATCGCACTGCTGCGGGAAGCTGGTATCAGTATCGAAGAAAGCAGCAGGAAACTCCTGTCCAGATCTTCCAATTTCCCTATGGAAGTACTCTATCTCAGAGATGACGACATTCCGCAGACGGTTTCATGCGGTATTGCCGACATCGGAATCGTCGGTTATAATGAAGTCATGGAGCGGGCCTATCCCGTAGATGTCCTCAAACATCTGGAATTCGGGAAATGCCGGCTTTCACTGGCGATTCCGAAATATCTGGAATATGACGGCCCTGAGTTTTTCAACGGCAAGAGAGTGGCGACTTCGTATCCGGTGATCCTGAAATCCTATTTCGACAGGAAAGGAATTTCATGTGAAATAAGGGAAATCGCAGGAAGTGTGGAGATATCCCCGTCCATAGGTCTGGCTGACGGTATTTTCGATATTGTCAGCAGCGGCGGCACGCTGGTCCAGAACGGACTGGCAGAGGTCGAGACTGTCATGGAATCGGATGCCGTCCTTATCGGCAGGCCAGGCCTGGACGAAGAGAAGATGCAGACGGTCAGGACCCTGCTGTCCCGATTCACTTCCGTATTGCGAAGCAGGGGAAAGAAGTATATGCTCGTGAATGTCCCGAACGACAAGATAGACGAGGCGCTCGAAATCATTCCGTCGATGAAAAGCCCTACATTGCTGCCTCTGGCAGACAAGGGATGGAGCGCAATACATGCAGTGGTCGATGAAACCGAGGTGTGGGAGAAAGCCGACAGGCTAAAGCAAATAGGGGCGGAAGATATCCTTGTCCTCTCTATGGAAAAACTGATTATCTGAAAACCATGAAAATATACAATTATCCAGAAAAACAGGACTGGCCTGCCATAATCGGCCGGCAGAAGGCAGGTCCCTCCGGACAGGTGAAAGATACTGTATCCCGGATATTGTCCGATATCCGGACAGGAGGGGACATCAAGGTCCTGGAGTATGTGAAGGCTCTGGACGGGTTCGATACGGATATGCCCGGTCTGAAGGTGTCTGCCGCTGAAATAGCGGGAGCGGCGGAGTGCCTTACGGCTGAATTCAGGGGTGCCGTGAAGGTCGCTGCCGGAAATATAAGGAAGTTCCACGAAGCACAGAAATCCGGAGACATATCCGTAGAAACCATGCCCGGAGTGACATGCAGGCAGAAGAATATCCCTATAGGCAATGTCGGACTTTACATACCGGGAGGGACGGCACCTCTGTTTTCCACCGTACTGATGCTCGCGATACCTGCTTCGATAGCAGGCTGCGGAAGGATTGTTCTCTGTACGCCTGCCGGGCCGCAGGGAAAGATATCTCCGGCAATACTTTATGCTGCCGGTATCTGCGGAATAAAGGAAATCTACAAAATAGGCGGGGCGGTGGCGATAGCGGCTCTGGCTTACGGCACCGAAACCATACCCAAAGTCGACAAGATATTCGGTCCCGGAAATTCGTATGTGACTGAAGCCAAACAGCAGGTGTCACAGGAATGTGCCATCGACATGCCTGCCGGTCCTTCGGAAGTGATGATTATCGCCGACCGGAGCGCAGTACCGTCGTTCGTGGCTTCCGACTTTCTTTCGCAGCTTGAACACGGCAAAGACAGCCAGGCCATACTTCTGTCGACATCGGCCGGACTCGTGGAAGCCGTGGATAAAGAAATAAACATTCAGAAGCGTAAGCTTTCCAGAGAATCCATCGTAGACGTATCGATGACCCGGAGCGCTGCCGTGCTTTTCCGTACGGAAGAAGAAATGGTGGAATTTTCCAATTTCTATGCGCCTGAACACCTGATTATCGCTACGGAAAATTATGGCCGGACAGTGGAAGGCATAAAGAACGCCGGAAGCGTCTTCCTCGGCAATTATTCTACGGAAAGCGCCGGAGACTATGCCTCAGGAACGAATCACACCCTTCCTACAGGCGGGTGGGCGGTATCATGTTCCGGGGTGAACCTGTCCGCATTCATGAAAAAGATGACCATACAGGAAATCACGCGCGAAGGACTCGAAACGCTCGGACCGGTCATAGAGACGATGGCCATGGCAGAGGGTCTCGATGCACATGCCGGCGCCGTGAGCATAAGGTTGAAATAATTTTGCCTATGATACGAGAAAAATCTTCCGCAGAAGAGGAAATCAGAGCTCTGTTGCGTGAAAATATCAGAAACATAGTACCGTATTCTACGGCGCGTGATGACTGCAAAGCCAGGATGGAAGTATATCTCGACGCCAACGAGAACCCTTATCCGAACGGGGTGAACAGATATCCGTCCCCGCACCAGCCGAAACTCAAGTCGATGTTGTCGGTCATAAAGAAGATTCCGGCGGAGAATATCTTTGTCGGGAACGGCAGTGACGAGCCCATAGACTTGATTTTCCGGATGTTCTGTCCTCCGGGGAAGAGCAGTATGGTCCAGATTGTACCTACATACGGCATGTACTCCGTAGCGGCGGCCATAAATGACGTGCGTGTAATCGGTGCCCCTCTGGACGACGGTTTTACCCTTGATGCGGACACGGTCCTTTCGAAAGTCGAAAATGACACCAGGGTTATCTTCCTGTGTTCTCCGAACAATCCTTCCGGAAATCTGCTGGACAGGAATGAAATCGTCAGGATTCTCGACAATTTCAACGGTATTACCGTAGTAGATGAAGCATATATTGATTTTGCCGACAGCGACAGTTTTGTCTCTATGATCGGGACATATCCCCGGCTGATAGTCCTGCAGACATTGTCCAAGGCCTGGGGGATGGCGGGCCTGAGAATAGGCCTCGCCATTACTTGCAGATTTACGGCCGACGTGATGTCAGGGATAAAATATCCTTATAATGTCAGCATACTGAATCAGACCAGGGCGGAAGAACTGCTGGAAAACCCTCTCTCCGCATTTTGCAAGGTGAGGGAAATAAAGGAAGAAAGGACGAGACTTGCTTCCGCACTTTCCGGTCTCGACAGGGTGGCGGCGGTGTATCCTTCCGATGCCAATTTCCTCCTGGTCAAATTCACGGACAAGGATCAGGCATTCGACGGACTTTTCAGAGCCGGAATCATAGTCCGGGACAGATCATCGGCTTGCGGATGCGAAAACTGTCTGAGGATTACCGTCGGCACTCCTGAAGAAAACGACAGGGTAATATCGGTCCTTTCCGGAAAACAATATACCGGCTGTACGGAAAGCAAATGTGCCGGAGAGGGTCGGACCGCTTCCTGTTTCAGAAAAACAGGGGAGACCGCAGTGTCCGTAAAAGTGGACCTGGATCATTTCCGCAAGCCGGAAATAGCGACCGGCCTGCATTTCTTCGATCACATGCTGGAACAGATCGGGTTCCATGGCGGGATCTCTCTCGACATTGCATGTTTCGGAGATCTTGCCACAGATGACCATCACAGTGTCGAAGATGTGGCCATAGCGCTCGGTGAGTGTCTGAAAGAAGCTCTAGGCGACAAGTCAGGCATAGGACGTTACGGTTTCTGTCTTCCGATGGATGAAGCCGAAGCCTTTGTACTTATGGACCTCGGCGGAAGAATCGATTTCAGGTGGGATGTACCGCTGCACGGAGCTGCTGTCGGAGACGTTTCTTCACAGATGTTCGGACACTTTTTCAAGTCGCTGTCCGAACATCTGGACTGCAATCTGCATGTCAGGGCCTCCGGAGAAAATGACCATCATATAATAGAAGGTGTCTTCAAGGCTTTTGCCAGGGCGCTGGGTCAGGCAGTACGAAGGATTCCTTCAGATAATATTATCCCAAGCAGCAAAGGTTGGTTATGACAGGAATTATAGATTATGATGCCGGCAATATACGGTCGGTGGAAAATGCCTTGAAGCGTCTCGGTGCAGGTTACGTGATCAGTTCCGATTCCCAGGTCCTTTCTTCATGCGACCGTCTGATTCTTCCGGGTGTGGGAGATGCGGCATGGGCCATGGCGAGACTGCGTGCAAACGGGCTTGCGGACTTTATCAGGAATACTGACAGGCCTCTGCTTGGGATATGTCTCGGAATGCAGCTGCTCTGTTCATGGTCCGAAGAAGGGGATGTAGAGTGTCTCGGCATATTCCCGAACCGTGTCCGGCATTTCAGTTCCGTGCTGCCTGGAAACATGCCGCTGAAAATCCCGCATGTGGGATGGAATGATATCACGTCGCTTAAAACAGGACTTTTCGACGGAGTGGCCGAAGGTTCTTACGTGTACTTCGTACATTCGTATTGCGCGGATATCGGTGAAGACACCGCTTCGGTGACCGGATATGGAGTCCCTTTCAGTTCGTCCCTGTGCCGGGACAATTTCATGGGATGCCAGTTCCATCCTGAAAAAAGCGGCGACGTCGGAGAACGTATTTTGTCGAACTTTATCAGACTTCGTCGATAGTCTGGTTTCAAATGTAGAGGAAATGATAAGAATAATCCCTGCCATAGATATCATAGACGGAAAATGTGTCCGTCTGACTCAAGGCGACTATACCAGAAGCAAGGTCTACGACGAAAATCCTCTGGACATGGCCAAGCGGTTCGAAGACTGTGGCGTGACCATGCTCCATCTTGTAGACCTGGACGGAGCCAAGGCGGAGTTCCCGGAAAATCAGCGGGTTCTTGAAGATATTGCATCGCATACTTCCCTGAATGTGGAATTCGGCGGCGGTCTGAAGGACAGGCAGGCATTGATATCGGTGTTCAATGCCGGGGCCTGCCGCGCCGTTTGCGGAAGCATTGCCTGTACGAAGCCGGAAATTTTTACAGGCTGGCTCGGAGAATTCGGAGGTGAACGTATAATACTCGGCGCAGATCTGAAAGACGGACATGTCGCGGTCAACGGATGGAAGGAAATGTCATCCGAAAGCGCGGAGTCCCTGTTCGACAGATTTTCTCCCGCAGGGTTGAAAACAGCGGTAATTACTGAAATCTCCAGGGACGGCATGCTGGATGGCCCGGATGTGGACCTGTATTCAAGACTTGCAGGAAAGTATCCCGGTCTGCAGATTGTGGCGAGCGGAGGTGTCGGTTCCATGGATGATGTGGAACGTCTGGATATGGCCGGGATTCCGGCTGTCATAGTAGGAAAGGCTATTTACGAGGGACGTATATCGCTTGACGACATACGGAATGTATCCGGGAGCACTTTATAACACGGCTGACAATGCTTGCAAAGAGAATCATACCTTGTCTCGATATCAGGGACGGCCAGACGGTGAAAGGCGTCAATTTTTTGTCTCTCAAGACAGTGGGAGATCCTGTGGAACTTGCCCGTTCATATTCGGGACAGGGCGCCGACGAGCTTGTATTTCTGGATATCAGTGCCACTATAGAAGGCAGGAAAGCTTTTTCGGGACTTGTGGAACGGATAGCATTGAATATTGACATACCATTTACTGTCGGCGGCGGTATTTCTACCGTGGAAGATGCTTCCGTATTGCTCCGTGCAGGAGCAGACAAAGTGTCGGTCAACAGTGCCGCTGTCCGTAATCCGGAACTGATATCGGAAATAGCTTCCAGATTCGGCTCGCAGTGTGTCGTAGTGGCGATAGATGCCAGGAATGTCGGAGGTACATGGCGTGTGACGACTCACGGAGGTACCCGCTTTTCCGACAGGGAACTGTTCTCGTGGGCGGAACATGCGGAACGTCTCGGAGCGGGAGAGATACTGTTTACCTCCATGGACCATGACGGGACATGCGGAGGTTATGCCTGCGAAGTGTACAGGAAACTATCCGGACAGCTCGGAATACCGGTCATAGCTTCCGGAGGTGCCGGGAATGCCGGACATATCATAGATGTACTGTCTCCGGAAGGCGGCTGTGCGGATGCAGCTCTGGCGGCTTCCATATTCCATTACGGGGAAGTGCTTATTCCTGACCTGAAACGGCAGCTTGCAGACAGAGGCATTCCTGTGCGTCTGTGACGGATATTGGATTTATAAAACTGGAATATATTATGATCAAGAAAGATTTTGAAGTTGAGGATCTGGATTTCGGCAAGAATCCGGACGGCCTGCTCCCTGTAGTGGTCCAGGATTTTTCTACACTTAAAGTACTGATGCTCGGATATGTAAATCGGGAAGCTCTGACGAAGACACTGGAGTCTGGCAGCATGACATTCTACAGCCGTACCAGGAAGTGTCTGTGGACAAAAGGTGAAACCAGCGGAAATTTCCTTTCCGTCAGGGAAATGTATGCCGACTGTGACAATGACACGGTTTTAGTCAAGGCTGTCCCCTCAGGTCCTGTATGCCATACAGGGAATGTGAGCTGTTTCAGAACGGATGACGATGAGGGTTTTATCAGAGAACTGCAGGAAGTCATACGCAGGCGCAAGGCCGAGCGTCCGGAAGGCTCGTATACGGTCAGACTTTTCGACAAGGGAACGAACAAGATAGCCCAGAAAGTCGGAGAAGAAGCCGTAGAGACTGTCATCGAAGCCGTAGCCGGCAACGACGATGCCATGATTTACGAAGCTTCCGACCTTATATATCATCTTCTGGTGCTTCTGGTTCACAAGGGGCTTTCCATCTCGGATCTCGAAAAAGAGCTTGTCCGCAGGCATAAATAGCTGGTATATAAAAGTTCGAGCGTCCACGATTCACATCGTAGACGCTCATAGCAATTCTAACCTAAAACTTAACCTATGAAAAAACTATTCGGTTAAAGTAATTTGCAATTCCTGTGCCAAACCCGGAACTCCGGTCAGATTTTTTAAAAATATTCGATTTATTTACTGTTTTGCTGACCGGTTTCCTGCATTACAGGCTTTATTGTCCTGATGTGGATATCCTTGACAGGTCTGTCTCTTCTGTCTGTCATGACTGCAGCTATCTTGTCTATGACATCCAGCCCGTCGATGGTTTCTCCGAATACTGTATATTCCCCGTCCAGCTGGCTGCAGTTATAAGCATCCTGGACGATATAGAACTGTGAGCCGGAGGATTCCTTTTTGGGATTTGCGGCGTCGCCTCTCCTGGCTGCCGCCACAGCTCCTTTCTTGTGTTTCAGTTCCGGATTGAACTCCGCCGGTATCGTATATCCCGGACCTCCGGTCCCGTACAGATCCGCTTTCGACGGATTTTTGGTGAGAGGGTCTCCTGTCTGGATCATGAAGCCGTCGATGACGCGATGGAAAAGTACTCCGTCATAATATCCTTCGGATACGAGCTTTACAAAATTATCCCTGTGCCTGGGAGTCTCTTTGTATAATCTGATCCTTATTGTCCCCATGTCGGTGACAATGTCGAAGACAGGCTCTTCGGACAAACTTTTTGTTTCTGTAGTCATATCGTTGTTCTTTAAGTCAGACTTGTCCCTGTTCAATGATGTAGAGCAGGAGGCTGACAATATCAGTGCTGTTGTGAATAATAAAACTTTAAAAATATACTTTTTCATCTGCCGTTTCCATTATTACCGGATAATAGATGCAGAACAGACCGGAAAAGTTGCGCCATGAAATTACTGAAATTTTCTAATCCGGCACATCGGTTGACAAAAATCCATACAAATTCTTAATTTTGCCGGATATGGCAAATCCTCTTAAACAACTGGCGGGCGAAACCGCCCTCTACGGGTTGAGTACAATTCTGGCCCGTGTCATCAATTTCCTGTTCGTGCCGTTCTATACCAGGCTCCTTACTACGGAAAGTTATGGCGTGGTGACGGAGTTCATGGCATATATAGCTGTCCTGCAGGTGGTCCTTGTCCTCGGTCTGGAAACTGGATGTTTCAGATTCGCGAACAGGCAGGGGACGGATCCGGCAAAAGTCTATTCCGACGCACTTGGTATAGTGACGGTCGTAAGCCTTCTGTTTCTGGCCTTTACCGTGGTTTTTGCCGGTGATATCTCTGATGTTCTGGGCTATCACGGGTATCAGAGCTGCATCATGTATGTCGGAGGTATCCTGGCCTGTGATTCCATCACTGCAATATTGTTCGCAAAACTGAGACAGGAGCACAAGGCTCTGAAATTCGCAGTCCTCAAGACCGTGAAGATATTGACCGAGACTGGCGCCAACATCGCATTGTTTTTCGGGTTTGCCGCATTGTGCCGGAAGACGGCGGAGGCTTCCGGTGTTCCTGCCAGTGATCTGACGTCTTCTGATATATGGCTTTTGTCGTTCATTTCTCCTGAGCCGGATTTCAGTTATGTCATCTTCGCGATTCTGATCAGTTGCGTCGTCTGTCTCCTGCTGTTTGTTCCGGACCTTGTGAAATTCCGGTTCGTTTTCGACAGGAAGCTCGCCCGTCAGATGCTGGCGTACTCATTGCCGCTTATGATAGCGGCACTTCCGGGTATCATCAATGATTTTCTGGACAGAATCCTGTTCCGGTTTTTCGACACCGGGTCCGATGTGTGGCAGTCGAGTCTGGGGATATTCCAGGCGGGGGTCAAGATTTCGGTAATCATGTCTCTTTTCGTCCAGATGTTCCGGTTCGCGGCCGAGCCGTTCTTTTTCCAGAGAGCTGCAGACAGGAATTCGAAAGAGCTCTATGCAGTCGTCATGGAGTATTTCGCGGCATTCTGCGGTCTGATTTTCCTCTGCGTAATACTGTATATCGATGTCATTTCACTTATTCTCGGCCGTGACTTCAGGGAAGGGATCAGCATTGTCCCCATCATGTTGCTGTCATATATGATGCTCGGCATGCTGTTCAATGTGTCGATGTGGTATAAATTATCGGGGAAAACAGGCGTGGCCATTTATATCACACTGGCAGGACTTCTGGTCACGGCTGTCATCAATGTCGTCTTCATGCCGCGTTTCTCGTATTATGCGGCTGCGTGGGGGCATCTGGCCAGCTATGTAGTCATGTTCGTGATCAGCGTATTGCTGGGGAACAGATATTATCCCATACCGTATAACTGGAAAAGGATCATATCGGTTTTCCTGATTATGGGGATAATTTACGGCGCGGCGCATCTGGCAGACAGCGTATTTTTCAGCGGTGTCACATTCTCGACGTCGGTTTCAGGAATGATATGCAAGCTTGCCGTAAATACCGTTTTCATCCTGATTTATCTGGCGGCTGCCTATTTTGCCGTACATAAGAAAAACAGGGTGTTCCTGTCAGGCCAGCAGTAAGATGACGATCTGTGCTATTATGACTCTTGCAAACATGGCTACCGGATACGCAGTGGCATAACTGACTGAAGGCTCGTCATTGTCCACGGTGGAATTTGCGTAAGTAAGCGCCATGGGATTGGCCATACTGCCGCAGAGCATTCCGACATTTTTAGGATAATCTGTGTGGAAAAACTTCTGTGCGGCAAATCCTACTATCAGAGTCGGAATCATGGCCATGGCCAGAGCCAGTCCGATCCATACCAGCCCCTGGGTGCAGAATACCGTTTCGAAGAAATTCTCTCCGGCATCGAGTCCCAGGCAGGCGAGGTATGTCACCAGACCGAATTCCCTGAGCATCAGGTTGGCGCTCTGTGTGGTATATGTCGTGATATGGAATCTCGGACCGAACGCTCCCATCAGTATGCCTATTATTATAGGACCGCCTGCGATACCCAGTCTGACAGGAGTGCTTATGCCAGGGAAACTGAACGGAATGCTTCCTATGACGACTCCGAGAGCCAGCCCTATGAATATGGCTATGAGATTCGGCTCGTCCAGTCTTTTTTCCTCGTTTCCGAGTATCTTTCCTACATTTTCCACGGCTGCGGCTTCTCCTACGATGGTGAGCCTGTCTCCAAGCTGGAGCCTGAGTGTCGGGGATGCCAGCAGATCTATGCCGGCCCTGTTCACACGCGTGATGTTTATTCCGTATATGTTCCTGAGTTTCAGAGACCCCAGTTTCACTCCGTTCAGGTTTTGCCTGGTGACAAGTATTCTTTTGGAAATCAGTCTGCTGTCGATAGCATTCCAGTCAATGTCTTCCTTGTTCCAGTCTTTGCTTTCCTTTTCACCGAAAAGAGCCCTGATTCTGTCGGTGTCGGACTTGGTCGAAATGACCAGCAGATGATCATCCTGCATGATTACCGTATCGGATGTCGGTATGCTGACCTTGCCCTGTCTCCACACGCGTGAGATTACGAATTTCGATTCCGTAAGCGACATTATCTCCTTTATGTTCTTGCCGAATATTGCAGGATTGCTTACATGGAATTCTGCAATGAAAGGCTTGACAGGTCCGGAAGAAGCTTCTTGTCTGCCGCCTGACTTCCTGTTGAAACTCTTGAGAATAATGATGACGGCTATCATCCCGATGACTCCTACCGGATAACCGACCGCGCAGGCCAGTGCCATGTCTGTCGCTACTTCCTGGACTTCCGGATGTACCTGAAGCGCCGCCTGTTGTGCCGCTCCGAGCATGGGTGTATTTGTAACGGCTCCGGCAAACAGCCCCATGACATCAGTGACCGGCATCTTCAATGCTACGCTTGCCAGGATGGCCGACATGAAACCGATAATGACTACTGCCAGGCCTAACAGATTGAGTTTCACGCCTCCTTTCTTGAAGGAAGAGAAGAAGCCAGGTCCGACCTGAAGGCCCAATGTATACACGAAAATCACCAGACCGGTATCCTGGGCAAACCTCAGCATGTCCCTGTTCACTTCTATGCCGAGATGGCCTGCCATGATACCTGCGAAGAATACGAATGTTATGCCCAGTGAGATTCCGTATAGTTTCAGCTTTCCCAGTGCCAATCCTGTCGCGGCTATGATGGCAAGCACCAGAAGGGTCTGTATAGGGGATGGTTGGGTGAAAATCTCTGTTAACCAGTTCATAAAGTTATACTGTTAATATATCAGGAACCCGATGATGCCTCCGGCAATAATGCAGAGAATAGGGTTGGCTTTCCAGAACCATGATGCTGCAAACGCAGCAATGAACAATATCCAGCTTTTCCAGTCCGGGAAATTTTCTTTGGTGATGAGCAGCAGCGCAGAGGCTCCGATGAGACCTGTTACCGCCGGTTTGAGCCCGTTCATTACACCTGTGAATACGACATTGTTGCTGAATTTGTAAAAAACCTTGCACATGGCCAGGACTATCAGAAAAGAAGGGAGCACCACTGCCAGGCTGGTGGTAAACGATCCCAGAATGCACAAAAACTGGGATGCCCCGCTGTCTGCCAGGACTGTGTATCCTATGTAAGTGGCGCTGTTTATGCCTACCGGTCCAGGCGTCATCTGGGAAATGGCCACTATATCCGTGAATGTGTTTTCATCTATCCAGTTGTGCACTGTGACGACCTGAGTCTGAATGAGCGACAGCATCGCATAGCCTCCTCCAATGGTGAAAAGCCCGATCGTAAAAAAGGTTATGAAGAGTTCTATGAATATCATCTGCTGTTACTCCTGCTGATTTTGTCGTTGTATTTCGCTATCGCAAACGAGATGACGATTACTACTATCAATATATATATAGGTGAAACTTTCAATACGCCTACCAGAACAAGAACTGCAGCAGAAAGCAGGTATGACCACCAGTATCTGTTGGACTTTTTAGCCATCTGGAACATCGGGACTGCTATAAGGGCTACGACGACAGGTCTGATTCCTTTGAAAATGCGTATGACGGTGGGATTGTCCTGATATCCGGTGAAAACCATGGCGATAAGCAGGATTATCAGAATGGAAGGCAGTACGCTCGCTATAGTCGCTACTATGCTTCCTTTCGTGCCCTTCAGCCTGTACCCGGTGAATATCGCTATGTTCACGGCCAGGAGGCCGGGAGCGGACTGCGACAGTGCTATTATATCGGGAAAGTCTTCTTCCCTGATCCATCCTCTTTTGACGATTTCATTCTGTATCAGAGGAATCATGGCCATGCCTCCACCTATGGTGAAGGCACCTATCTTTGCGAAAATCAGGAATATCTGCCAGTAGGTCGCCATCATGGAAATTTTCAACGGGGCAAAAGTATAAAAACGGATTGAAAAATATTGAAAAAAAGTGGAAAAATATTTGGAGGAATAAAAAAAGTCCGTATCTTTGCAGCCCGTTTGAGAAATAACGGAAGAAGTTGTTTGAAATTTTGATGAAAGACAAGTACAAGCAAAAGCAAGTACCGACAATAAAAGAGCGTTGATTCTTTTTTGAGAATTGAAAAAGAGTAAAGGACAGACTCAAGAGAAATAAAAGATATACAAAGAAGAGTTTGATCCTGGCTCAGGATGAACGCTAGCGGCAGGCTTAACACATGCAAGTCGAGGGGCATCGCGTGGAGTAGCAATACTTCATGGCGGCGACCGGCGCAAGGGTGCGTAACGCGTGAGCAACATGCCCGTATCAGGGGGATAACCGGCGGAAACGGCGACTAAACCCCCATATATCTTCAACCGGCATCGGATGGAGATGAAATGGGCGACCAGGATACGGATTGGCTCGCGTGGCATTAGCTAGATGGCGGGGTAACGGCCCACCATGGCGACGATGCCTAGGGGTTCTGAGAGGAAGGTCCCCCACACTGGAACTGAGACACGGTCCAGACTCCTACGGGAGGCAGCAGTGAGGAATATTGGTCAATGGGCGGAAGCCTGAACCAGCCATGCCGCGTGAAGGAATAAGGTCCTATGGACTGTCAACTTCTTTGGCAGGGGAGCAATAAGGTCCACGAGTGGGCCGATGAGAGTACCCTGCAAAAAAGCATCGGCTAACTCCGTGCCAGCAGCCGCGGTAATACGGGGGATGCGAGCGTTATCCGGATTTATTGGGTTTAAAGGGTGCGTAGGCGGATATCTAAGTCAGCGGTGAAATACCCATGCTCAACATGGGGGCTGCCGTAGATACTGGGTATCTGGGATACGACCGCCGTGGGAGGAATGTGTGGTGTAGCGGTGAAATGCATAGATATCACACAGAACACCGATTGCGAAGGCATCTCGCGAGGTCGCTATCGACGCTGAGGCACGAAAGTGTGGGGATCGAACAGGATTAGATACCCTGGTAGTCCACACTGTAAACGATGATGA
>CALUSC010000034.1 GCA_944323345.1 uncultured Bacteroidales bacterium | reverse complement strand
AAGCTGGAAAGGAATCTCGACCTGGATGTGGCCATCGTGGGAGGCGGCCCGTCAGGTATCGTTGCAGCATATTATCTGGCCAAGGCCGGCCTGAAGGTGGCACAGTTCGACCGTAAGCTTTCTCCTGGCGGAGGAATGTGGGGCGGGGCCATGATGTTCAACCAGATAGTGGTTCAGGAGGAGGCTCTGGACATAGTGAAGGATTTCGAAATCAACCATAAGCCTTACGGCGACGGACTCTATGTGATGGATTCTGTGGAGAGTACTTCCGCACTGCTCTACAAGGCTGTGCATGCAGGGGCTACCATCTTCAACTGTTATTCCGTAGAGGACGTGGTATTCAAAAACAATGTGGTCAGCGGCGTAGTGGTGAACTGGACTCCGGTACTGCGCGAGGGGCTGCATGTGGATCCGTTAAATATCATGGCGAAATGCGTCATCGACGGGACGGGGCATGACAGCGAGATCTGCAGGACCGTGGCTCGCAAGAACGGCATCCGCCTGGCTACCGATACGGGTGACGTGATAGGAGAGAGATCACTGGATGTGATAGCCGGCGAGCAGGAAGTGGTGAACGGGACGAAGGAGATTTATCCGGGACTGTACGTATGCGGCATGGCCGCGTCTGCAGTGAGCGGTACTCCGCGCATGGGGCCTATCTTCGGCGGGATGCTCATGTCCGGCAAGAAGGTGGCAGAGCTGATCATCTCGAAACTGAAATAGATACTATGTTATGGATAGCGATAACTTCCCCGTCTTTCATGGGCGGGGAAGTTTTGTTTCTAAGGAGGCTGCTGTCGCACGGTGTGGATTTCGTGCATCTGCGGAAGCCCGGAGCCGCTGCCGGCGACTGCGCCAGACTGCTGGACGGGCTGACAGCTGAAGAGCGTGCACATATCGTAATACACGATTTCTTCGAACTGGCCGTGCCTTACTGTCTGCACGGGATTCATCTGAATTCACGGCGGAGTTCTGTGCCTGAAGGCTATACGGGACATGTCAGCAGATCGTGCCATTCGATGGAGGAGGTGAGGCTCTGGAAGCCATCGTGCGACTATGTCTTCCTCAGTCCGATATTTGACAGCGTATCGAAAGAGGGGTATCGTTCGGGGTTTTCTTCCGATGTGCTGGCCAGGGCTTTTTCCGAGGGTATCATAGACGGCAAGGTCATTGCCCTGGGCGGTGTGACTCCGGACCGGGTCAGAGAAGTGCGGTCTTTCGGTTTCGGCGGGGCTGCCATGCTCGGCTGCGTGAACAGGATGGCCGGGCTGCCTGATGATGAGCAGGTCAGGCGACTGGAAGAAATCCGGGCTGCGTTCGTGTCGGACTGATGTGTCAGGCTGATATGTCGGACTAAAGCCGCATAGCCTTGAAAACGGTGTCAGTCCTGCAGAAAAACTTGAAACTGAGATACAGCTACAATCCTGAAGGGCAGGTGATAGAAATGCTACCGCTACCTGGCGTACAGCATATAAAAGTGTCTTTCCTCGTCAGATGGGACGCTCCGGAAAAGACCAGGAAAGGCAAATACGGACATGGCGGCAGAATCCACGATGAAGAGTTCATGGTAGCGGTAGGCAAAGGCGTACCCGACTTCTACAAAAGGCAGCTGAAAAAGGCAGTCAGAAGATACAACTGGGAAGGTCGGACACATATCAAACTGGTCTACGATGTTCCGGAAATCGATGCATAATGCAGTGCGGCAGTGTCCTATGATGTCCTCGCCACAGATGTGTCAGTGTACTCCGTCCCAGGCTTCTTCCGTCTGAACATCGGCGCGAATACAACCCCTGACCGCCGCGAAACGAGGCACAAATTCCGCATGGCGCTCGATTATCTGACCGAAAGCGACATTCGTGTCATTCCAGACTAAATAATCTGATAATTTTATTTAATTTTGTGAGGCTTACCCTCAATTAAAAACAGACATATAATGAAAAAATTCCTGACCATCCTTACAGCTGCCTTGTCTTTTAAGAATCAGGGGAAAAGGCATAAATATTGCACCGAAAAAGGGTTTTGACCAATACATACGGACCATGAATATCAAATCAAGTTTTTCCATTCCGGCTGCCGCCATCGCAGCAGTTGTTGCCATTATGTCAGGATGTGCCTCCGGGCAGGGAGAAAACGGCCAGAAAGAAGCCATCCCGGTAAAAGTGCTGACACTCCGTCATGAGGATGGCATTTCCGGAAAGAACTATGTCGGCACGGCAGAGGCTTCGAAGACTGCGGTATTGTCCTGCAGCTATTCCGGGACTCTCAGGGAACTCAGGACAGGCATAGGGGATATAGTGAAGAAAGGAGATACGATTGCGGTTATCGAATCTCAGAATGTCATAAGCGCGAAACAGATGGCTGATGCCGTACTGATGCAGGCAGAAGACGGGTACCAAAGGCTGTCTCAGGTATATGAGAGCGGCAGCGTCGCCGAAGTGAAAATGGTTGAAGTCCAGACACAGTTGAGCCGGGCCAGAGCTTCAGCCCAGGCTGCACAGAAAGCTCTGGATGACTGTACTGTCAAGGCCCCGTTCGACGGAGTCATCGGGGAAGTCTTTGCCGAAGAGGGAGTAGAAATGAACGCCATACAGCCGTTGGCCAGACTCATGGATATCTCGTCAGTGGAAATCAGCTTTTCGGTTCCTGAAAAAGAAATTGGGACTGTCGCTCCCGGAGAAAAATTCACCGTAGAGGTGCCGGCACTCGGAGGAAAGACCTTCACAGGTACCGTGATATCGAAAGGCATCAGCGCATCCAGGCTGTCCCACAGCTATGAATGCAAGCTCTCCCCTTCCGTCAAGGTGACCGGGCTGATGCCGGGAATGGTCTGCAAGGTCAGCAAGGCATCGGATGACGGGGAAAAAATAATAATCCCTGCATCTGTAGTGAGGATTGACGGGAAAGGCAGGTATGTCTGGACGGTAAACGGAGAAAACACGGTAGAGAAACGGTACATTGCCGTCAGCGGCTTCTCAGGGAAAGGCATTGTAGTGGAATCCGGACTCGGCGAAGGTGAAAAAATAATCACCGAAGGAACGCAGAAAGTCAGCAGCGGTATGAAAGTCAAAATAATGTAAGCCATGAGCAGCAGGACTTCAGACATAGTAAGAGGCGTGATTGCCCACAAGAGGATCGTATACTTCATCGTGGGCATTCTTGTCGCCCTGGGCATAATAGGGCTCTCCTACATGAACAAGGACGAGTTCCCTTCATTCGAACTGAAGAACGGGCTTATAGTCGGAGTATATCCCGGAGCCGATGCGGCCGAAGTGGAAGACCAGCTGACCAGACCGCTGGAAGATGCACTGTTCTCGTTTTCGGAAATAAACAGGGAGAATACCAAATCCTACTCGAAAGACGGGCTCTGCTACATATATACGGATCTGACGACTCCGGCCACTACGAAGAACGAGGTCTGGTCCAAGATAAAACTGAAACTCGATGCCACGAAACAGACTCTCCCTCCCGGAGTGCTGGCAGTAGCGGTGATGGATGACTTCAGCGCGGTTTCGTCTCTTCTGATAGCACTGGAGTCCACAGACAAGGGATACTCCGAAATGAAAGAGTACGCGGAAAATCTGAGTACGCTGCTCAGGCGCATCCCCGACATGGCGAATGTGCGTATAATCGGGGCCCAGGATGAGGAAATAGCCGTACACGCGGACATGGACAGGCTTTCGGCATACGGCATCAGCCCGGCCGCACTGATGCTGGACTACACAAGTTCAGGCATGCAGGTGGCAAGCGGGGATTTCGACACTGACTATGCTTCATCGCACATACATGTAACCAATACCGTCGCCTCCGAAAAGGAAATCGCCGAAAGGATCATATATTCCGACCCTTCGGGCAATATTGTCAGACTGAAAGATGTCGCTACCGTCGAAAGACGGTACAGGGAACCGTCATCCACTGTCGACTACAACGGCAACACCGCCATTATCCTGTCGGTGGAAATGAGGCTCGACAATGACATTGTGGCTTTCGGCCGCGAGGTGGACAAGGTTCTCGACGAATTTGAAAAAGGCCTTCCCGACAGTGTGACCGTCAGCAAGATCACTGACCAGCCGAAAGTAGTGGGAATGTCGGTCATCTCTTTTCTGAGAGACCTGGTCATTTCCATGCTCGTGGTGATACTCGTCATGCTCATGCTCTTCCCTATCAAATCCGCCCTGATAGCGAGTTCTGGAGTACCGGTGTGCACGGCCGTGGCTCTGGCCGTGATGTTCATTGCCGGAATAGACCTCAACACAGTATCTCTGGCCGCACTTATCGTAGTGCTCGGAATGATTGTGGATGACTCTATCATCACCATGGACGGATATATGGACAAACTGGGCAGAGGCATGTCCAGAGTAGATGCGGCAAGTTCCAGCATGAAAGAACTGCTGTTCCCTATGTTTACGGCGACAATGGCCATAAGTCTCATGGCTTTCCCTGCCAAGGGCCTCATTTCAGGCTATCTCGGAGACTTCGTGACGACATTCCCGTGGGTAATAGCTATTGCGCTTTGCGCATCCCTGGCATACGCGATGTTCGTAGTGCCGTCATTGGAAGTAAGATTCATCCAAAGCGCCAGAAGCGAAAGCAAGGGATGGTTCGCCAAAGGACAGGCGCATTTCTTCAACGCGATGCAGAAGGGATACGAGAAAATGGAATCGGCATGTTTCCGCCATCCCAGGCTGACCATAGCTTCCGGTCTGCTGGCCATCGGTCTCGGAGTGCTCATGTTTACACAGATAAACATCCAGATGATGCCCAAGGCGGCAAGAGAGTGCTTCGTCGTCGAGATTTATCTGGAAAGCGGATCAGGACTGGACAGGACCACGGCCGTAAGCGACTCACTCCAGCACATCCTGTTGAAAGACAAGAGAATCAAGTCTGTAACTGCATTTGTTGGAAACAGCTCGCCAAGATTCCATGCCACATATGCGCCGCAGACTCCGTCTGCCGACTTCGCGCAGTTCATAGTAAATACCACATCCATAAAAGCGACAGAGGAACTGCTTCTGGACTATGGGGAAAAATACCAGCATTATTTTCCGGATGCCACGATACGGTTCAAGCAAATGGATTACCAGGCAGTGTCCGCACCTGTGGAAGTGACTGTAAAGGGAGGCGATTTCCACACTCTGCAGCCTGTGGCAGACTCAATCAGACATTTCCTGTATTCGATGGATGACAAACTGCAGTGGATACATTCCGACTGCGACGGCATTGCATCTTTCGTAAAGATCGATCCGGACCCTGACGAAGCTGCGAGACTCGGCGTAAACCGCAGTCTGCTGTCGATGTCGCTTGCCGGGACTTTCAACGGACTCCAGGTAGGTTCGGTATGGGAAGGCGAGACCCGGATTCCTGTCACTTTGTACAGTACGGGGACAGGGAAAACGATGGATTACGATGCCATCGGAAATCAGATGATACCGACCAGAATGCCGGGCGTATCAGTACCTCTGAGACAAGTAGCTGACATCGTTCCGGACTGGGGTCCCGACACGCGCGCCAGAATAAGCGGTGAAGCAGCCATCACTGTAGGAGCCGACCTGAAATTCGGGCACAGCCAGCCGGAAGTGATGAAAGATATAAAACGCTATATCAAGGATGAAATCATTCCTGTTCTTCCGGAAGGAGTCGAAGTTTCATACGGAGGGCTGTCATCGATGAACAATGAAGTCGCGCCGGAGATAGCTACCACGTTCCTGTGCGCAGTAGCCATCCTGTTTTTCTTCCTGCTCATTCACTTCAAGAAAGTATCCATCGCCACCCTTACCATAGTTCTCAGTACCCTGTGCTTCTTCGGGGCATTTCTCGGACTGTGGATTTTCAATCTCGACTTCGGACTTACTTCTGTTCTGGGGCTGATAAGCCTTATGGGCATCATAGTCAGGAACGGCATTCTGATGTTCGAGTATGCCGAGTATCTCAGATTCGAGAAAGGATGGAACGTAAAGGAGGCATCGGTCGAAGCAGGCAAACGCAGGATGAGACCTATTTTCCTCACCTCGTGCACCACCGCACTCGGTGTACTTCCGATGATTATCAGCGGAGATGCGTTGTGGATGCCTATGGGAGTGGTGATATGTTTCGGAACCATGCTTTCGATCGTCCTTATCGTCCTTATAATGCCGGTTTCCTACTGGCAGGTATTCAAAAACGGCGATAAAAGGAAGGCGGACATTGCCTTGGCCGCAAATGACGGAGTCGAACATGCAAAATCAGAGGAGATCTATGATGAAAAATAATTTTATAAAGTCATTCCTTACGGTTTCGGTCCTGTCGGCAGCCGTATTGCCGGTATCTCCGGCATCGGCTCAGGAAAAAACGGAAATCAGTCTGGAACAATGTCAGGAAATGGCCCTTGAGCAGAATCCGTACATTCTCAATGCACGGCTGGATGTATTGGCCGCACAGGCCCAGAAAAGAGAGGCTTTAGCTGAATATTTCCCGAAAGTTTCTGTCAATGCACTGGCTTTCTATGCTTTCGACCCGATGGTCGAGATCGGACTGACCGATGTAATGGGCGACAACGAGTTCGCGAATAATCTTAACGGCATGCTGGAAGATTATGCTGCGCAATATGGTTTCAATACGATGTACTCCACTCTCAAGAAAGGTATAACAGCCACCGTATCGGCAATGCAGCCGATATTCGCCGGAGGCCGCATCGTCAACGGGAACAAACTGGCCGCCCTGGGCATGGAAGCCGCACAGCTGAAAGAAGAAATCCAGCTCAGGACGACATCGGAAGATATCGAGAAAGGCTACTGGCAGGTGGCATCCCTGGAGGAAAAGATGAAGACTCTGGAACAGATGCAGGGACTTGTCGATACGCTGTACAAGGATGTGAATGCTGCTGTACAGGCTGGTCTGGCCACAGAAAACGATCTGCTTCAGGTAAGACTCAAGAAAAACGAACTGCAGTCCGGAAAAATCCGCGTCAGAAACGGGATAAGGCTCGCGAAAATGAACCTCTTCAACTCTATAGGCCTGAAATACAACCCTTACAGGACCGTACAGAACGATTCTGTCCCTTACATAGATGACATAGTGCTCTCGGACAGACTGACCGAACCGGAAGCACCGGACAGCTACTACAGACCTGAAGAGGAAGTGGCGTCGCAGCAGGCAGAGGTACGGCTTCTGGACTTGTCCGTGCAGTCGAAACAACTGGAAAAGAAAATGACTGTCGGCGAGGCTTTGCCGCAAATCGGTATCGGCGCGGCATACGGATACGGGAACATCATAAACAAGGGGCAGATGAACGGTGCCGTATTCGCATCGGTTCAGATTCCGCTTTCCGACTGGGGTAAGACTGCCCGAAAAATGCAGAGATACGATTACCAGATACAGAAAGCCGAAAATGAAAGGAAATTCCTGAATGCCCAGATCGTCCTGCAGGTAAGGCAGTTATGGCTGGATTTGACTGCTTCGTGGGAACAGCTCCTGGTAGCGCGTGAAAGCGTGGAGACAGCGCAGACAAGTGTATTGCAGCTGGAATCGTATTACAAGGCAGGAATGTCTCCCCTTTCGGACCTTCTCCAGGCACAGAGCCAGTTGCAGGAGTGTTCGAATGAATATATCGACCAGTGTATCGCATACCGCACCGCCCTTCAGGCATACCTGAACAAGGCCGGGAAATAAAAAATTCTTATATTGGGATGAATTTTTCAATCTGTTGAATTATGGATAGAGGCAAGTTTTTCTCAGGACTGTTCATTATGGCAGGTCTGGTTTTCTTAGGTACAATGCTTCCGAAAGCGGTGAAGGATTTCAGGTCTTTCGACAGGATAGTAACGGTCAAGGGCCTGTGCGAAAAGGAAGTACCCGCAGACAAGGTCATCTGGCCCCTGGTTTTCAAGGTAGTCGGAAATGATATCAACACCGTATATTCGGAAATAAACGGCAACACGGCCACTATAATCAAGTTCCTTACCGACGGCGGCATCGGAGAGTCTGAAATTACCGTAGCTGTCCCTGTCATATCCGACAAATATGCCCAGGAATACGGAAACAATGACCGTCCTTACCGCTACCTGTCGACCAATGTCATTACCGTATGCACGGAAAATGTGGATACGGCCATGGCTCTGATGAAGAGACAGACCGAACTGCTGAAAAAAGGCATTGTAGTCGGGTCGGAAAATAACTGGAGCAATCCTGTCGAATTCAAATTCGAGGGTCTCAACGCCATAAAGCCGGAAATGATAGAAGAAGCGACCAGAAACGCCAGAGAAGTCGGTGAAAAGTTCGCGAAGGATTCAGGCAGCCGGCTCGGCAAAATCAAAACAGCCAACCAGGGGACATTCTCCATTACGGACAGAGACAGCAATACACCCAACATCAAGAAAGTGCGTGTAGTTACATCTGTCACGTACTATCTGAAAAAATAATCGGTCCCGACTGCTCCGAAACGTACTTTTTTCATAAATTGCTCATCTTTTCCATCATTTCCATCCTGGATTGTTTCCTGAAGTTCCATTTCCCGAAATTATAGGTCAGGCCTGCCAGGATGCAGCGACCGAGATTATTCCTGTAAGTATCTTCCACATACTCTGCGGATGCGATATGAGAGAATGACTTGGCGCTGCCGAGGATATCGTATGCGGAAAGGCTTATGGTGAATGCCCCGATGCTTTTCGCAATTTTCAGGTTCAGCAGCCAGTCCGGATCGTTGTAGCCGCGGCTGAAGCCGCTGTAGCCGTTGAAGTCGAATCTGCCTTCGACTTCCCAGCCGCCCCTGTTCTGCCACAGGGCCTCGGTGTATACATTATAGCGCCAGTTGTTCACCTTCGAATCAGGATAGGCGGAATATCCTGTCCGTGAATTGTTCACTGATGCACCGCCTCTCAATGACCAGTCCCTGATTTCGTATTTCAGGTCCGCATCCAGAGACCAGTTCAGATTCATGGTCCTGTTTTCCATGAAGCCGCTCCTGCCGCTGTAGAACTCGCTGCCGTTTTTATCCCCGTACAGCCACGCCATCATGCCAGCATAATCGAACGCCTCCATATCCATTCCAGGAAGGGTGCCTCCGGCAATATATATGGTTCCGGCGCTGAAAAACATTTTCGGCGTGATCGTCAGATTCAGGCTTTTCTTCTTGTCAAGCGGCTGGAGATAAGTCACGTTCAGGCTTGCATTATAGCGCGGATTCCGGGAATTGACCGGAATCGAATACCGCACCGCCGATGCGTCATACCAGCTCGCACGTGTGATTTCGTTTACGTCAACGGAACCTGCCAGCCTTATGCTCACATAATTATTCCCGTATCGCGTTCTGCCATGGGATATATTCAGATTGACATCCTGGTGATAGCCGGTTTTCAGGTAGACATTGCCGGTAGAGACGTCGACAGGATTCGAGACATCGAGGATGGTACTGCCTGCATCGCCACGCGGCGGGGCCACACTCCTGCCCTGAGTCATCAGGACATAGCTCCAGTCTTCGCCGCTGAGACTTAAATGGAGATGAGGACCGGCATTGATCTGCCAGAAAGAATTGTCATTCTCCACTGCGCCGAATGCTTTTGAAAAACGGGAGACATTGTCTTCATATACGTCCAGTCCGAAGGTAGTCCTGAAGGATTTCTGCCTGCCCAGTTCAATATTGTATATGGCATCGAACTCCTGCCTTATACTGATGTCCCTGTCCACGGAATATCTGGAATAATATTCGTTCCGGCTGCAGTCGGCGGCATTCTCTGCATCCCTGTTGTCTTCGGATGAACTGAAATCCACGGACAATCCGGAAGATATCCTCCAGTTATCGTCCAGTCTGCCTGAATAGTCCGCATATCCTCTTACGTGAACCCCGTCGGCCTTGTCGGCATAGAGAAGGCTACGGCCGTCCGATGATGACATGTAACGGGTGACGGAAGTTTCCTCGCTGTTCCCTCTCTTTCCGTCGTATCCGATACTGCCTTCAAATGAGATATGATGTTTAAGTGCCTTGTCCAGAAAATATTTCCCCCTTAAATCCACGTCTGCATTGAAAGTATCGGAATTTCCCGAGGCATATGATTCGCTGCCGTTGAGTTCTTCCCCTGCAGCGCCAGTCGTCGATGAATGGCTTTCATTGGAAATCTTTTTCCTGTTGTATAGAAAACTTCCTCTTACGGAAATACCCTCCGTCAGAAAAGATGAGAACATCTGCTGCGTTATCTTGAAATCAGCCTTCGCTGAATGGCTGATGTCGTTGTCCGTCTGGCTGCGGCTTGTCTCCAGCTGTTCGCCCGAACTCAGGAATGACGTGCGGCGGGATTCCGAGCGGCTGTTGTCCCTGCGAAAGTCGTATGATGCGGCTGCATCCGTAGTAAATCCCGGAATCCTGGAAGTATTGTAGTTAACCCCGGCAGATGCGATATCCGACAGTCCGGATGCACCACGGGACAGCTGACTGGCATTCACATTATTACCTCCTCCGAGAAGGGTAAAATTATCGTCTTCGCCGTAGAACTGGGCATACAGCTTGGCATTGTACAGGCCGCGCGTACCGTCACCGAACCTGTCGGATGACTTGTCCTTTACAGAAACTCCGCCCTCTGCGGATGCCTTGCCGAACCACGCCTCACGGTATTCCTCCTTCAGCCTCACATCCATCTCCTTCTCTTTCCGGGACATCCCGAATCGCCCACGGTTCTCCCTGTCGATCACCCGTATCTGGTTCACGATGACTGCCGGCAGGTTCTCCAAGGCTTTGGCCTGGTCATCGAAAAAGAATGTCTTCCCCTCCACGGTTATCCGCTTCACCGGTTCGCCGTTTACCCGGACCATTCCCCTGTCCACCTCTATGCCCGGCATCTTCTTCAGAAGATCTCCGAGGTTCGCATTGCTTGCCGTACGGAATGACGTGGCGTTGTATATCAGCGTGTCACCCTTCACCGTCACCAGGTCGCCCATCTCGGTAATGCTGGCCCCTTCCAATTCCTCGATATTTTCTTCAAGCGCTACTGGAATAGTCCTGACTATCTGCGGCTCGCATGTAAACTCCTGCGCATAAGGCTTGAATCCCAGGAGCTGCACGTTGACTATATATTTGCCTGCCGGGAAGTCCTTCAGCGATGCGATTCCTTTTTTATCCGTAAAAGTGAACGCAGTCACGAGAGTGTCCCCTGCCGGGACAATATAAACGGTAGCCATCTGCACCGGTTCGCCGCTATCCGCCTCCGTGACTATCACATTCAGCGCGGACATCTTCTTCGTATCCGCCTCCTGGCCATAGACTATGGCACTGCCAAGACACAGAAGAAATACAAGTACCGGCAATAATTTTCTCATAAGCATATAGATGATCTCCGTAAAATTAAATATTTAATTTCTAATATCGTTTCAGAACCGAAATTTTAACGGAGATTTTTATGCTTATCTTTACATCCGAAAATAAAAACAGACACGAGATGAGGACCGACTGCATCAGCCATCATATCAAAACCGATAACATTGAAAAAGAGAACCGGACTCCTGAGCTTATCGCAGAACTGCTCGGAATATGGGAAGCTTCTGTCCGGGCCAGCCATCATTTCCTGACAGAGGAAGATATCAGAAGTATATCCCCTCAGGCAGAGGAAGCCATCCGGCAGATTGAAACACTGTGGGTGACTGAAGATGACAATGTCCGCATCGGATTCACCGGTATCCAGTCCGGTAAAATAGAAATGCTCTTCCTCCATCCTGACTATTTCCGCAAAGGAATAGGGAGGATGTTGGTTCAGAAAGCATTTTCCGAACAGGGAGTACAATATGTCGACGTCAACGAGCAGAACCCGTCCGCCGTAAAATTCTACGAACGGATGGGATTCCGCTCATTCCGCCGGGACGGCACAGATGACCAGGGGAATCCGTTCCCTGTCCTGAGGATGAAAATATAGACGGTTTGTCATAGAGGATTTAGGGAATTTATATTGGTATATACCTCCGAGTTATCGTTACGAACATTCTGACAGTCTCCCGTTACCTTTGTATAGAGATTAAACAGGAGATTATGGACCGAAGGAATTTTCTAAAACAAGCGTCCGGCTACGCATTGGCGGCAGCCGGGACAATGACGGGCATAGGACAGGTCTTTGCCTCTACAATATCTGCAAAGGAGGATAGGACAAACGGGCATTCCGACAATCTGAAACAGAGCAAGGATATGGAACACCGCAACCTCGGCGGAATGGAAGTCTCCGCCATAGGTCTGGGCTGTCTGCCGATGGTGGGCTATTACGGCGGCAAATATGAGAAGAAGGATATGATTACCCTTATCCGCCGGGCACACGCCGTATGTCCTCTTTCGGCGGTGCAAAGCGAATACGCCATCTGGTGGCGTGAACCGGAAACCAAGATATTCCCCACGCTTCAGGAATTAGAAATCGGCTTCGTGCCTTATTGTCCGCTGGGTCGTGCGTTCCTTACCGGAACCATCAACGAGAACAGACGTTTCCAGAAAGGCGACCGACGCTGGAACCTGCCTCAATTTCAGCCGGAAGCATTAAAACACAATATGCCATTGGTTCATCTCGTCGAGAAATGGGCGAAGCGCAAAGGCGTGACCCCGGCACAGTTCGCCCTGATATGGATGCTCTCTCGCAAACCGTGGATAGCACCTATTCCCGGCACAACCAACCCCGACCATCTGGACGATTTCCTCGGCGCAGCTTCCGTGCGGCTCACTCCTTACGAAATGGAGGAGTTTGATGCCGACTACGCCAAGATAGACCTGATGGGACACCGTGCCGACCCGTTCCCGGAGAGCCAGATTGACAAATGAACTGAAGGGATTTCAGTGAAATTGGTACAAACTCAGAGGATATGTCTATTCTGCTTTGTCTTGTGTCGCTATATCTTTGCAACATATAAAGAATCAATAAATTAAAAATATGAAAAATTTATTTTCAATCCCATTGATGCTGCTGTCAACGCTTATGCTGACAGCGGCGTGCAGCGAAGGAGACCAGATACCAGACGGACAGGAACAGACTACTCCCGGAGAAAACGAGAATGAGGAAAACGAAAGCGAGGAAGGCGGCAACGGCATCAGCCTGTTGCAAGGAACGGAGAATGTAAATGTAAGATTTGAAAGACAATGAATATGACACGGAATTTATTAGCCGCAATGCTTTTGTTCGGGCTGCTGTCATGCAGTGGGCCAGAAGTGAAAACTCATAAATCGAATATTATGGATACAGAAAAACAAAATATAGGAAGTGTGCTCGCTCTCTACCCGAAACCTATGACCGTCATCGGTGCAGAAGTGGACGGAAAAGTGAACTGGCTGGTCGTGGGTCATACGGGCATCATCGGCCACGACCGGATACTCGTCAGCATGAGCAAAAGCCATTATACCAGTCAAGGGATAAAGGAATCCAAGAAACTGTCCGTTAATCTTGTGAGCCGGGAGATGCTGCCCAAAGCCGACTATGTAGGCAGCGTGAGCGGCGCTTCGGTGGACAAGTCGGAAGTGTTTGAATACCATTGGGGTGAAAACGGCACTCCCGTAATTGACGATTCTCCATTGACGATGGAGTGCGATGTGGTGGACATTTATGAGACGGAAGGTTTCGACAACTTCGTCTGTTCCATTGCCAACACATACGCCGCTCCCGATGTGCTTGACGGTAAAGGCAAACTCGACTATATGCGCTTAAAGCCTGTCTTGTTCGAGTTCCCGACCTACTCCTACCTTGCCACAGGAGAAATAATCGGCAAATGCCTTAATCTGGACAAACAACCGGGCATGTGCGCCAAGGAACCGATGGCTGCCGACGGCATCGTGCGCCTGTCGAAAATCGAAGTCTGGCCGCAGTACCTCGATGAGTATATAAAACATGTGACCGAGGTGGGCGAAATCTCCCTGCGTACCGAACCGGGCGTGCTGACCATGTATGCCGTTGCCGAAAAGGAGAATCCTTACAAGATAACCATCCTTGAAACATATTCAAGCAAGGAGGCATACGACAAGCACATCGCTTCCGCGCATTTCCTGAAATACAAGCAAGGGACGTTGCACATGGTCAAATCATTGGTATTGTCAGACCAGATGCCGCTCAACCCTGCCAACCGAATCAATAACTTTATGGAGTAACGCAATAATAACAATAAATAAGAACAGAAAATGAAAAAGCAACCATCAATAGCATTGGGAACATGGTCGTGGGGCAAAGGAATGGCCGGAGGCGACCAAGTGTTCGGCAACAACGTGGGAGTGGCAGAACTGCGCCCGGTATTCGACGAAGCAATGAAAAACGGGCTGAATCTGTGGGATTCCGCCGTGGTCTATGGCATGGGCGATTCGGAAACCATCCTGTCAGCATTCACCAAAGAATGCAAGCGTGAGGATGTGCTTATCTCTACGAAGTTCACCCCGCAGATAGCCGATGAGACGGCGGCAGAAGAAACGGGAGTTGATACGCGCGGGTCTTGGGAAATGCCGATGATTTGAGTATGATATAAAATGTTCGACACATGAAAAAGATACTGTTTTTATTATTGGTAGCAACAATGACTAACATTCAAGGAATTATGGCACAGGAAAAAGTTACAGAAACCGTAGCGGACGGAAAGGCCGCTTTCCAGCGGGAAATGATATTCCCCATCGGCGAACCGAACACCGCATACGCCAAGTATTTCATCGGCAACAGCTATCTGGCTCCGATATCCAAGGAGCAGATACCGTTCAACAATGTCACTTTCGAGCCGGGATGCCGCAACAACTGGCACATTCACCGTGCCACGAAAGGCGGCGGGCAGATGCTGGTCTGCGTAGCTGGTAAGGGATGGTATCAGGAGGAAGGCAAGCCTGCGGTACAGATACTTCCGGGCGATGTCATCCACATTCCGGCAAATGTGAAGCACTGGCACGGTGCGACGGCGGACAGCTGGTTTGCGCATCTCGCCTTTGAGGTACCCGGAGAAAACACGTCCAACGAATGGCTGGAGCCTGTGACCGACGAAGAATATAACCGGTTGGGGAAATGATATCCAAAACGACTGAGCGTTAAGTGTGCAGCTTCCGGCAGTATTCCGACGGCGTAACGCCCTCCGGCTTCTTGAACATCCGGCTGAAATGCTGGGGATATTCGAAGCCGAGGCGGTGTGCTTCATCGCAGACCGTCATCATGTCACGTCGCGACAACTCTTACGTTATTTCCTTTACGGGGAAGCGTCCATACCCTTGGAGGCTAACGAAATGGAGATATTGAAAGGGCTGTCCGAGCAGGTCAAGGAAGACAGGATTACGAATAACAAGATGAAAAAAGTAATAGGTATAATCGCCCTCTCGCTGGCAGGAAGCCTGTCCGCGACGGCACAAATAACGGACACTATGGACAGAATAGAAGTTTGCAAGCAGAATTATCACACACTGTTCGGCGGTGAAGCGCTGACCGGACAGGGCACGGATCCGGAAATGATGGACATCCTTCAGAAGTTCATCTTCGGCGAGGTGTTTCAGACGGGTGAACTGACGCTGAAACAGCGCGAAATGATTACCTGCATCAGCCTCGCCACGATGCAGACACTCCCGCAACTGAAAGCCCATGCCGGAGCGGCCCTCAATGTGGGTGTCACCCCGGAGGAACTGCGCGAGGTGATGTATCTCACTGCCCCGTTCATCGGTTTTCCCAAGATGCTAAATGCCGTGGCTACGGTGAATGAAGTGTTCAAGGAGCGTGGCATCAGCCTGCCTTTGGAAAAGCAAGGCACGGTGACGGAGGAAACACGCCATGAGACGGGCAAAGCCATTCAGGACAAACAATATCCCGGCGGTATCGCCTCGGTGATGGAAGGTGTGCCCGGCAACATGGGTAAGGATGTGGAGCAGTTCCTCACGGACTATTTCTTCGGCGATATCTACAGCCGCGGCGCACTCGACCTGCAGACACGCGAGCTGCTCGGCTACTGCGTGTTGACCACCTTGGAAGCCGAAAGCCAGCTCCATTCGCACTATCACGGCAACATCAACGCGGGCAACTCGCCCGAAACATTGACCGCCGCCGTTATCCAGTGCCTGCCCTACATCGGCTTCCCTGCAGCTGTCAAAGCGTTGCGCATCATCAAAGAGGAATATGCCAAGTGACATTATTAAAACTACCGATTCATGAACAAGATTATGTTGAC
>CALUSC010000033.1 GCA_944323345.1 uncultured Bacteroidales bacterium | reverse complement strand
TCCATGAGCTCAGAGGACTTGGACTGAAAGTCACATTGGATTAATTTACAGACAATTTGAAATTTTAGAAATATGCCTACGTTTAATAAAGAAAACAAGGTTAAAAGCAATTTCGAAAGAATCAGCATCTCGCTTGCTTCCCCTGAAGACATCAAGGCAAGGTCTTCAGGAGAAGTCCTGAAGCCTGAGACAGTCAACTACAGGACTTACAAGCCGGAGAGAGACGGACTTTTCTGTGAGAAGATTTTCGGTCCTACCAAAGACTATGAGTGCCACTGCGGCAAATACAAGAGAATCAGATACCGCGGAATCGTCTGCGACCGTTGCGGCGTGGAAGTGACGGAAAAGAAGGTCAGAAGGGAAAGGATGGGCCATATCGAACTCACAGTTCCTGTAGCCCACATCTGGTACTTCAAGTCTTCTCCGAACAAGATAGCTGCCCTTCTCGGCATTCCTGCCAAGAAACTTGAGGCTGTAATATACTATGAAAAGTATATAGTCATCAATCCGGGAAATACAGGCAAGGCAAAGATGGAACTTCTCGCAGAAGAAGAATATCTCGACATCATAGACTCAATGCCTGAAAACCAGAACCTTCCGGATGACGATCCTGAGAAGTTCAGAGCCGGAATGGGCGCCGAGGCCATATACGAGCTCCTGAAAGAGATCGATGTGGACGAACTCGCAAAGGATCTCCGCCAGAGGATGATGAAAGAGACCTCACAGCAGAGAAGGACTGAAGCCCTCAAAAGGCTCAGCATAGTAAAATGGTTCCAGGAGTCAAAAGGAATCAACAAACCTGAGTGGATGATTCTCAAGAACATCCCTGTGATACCGCCTGATCTCCGTCCTCTCGTTCCGCTCGATGGAGGCCGCTTCGCCACATCAGACCTGAACGACCTTTACAGAAGAGTCATAATAAGGAACAACCGTCTGAAAAGACTCATAGAGATCAAGGCTCCTGAAGTAATTCTCAGGAACGAAAAACGTATGCTCCAGGAGGCAGTCGACTCATTGTTCGACAATTCGAAGAAGTCGAACGCAGTCAAGAGCGAAGCCAACAGGGCACTCAAGTCTCTTTCAGACAGCCTGAAAGGAAAACAGGGACGTTTCCGTCAGAATCTGCTCGGTAAACGTGTGGACTACTCCGCCCGTTCAGTCATCGTCGTAGGTCCGGAACTCAAGATGCATGAGTGCGGTCTGCCTAAATTCATGGCTGCCGAACTTTACAAACCGTTTATCATCAGGAAACTGATAGAGCGCGGCATAGTAAAGACCGTAAAATCCGCCAAAAAGATAGTAGACAGGAAAGATCCTGTCATCTGGGATATCCTCGAAAATGTGATGAAGGGACATCCGGTACTTCTGAACCGTGCACCTACTCTTCACAGGCTCGGTATCCAGGCGTTCCAGCCTAAGATGATAGAAGGAAAGGCCATCCAGCTGCATCCGCTTGCATGTACCGCATTCAACGCCGACTTCGACGGAGACCAGATGGCCGTACATCTTCCGCTCGGAAATGCTGCCATCCTGGAAGCACAGCTGCTCATGCTCGGTTCACACAATATCCTGAATCCGGCGAACGGTACCCCTATCACCGTTCCGTCACAGGACATGGTGCTCGGACTTTACTACATTTCGAAACCGCGTGCAGGAGCCAAGGGTGAAGGCATGAATTTCTACGGACCGGAAGAAGTCATCATCGCCCTGAACGAAAAGGCTATCGATATCCACGCTTCGATCAATGTAAGGCTTCCGAAGAACAAGCAGAACCCTGCCGAAGGCTACCAGATGGTGAACACGACTCCGGGAAGGATCATCGTGAACCAGCTCGTACCTGAAGAGGTTCCATACATAAATGAAATCCTCGGAAAGAAATCTCTGAGGAAAATCATTTCAGTGGTCATCAAGAACACCGGCATTGCGCGTACCGCGCAATTCCTCGATGACATCAAGAACCTCGGATATACGATGGCGTTCAAGGGCGGTCTTTCATTCAACCTCGGAGACGTCATCATCCCTGAGGAGAAAGAGTCTCTCATCGAGAACGGATACAAGACCGTGGAGTCCATCAAGAACAATTTCTCGATGGGTTTCATCACCAACAACGAACGTTACAACAAGGTCATCGACCTCTGGACATCGATCGACAACAAGATCACCGGAATCGTGGAGAAACAGATTTCCACGGACCAGCAGGGCTTCAACCCTGTATACATGATGCTGGATTCCGGAGCCCGTGGTTCGACACAGCAGATCAAACAGCTCTGCGGTATGCGAGGACTTATGGCCAAGCCTCAGAAATCCGGTGCACAGGGTGCGGAAATCATCGAGAACCCTATCATCTCCAACCTGAAGGAAGGAATGACAGTGCTCGAATACTTCATCTCTACCCACGGAGCGCGCAAGGGTCTTGCCGATACAGCATTGAAAACTGCGGATGCCGGATACCTGACACGCCGTCTGGTCGACGTATCGCATGATGTCATCATCAACGAAGAAGACTGCGGCACGCTCAGGGGCCTGATAGCTACCGCCATCAAGAGCAAGGATGAAATCGTGGAATCTCTCGGCGAGAGAATCCTGGGAAGAACATCCGTACACGATATCTTCAACCCGCTCACAGGAGAACTTATCCTGCCTGCAGGAGAGGAAATCACCGAAGACATTGCAGCGAAGATCGAATCCCTACCTATCGAACAGGTGGAGATACGTTCCGTGCTTACCTGCGAATCACGCAAGGGTGTCTGCGCAAAGTGCTACGGAAGGAATCTGGCGTCCGGAAGAATGGTGGAGAAAGGCGAAGTCGTGGGAGTCATCGCCGCACAGTCCATCGGAGAGCCTGGTACCCAGCTTACACTCCGTACATTCCACGTCGGAGGTACTGCATCGAGCACGGCTTCGGAAAGTTCGATTACATCCAAATATGAAGGAAAACTCGAATATGAAGAGCTCAGGACCATACAGAGGATCACCGACGACGGTTCCGTACAGGATGTCGTGGTCAGCCGTACCACTGAAGTCCGCATCATAGACGAGAATACCGGAATCACATACTCGCAGTACGACGTACCTTACGGTTCCATCCTTTACAAGAAGGACGGCGAGGCCGTGAAGAAAGGCGACCTCATCTGCGAATGGGATGCATATAACGCCATAACCATCATCGAGGCTGCCGGTAAGGCCCGCTTCGACAGCATGATAGACGGCGTGACATACCGTGAGGAAGTAGCGGATGAATACTCTCTGAACAGGGACAAGGTCATCATCGAGTCGCGAGACAAATCGAAGAACCCGACCATCAACATCATCGACGAAAACGGCGAAAGCAAGAAGCAGTACAACCTTCCTGTCGGCGCACATGTCATGGTGAACGACGGAGATGACCTGAAGATCGGTGACATCATCATCAAGATCCCTCGCGCCATCGGTAAATCAAGCGATATCACGGGAGGTCTTCCGAGGGTTACCGAACTCTTCGAAGCCCGCAACCCTTCAAATCCTGCCATCGTATCCGAAATCAACGGAGAAGTCATCATGGGCAAGATCAAGAGAGGAAACAGGGAAATCATCATCAAGAACAAGTCAGGCCAGGAAAAGAGATACCTCGTACCTCTTACCAAGCAGATACTTGTACAGGAGAACGACTACGTGAAAGCCGGCATGAGGCTTTCCGACGGTGCAGTCTCCCCTACCGATATCCTCGACATTCTCGGACCTATCAAGGTTCAGGAATACATTGTCAATGAAATCCAGGAGGTTTACCGTCTCCAGGGTGTGAAAATCAACGACAAGCATTTCGAGATCATCGTAAGGCAGATGATGAGGAAAGTTCAGATCAACGATCCGGGCGACACGGACTTCCTGCCGGAAGAACTCGTAGACAAGTGGGTATTCATGGATACCAACGACAACATCTACGGCAAGTTCATCATCACCGATGCCGGAGATTCGGAGAAATACTCTGTAGGTGAAATCATCTCCGCCCGTGAGATGAGGAGCGAGAACTCTTCACTCGAAAGACAGGGCCTGAAAATGATGGTACTCCGCGAGGCAAAACCTGCTACAGGAAGCCAGATACTCCAGGGAATCACACGTGCGGCATTGAAGACCAACAGCTTCATCTCGGCCGCATCATTCCAGGAGACTACGAAGGTACTCAGTGAGGCAGCTATCAGAGGCCGCGTAGATACCCTCGAAGGTCTGAAGGAGAACGTCATCTGCGGACATGCCATCCCGGCAGGTACCGGCCAGAAGGAATTCCAGGAAATCCTGGTAGCACCTATGGAAGAGTACCAGAAGGCGATGAGCAATCTTTAACAGAAACATTGACATTGTTCCGACAGATTTAAAATCTGCCGGAACAATATCAAACCAATACAAAGAAGAGAGGCCGGACATTAAATCCGACCTCTTTTTGTTTATTGCTATTTTGGGTCAGCCTCAACTGACAATTTATTTTTCCGAAGTCTTCCTGTGCTTTGAGATGAAGACTGTAGCAAGCTCGATGCCGACTACCAGCACGAAGCCCACAAGGGCAAAAGCGACGGCACCGCCCACATGCATGTCCACCATGGCGAAATGCTGTTCTACCAGAGACGGAGTCAGTCCGCCGGTCTCGTTAAGTTCCATCAGCTCAGGGAATTGGGACATGACGACCGTAGCCTTGTCGCTCCACGGCCATACTTTCACCAGAGAACCGATGATAAAACCGGCCATCACCAGCAGAGTCTCCCTGTGATAATGCTGCAGCAGCCAATGGAGGAATTTGGAAAAGGCGATTATACCCGTGGCGGCACCTATGATGAAAACTACGACCGTCACGAAATCCAGCCAGTTCCCGGTACCGGAAATAATATCGGCCAAAGTACTCATCATGTACTCGTACTTTCCGAGAACAAGCAATATGAAACTGCCTGAAATACCCGGAAGAATCATAGCGCAGATGGCTATCGCTCCGCAAAGGAAGATAAACCACAGTCCGTCAGGCGTCTCTGTAGGAGACAATGTACATACCACCACTCCGAGGACAATGCCGAACACGAGCATGATGAAATCCTTCACTTTCCATTTCTTGATACCTCTGAGAATGAATATGGAAGAAGCCACGATAAGTCCGAAGAAGAAAGCCCATGTCTGGACTGGCTGATAATTCAGCAGATACTGCATCAGCTTGGCAAGGGAAAGTATGCTTATCATTATACCTGCTATCAGCGAAAGCAGGAAATTTCCGTTAATATGCTTCCAGAAAGCAGCGAATTTTCCAGTGAAAAGCAGCTTTACCGCGGTTCCGTTTATGGAATTGATGGAGCCTACAAGCTCTTCATAAATCCCCGTCATGAATGCTATCGTGCCTCCCGACACTCCGGGGATAACATCTGCGGCACCCATGCAGATGCCTTTGACAGTTACGAAAAGGTAACTCAGAAAATTTTTCATCACACAATTTGTTTTAAGAAATTACAGATTGCTTCTATTTTTTCGTCTATATGATTTTCATGTACAAGTCCGTCATCCGGAGCATCTTCGCCGGGCAAATCATAATCCCCTGCCGTGACAGTGAGATCGAAAGGATTGCCCGGATAGGCTCTTGTGCCTATCTTGAACCTGGCTCTGGCAGCCGCAGAAATGAAATTCCCGGTATAATCATCGCTGTCTCTGAGATTTATGAGAAGATCGAAGTCCGAAGAGAAAAGATGTCCCTTTTTCTTCATCCTGGGCATACCGAAAAAATTCACGTACCTGCGGGATATAAGTCCGTCGCCGGACGCATAGACCGTCACACCTTTTTTCCGTTTGCGTAAATCGATGAAAATGAATGAAGGAGCGATTTTGTAGCCACGCAGAAACGCATCCATCGCGTCCCTGCAGGCAAGGCACCTGGGGTCTGTACCATCCAGTATGACCAAAGCTGTACGAATGTCTTTCAGCGGAATGAATCCGGTCGCAACGGCAGAAGAATGTTTCTTCAGCTCCACTCTGCGCAACAGTTCTGTCAGGAAAAAAGCCATCTGTCTATCTGGTATTTGAAGAATTAGCGGCAATCAGAGCCCGAATCTCGCTCTTGGCGTCCTTCCAGCGCGGGATATCTATTTTGGTACCGATCACTTCCACGACCTTTGCTGCAATTATGGAACCTATCTCCCCGCAGACTCTCAGAGGCATGCCCAGTGAATGCGCATAAAGGAATCCCGCAGCATAAGTGTCCCCTGCTCCGGTCGCGTCTATGGTATTTGCCGGCCATGCTTCTATATAATGGTATTCATCTCCGCTGCGGACCATCGAACCGTCTTTCCCCACTTTCACAACCGCTATAGAGCAATGTCTGGAGATCTCGTCCAGAGCCTCTTTCGGAGCAAGCCTCGTGAATGCCCTCGCTTCCGACTCGTTCGCAAATACGATATCGACATAATGGTCGACGATGTCGTGCAGGAAGGCTTCGTTCGACTCTACGACGTTATAGGAGGCCATATCCAGGGAAATGATGCAGCCTGCCTCCTTTGCCAGCTCGACGGCCTTTCTTATAAGGCTCTGGTTCTGGACCAGATATCCTTCGATATGGAAATAATCATACCCTTCGAAAAACTCCGGTTTCAGATCTTCCGGAACAAGTTCGAGCGCCGCACCGAGATAAACGGCGAAAGTCCTTTCCGCATTCGGCGCAGTAATGAATACCATTGCCCGAC
The DNA here is from genome assembly GCA_944323345.1 of uncultured Bacteroidales bacterium. Taxonomy (GTDB): domain Bacteria; phylum Bacteroidota; class Bacteroidia; order Bacteroidales; family UBA932; genus Cryptobacteroides. The sequence continues at coordinate 9,560 of CALUSC010000033.1, read as the reverse complement.
CGGATGAATTCACGCCTTTCAGCAGGGTGGATTTTATCCCGTACTGTTCCTGGTCGCTTTTGTAAAGGTGACCGAGCTCGTCATCCCCTATTTTTCCGATAAAACCCGACTCCATCCCGAATATGGCCGTACCGGTGATAGTGTTCGCTGCAGAGCCGCCTGCGACATACTGGACACCCATAGGTTTAAGAGTCTGCCAGATACGGTCTCCAGTGGTCATGTCCACATGCTGCATGCTGCCTTTCGGCAGATGAAACTGTTTCAGAAGAGAATCGTCCTGGAGGACTGCAAGGATATCAGTAAGGGCATTGCCCATGCCTAAAATAGATTTCATCGGAACAAATTTATGTTGCAAGTCAAAGAGGAACAAAGATAATACAAAAAAGTGATATCCGAAATCTATTCGTATTTACGTTTTTTTAGATAAATTTGCGCTTCTTATCAGAAGAGCCACCGATAATGACGGCCAAGAAAGACTACGGAAAAAATATCATAAAATACCTGCTGTCGGCAGCAGTAGCCTGTTTCCTCCTTTATTTTACTTTCAGAGGAGTGAAATGGGATGATTTCCTTACAGGACTTAAATCCTGCCGGTGGGGTTACATAGCGGTCTCGATGGCGGCAGGCATAGCGGCTTTCTGGTTCCGCGGACTGCGCTGGAGAGAAATATTGCTCCCCATCGACGGGAGCATCAGCCGCCGGACGGCTTTCAATGCCGTAAATATCGGATATATTGCCAATTTCGTATTTCCGCGCATCGGAGAATTTGTCAGATGCGGATTCATCACCAAAAATTCATTGCCCGAAACGGGCAATAAAAATGATTTCCCGGTGAGGAAAATGGCGTCTTATGACAAGGTGCTGGGGACTGTCGTGCTGGAACGGAGCTGGGATATGGTGACGATGTGCATTTTCCTGCTGGCGTTGCTGGTTTTCAAGTGGCAGGAGTTCGGGGCTTTTTTCGTGGAGAAGATGTGGCGGCCGTTCGAGGAGAGCATGAATTTCAGCCTGTGGTGGGTGATCGCCGGAGTGGCAGCGGCTTGTATAGCAGCGGTTTATGTGATTTATGCCACGAGAAACAGGTATTCTTTTTCGAGGGCTGCGGCTAATGTGTTCAAGGGACTGCTGCAGGGGGTGTTTTCGTGCGTCAGGATGAAGGGAAAGTGGAAATTTTTTCTTTATACTCTGATAATCTGGCTGATGTACTGGCTGATGAGCGCTTCTACGATGAATGCGATGCCGGGGCTGGACGGGCTGGGGGCTGTCGATGCGTTGTTCCTTATGGTGGCTGGGAGTTTCGGGTGGCTGGTGCCTGTGCCTGGCGGCTTCGGGGCTTTCCATTTCATAGTGTCGCTGGCGTTGTCGACGATTTATGGCATTCCTTTCGAGATGGGAATTATTTTCGCGACTCTTTCTCATGAGTCTCAAGCTATTACGATGGCCGTGTGCGGCGGTGTCTCTTATCTGGACGAGACTTTCAGGCGATAGTTTTTTTGTGGCAGCTCACTGCGACCTATTACGTTTTGCGGGGTTTTCGTTACAGGTCGAAAAGGGGGTCAGCGAGAGATGCTGGACTAACGCCAAAAGAAGCGAAAAATGGTGTTAGTCGCGCAGGATAACCCACGATAACAAATGCATTTGAACGAAACAAAAAAACCGCCCCAGAATGAACTGGAGCGGTAAGATAAATATAAATTAGGACCTAATTCTGCTGAAGTTTATACAAATGGATAGGCTCTTGGCTAGTTTTATAATACCTAAAACGCGAAGCGTCGCCTTGAATATAAAATTGCAAGTTTGTACTTCCGCTAGTTATGTTACAAGAACCATCAGAATTCAAACTAATTGTATTCAAGCCAGTATCTGTTTTTGAAGATTTCAAAGCATTTTTCGGTTCACCGCTTAAGACATTGTAGATATAATATCCAGAAGCACTTTTAACAGAATATCCGTCAGTAATCGGATCTATTGTAAATGACAAGCCGTCAATTTCTGAAGTACTTAAAATAGCGTTATCTATAATAGAAACCTCAACATAATTGCCAGCTGCATCAATTTTCTCCAATGATCCATTGAGAACAACAGACTTTTCTTCATTAACTATCAGATACTGTCCGCTCCAGTCAGATTGCGACTCTGTAATTCTTACATAATATTTTGCATCAGCAGCCGGTGCAGCATCTTGACGTATAGTTAAAACGACTGATTCTGTGCCAGTGTAAGAAAGAGTTATGACCGCTTCTTTCTCTTTCACTTCTGTATTAGGAATTAATATCACTGATATAACCCCGTTATTTGATGAGAAAGAAGAAATAATATTATCCGGGTCAGATGTCTTAGTTATGGATATTTCACCATCTATATTATTTGTCGTATACTCAAAAGTTACACTTTCTTCGACATAATTAACTGTTTTACTTGCATCCCCGATAACAATTATAGATGGTGCAGTATTTTCTTCCCATGGAATTAAAACAGGCGCCGGATATTGACTATCAGAAATATTATACGGTTTAAACCTTGAACTTCCGCTATTATAGTTATAATTCAAACTTCTATTACTATTTACCGACTGCTTGATATAATATGTACCATCATCATTTTTTTCAATACGCAGGGCAACAGATGTATCGCTATACTTGGCGTTACTATCTTCTATCATGATATATCCGTTAGAATTATGAATAGCGTATCCGCCCTCAACTTCAGAAATAGTCCAGACATAAGAGTCTACGTAAGCGACATTATAAAAATCCGAACATTGTATTTCTGAAACAGGAACTGTGACAGTCTGTACATTCTCTGCTTCAAAATAATTACTACCTGTAGTGGATGTCATTACAGACCAATAGCCATTGGTCGTTTTTGCGGCTATCAGATACTCGCCCGGTTCGATTTTCTCGGCTTCCTGAACTTCGTCGAGGGTTACATTGATATGATTTACTGTACCGGCGACAAATTTTCCGTGCTCGGCATCAGGAATTGTTTTTACGACCGAAGCAGTTGCCCCGTCTGAAGCAGTTACATTTATTGTAATATTTTCATCTGCTGCAAGTTCGAAAGGAGCAGTAGTGATATAGAATTTACGCGTAACCCCATTTTCCAAAGTGGCATTGACCGTGGCCAGTGATGCGCTGGAAATAGCACTGCCTGCAGCCTGCAATTCCCCACTTACTGGATTGATATAAAATTTACCGGTTAATTTAGAGCCCTTACTGTCAGAAAGTGATATATTGGCTATTTCCATATCGGCTCCCGAATTATTGGTAAGAATTATTTCAAACAGAGTAGTGGCATGCTTCATATCGACTTTTGCAGTACCTTCCGTCACTGTCGAATATCCATATAAATTCCCATCGATATGTTCGGTATTATCTACTCCGCTCTGAGAAAGTTTCTCTCCGATACCGATATAACCATTCAAAGTTCCATACTGTTCATTAATTGATTTCTGGTAGCTATCATACGGGTATAATACGTATACTTCTTCAATATTCGCAGCATTATTCACTTCACCGCTGAAAGTATTGCCCTCGCCTTTCGTGAACTCGTATCCTGCATAACTCCCGTCAGCATACTTGGCGACCACCGACAGAGCATCATCGGCCTCCCAGTCCACTTTATACCCGTCTTCACCGACAGTAAGCGAAGTCTTCGTAGCCGCAATATCCGCAGTTATCGTAAAAGTCTCGCCTGCAGGAGTCGCAGTTTCGTTGATATCCTCGACCTGGCAAGCCGTAGCCATTGCAGCGAATGCTGCCAATGAAAATATAAACTTTTTCATAATGTTTCTCCTTTCCATTCAATTCTTAAAACAATCAGAGAGTCACTCCATCCAAATAGTCAGGAGCATCGAGCGACATGGTTTCCGGAGATGCGGCAAACCCATTCTCCACAGAGACTTCCGTGGCAGAAATTTCAGGAGCCTCATAATTCGAGGCTTTGTCATAAACATTTTGTTTCATAAGATATAAGATAATTGTTGTTAATGTTGACAATTTATAATTGTAATTATTATAGCCTTATCTTAAGCAGATTTTCAAAGGTACAGGGTTTATTCGTAATAAACAATAATTATTCTGTTAAATTTTCCTAAATAATATTAATATCTCCACCGAATCCGTCCCCGAGGCTTCAGAGGGCATCAATACTCTTATTATGAAACCATTATTGCCGGAATTTCCGGCAATGTTCCTAATTGTCAACATTAACAACAGCTATTATGAAAAAGAAAATTTTCAACGGAGAAACACCTTATGTGGCTCCAGAATTGGTGTGCACGGAAATTTCCGTGGAACAAGGCTTCGCTGCCAGCACGGTTACATTCGGTATTGACAACTACGAAGAAGGTATAACTTTCTAATGGAGGACTCACAATGAAAAAGATTATATTTTCTGCTATGGCTATCGCAGCAGTGGCTGTGAGCTGTCAGGTTAAGGATCTTGACGAGAATACTTCAGTATCAGGAGAATCTTTCAAAATTTCTGCTGAGCTTCCTGAGACAAAGACTATTTTCAATGAAAACGACAAGACTGTTGCATGGGAAAATAATGACAAACTATCTGTAGTTATAAACTCTGCTTCTGCGTATACATTTACAAAAATAGACGGTGAGAACACGTTTGAAGCTACTAATGTTACTTTAGCTGACGGGACGAATACGTTCCATGCGCTTTATCCGTACAATAATAACATCGCTTCAATTGACAATGAAACAGGTCTCGCCAAAAACACAAAAGGAGAGAACCTTTACATAAACATTCCAAGTCAGGAAGCTTCGTCTCAGAACGCCATTAACAGCACATCTCATATAAAAGGCGTGATGTACGGATATACAGAAGCAGACCTCACAGAAACTCCATCCATCCAGATGCATCAGCTTACAGCTCTGTTGAAAATAGCCGTAACTAACAATCATACCGAACCGATAACTGTCCGCAGCATCACCGTTTCTACAGATGCTCAAGGCCAGCTTCTGAGCGGTACTTTCTATATAAATCTGAAAGACGGTTCAGTAGAGTCAAGTGGAGATAGCTACACTTTCAGCAGCACGACTCTCGGCGTAACAGGTGTGACAATGGAAACAGGCGAGACAGGGACTTTCTGGGTGTCAGCAAATCAGTTCAGTGTCCCTGTAGGGTCTCATCTGACTATATCTGTCGAGACTGACAAGGGCTCTGTAACTGATGAGAGAAGTTACGAGCAGGCTCTCAACTTCGATGCAGGAACAGTCAATACAGCAGAATTCGACTTTTCTGATCCTAAGCAAACGATCGAAAAGCTTACAGTCGCTGAATTCCTCGCTAAGGAGGTCAATGAAAACACCTATTACGAACTGACTGGAACGGTTTCAAATATCTCAAGCGACTATCACGGAAATTTTGACCTTGTCGATGAAACAGGCTCAGTGTACGTATATGGTATTTCTTCCGCTAAAGGGGCTGGAGACAAAAATGTACTTGTGAATTTAGGTATAAAAGCTGGCGATGCAATAACCATCTGCGGCACAAGAGGAGAATACAATTCCACTATTCAAGTGATGAATGCATATTATATCAGCCATATTGCAGCTCCGTATTGCGATGTGACTCCGTCTTCTCTCGGAGTATCTTCTGAAGCCGGGACTACTACTTTTGAGATAAAATCGAACGAAAGCTGGACTATTGCATCGAGCAATCCTGCATATACGGTTTCACCTGCCTCTGGGGATAGCGATGCCACTATTGAAGTATCATATCCGGCAAATGAAGGAGAAGATGCTGTCGAGGTAACATTTACTGTAACCAGCGAGTCCGGTGAAAAAACAGTAACTCTGACTCACCGTTCTGCGTCTCAGACTGTGATGACAGAAACCCTTTCTTTCCTTAATTGGGAATTTGATGGAGCTGAGAGTTGGACATCATCATACGAGGAACATACTGTCAATTTTGACATTGCTACTGTTGAATTCGAGTCTGCCGATAAACAGAATTCCGGAAATACAATAGATACTTGTCCTGTAACAAAAGGGAAATCTGTTGTTTTAAAGATGAATGGCTCGGCGACTTTATCAGCAGTCACTGTAAATCTCTTGCAATGGGGAACGAAAAAGCAAACAGCATCATTGTATACAAGTACTGATGGCGGCACATCATTTTCTTCAGACCCGGTAACCACATCAGATGATTTCAAATTAACTGTTTCAGGACTTCCTGAGGGCGTTAATGCTATACAAGTTAAATTTAGCAGTCCTTCAAATCAAGTAGGTATACAGTCTTTTGATATTACTTATAAATAGCATTATTATACAGATTTCTTGCCGCTCCAGTTCATTCTGGGGCGGTTTTTTTGTCTCGTTCAAATGCATTTGCTATCACGGGAGTCTACATTATCCTGCGCGACTAACACCATTTTCCGTTCCTTTTGGCATTAGTCCTTCATCTCTCGCTGACCCCCTTTTCGACCTGTAACGAAAACCCCGCAAAACGTTACTGGTCGCAACAGGTTACCACCGCCTGCGCATCGGTCTGAACTTGAAATTGAACAAGTTTATTTCCTTTGCTCTCAGTTTCTGCGTATATTTGAAAAACGATTGCCACGGAAAACAAAACCGAAAACAAACACTAAAATACACAGGAAACTGCCATGCGTAAAATCATTTTGCTTTTTGCAGGTCTTCTGCTGACATTGTCAGCCACCTCAGCCGTCGTAACAGACCTTCCGGTCACTACCGTAACCATGGAACAGAAGATGTACGTCAAGCCGGACGAATCTTCAAGGCGAAACGCCACACTCTTCCCGGAAGAAAATCTTTTCGTCCTCGACAACACCATCGGTAACGGATGGATAAAGGTCCAGCGCCGCCACGGTACCATCGGATATATCCAATCCGATTCACACACATTCCCAGGCGGATTGTTGTGGACAGGCGACGACATACTTTCCGGACAGACTGCATCCGACGGGATAACGGCATTGGACGGTGACGGACATCCGGTAGGAATTATCACGAAACCAGCTGACATGCACGACACTCCTGAGCGGACGAACACCTGCTGCACCTTCCTGGCCGCAGGCAGCATGGTAACTGTTCTCGACCCTGACGTCAGGGAGCATGTCGCCGAAATCCTCGTCAACGGGGAAAAACGCTATATCAGTACTGACTTTCTGGAAATGGACAGCCGGAAATTCAGCCAATACAAGACAGAACACAAACCGCTGACGATGTATCCCCAAAGAGTCTTCCCAAAGGGCGGGACTTACCGCGTCAGATATAAGGACAACATCATACGGACGAGCCTCGAATCATATGGAAAGGCCATCGATGAGGCACTGGAACAGGGGCAGTTCATATCAGGCGTAAGGCAATATAACCGTGAATATTCCATCATCCCATACAAGGATAGCACCGCATACATAGAAACTTCAGAACTCAGGAAACTGTATGTATATCAGATAGCCGACATATTCGGTCCTGACTCGGAAGAAGTGGCGGACGAACTGGCCCTATTGGCCGAGACTCCCGACTACAAGCTCTTCAACGGATGGAAAGCCGGACTTATGGGAGTGTGGATAATCATAGTCCTGGCCATTGCCACAGGCATTCTGGAACTATGGAGCGCCCTGAAGACGGAAATTATAGAAAAACGATGGTTCAGAAATACGCTCGGCCTGCTGTTGGTCCTGCTCGGAGCATCCGAACTGTGGTACTTCCTTTCATTAGGATTCGAAGATGTGGCATGGTTCCTCGGTGAAAGAGGAGGAGATGCCGCCCTGTGGAATTTCATCATGATGCTGGCAGTAACCGCCGTCCACGGATTCGGCATCTTCGCCTACCTCGGCGCTCTTGGAGAAAAACTGAATTTCGAATGTCCGCAAGTACCGACAATAGTAGGAATTTTCATCTCGCTGATCATGTACGGCATGTATGCATTCCTGTGTTTCGTCGGAAGCAGCTATACCGAGCCTGAAGTCGTAGTGCTCTGTGCGGCTGCAGGTCAGATAATCGAAATCCTGGCCATACCGATATCATACATCCGGCAGGTGAAGACCGGCAGAAAAATAATTTTCATACCTCTGATAGTCTACTGGATTTCCATCACCGGATTCGTATGCATGTCAGCCATATCCATAGGGCTGTTGATAGCCATGATAGTCGGCGTCTTCCTGCTGATGGGGTTAGTGAAAACGGCACCGTCATCCATGTATCAGGCGGCACAGTCTTCATTAAAGGGCATGTCAGAAACCGAGAAGTACAATGCGAAGATAAATATCTACAGGGATCAGGCCAGACACGGGACACTCGATCCTGATGAAGCCCAAAGACGCATAAGGAATCTGGAATCCGACAGGGACAACGGCAAGCCGTTCGATCCGGAGAATAACTGAGGATGACAGAAATATCCATAAGACGACTCCTGCCTCTGTTCATAATCAAAGGCAGGAGTCATTTTTATAACAATCGGACATTTTTGTGAAAAAATTACGGTTCTCGGAGCAAAAAAAGTGAAAAAGTGCGTTTATCACTGACCGATAACGCATTACACCGCAAACTTCGGAAAAGGTAACAAGAGCAATAAAGCAAGAAAATGAAAGGTAATGAAGGTGTACGGTTGCCAAGTCATTACCCGATAATGCAGTAAAGTTTTTCTTTGTGTCGTCACGTTTCATCGTTCTGCATTAGTTTGCATATCAATGTATAACTCGCTGATAACTAATTTTGTAACCAAAAAAAGATTAGATTATGCGAAGTACATTTAAGGTGCTGTTCTATGTGAACGGAAGCAAAGAGAAAAACGGTATTGTTCCTATTATGGGACGAGTAACAATCAACGGTTCTGTGGCTCAATTCAGTTGCAAGCAAAGCATCCACAAAGACCTATGGGATGTGAAAGGCAATCGGGCAAAAGGCAAGAGTAAGGAATCCAGAGACATCAATTTGGCTTTGGATAACATCAAGGCTCAAATCATCAAACACTACCAACGCATTTCAGATAGAGAAGCGTTCGTAACTGCCGAAATGGTGCGCAATGCCTATCAAGGTATCGGAACGGAGTATGAAACCCTGCTCCGAGCATTCGACAAGGAGAACGAAGCCTTTGCCAAACGAGTTGGCAAGGGATTTATTCGTGTTCGGTTGTTGGACGGGTATATCATTCATTGACATTAAGAATTTGACAACGGAGAATATCACAATGTTGGGTGGTTCGCCTTGGATTGTATCAAAGCGACAAAAGACTGGTGTACCGTTCCAAATCAAATTGATGGATATTCCTATGCAGATTATCAAGCGATACGAGCCATACAGAATAAGCAACAATCTTTTCAACATCGGCAGCCACGACAATATAAACAAACGCATCAAGGAGGTAGCCAAAATGTGCGGTATTGAGAAGCGAACTTCGTTCCACCTGAGTAGGCATACATTCGCAGTGTTAGCCTTGAACTATGGTATGCCGATAGAGAGTGTGAGCAAAATTCTCGGACATACGAACATTACCACAACGCAGATTTACGCAAGTGCGCCCAGATTGGTCGCTTGATAAATACTTCTGTAGTAAGAAGTTAGGATTGGGTTCAA
>CALUSC010000032.1 GCA_944323345.1 uncultured Bacteroidales bacterium | reverse complement strand
AAGCCACTTTAGCTCAGATGGTAGAGCAACGCATTCGTAACGCGTAGGTCGCGGGTTCGATCCCCGTGAGTGGCTCACTTGATCAGAGAGAGCCTGAACAGTTCATTTCCGCAGAAATGTGCACTGATTTCGGCTCTTTTTTCATTATCTCCCAATATTTCTTCCGGTGCAGCCAGTTCTATTGCGACCAGGTCCCCGATTCTCTGGCTGACGTATTTTGAAGCGCCTGAAATACTGCTTTCCGTCAGTCTTATCATATCCTCATTGCCGGTATCGGCAGAAAAAATTATGGAGGAGCCTTTCTTCAGAAAAAATTCGTTTCCTGAAGCGGACATCACTTCAGGGAGATACAGGGGGAAGGGGAGTACCGACGTATGGTCGAGTACCGATGCTCTGGCCAGGCCTGCGTTTCCCGATTCGCCTAGCATGCCTCCCGGATACAGGAGAATGCCGAAATTCATTCCGTCATAATATCTCGCGGCAAATTTTTCGGCGATATATTTGCCTGCTTTCGATATCCTGGCAAAAACTACCGGCGTGTACCACAGGCTATTAATAAATTCGGGAGAGTAGAAATCCCTGTTTTCCCTCTCCCATGTAGTGTCCGGCCTGCATATATAGCAGTCGCGGCCGAATATCTTGACTGTAATATTCATCAGAACAGTTTTCCGTTGCCCCATTTTTCTGCCAGAGAACCGATGGATTTTTCCAGCTCCTTGTCTGTCAGTTTTTTCATGGCAGCTTTTCTGGCTTCCTGTTTCTCTGCTTCGAACTGACGGCGGAGCTGGACAAACTGCTGTTTTGTGTCCAGCGTGAATTCTCCGTTTTCCACCCAGCTGTAGTAGGACGGTTCAGTCTCGTATACTTCACGGGCCGTCTTTCCACGATGCTTGCCGAAGTTGATGATTACTTCTTTCTTGTCGTTATAAACCAGCCGGCCGGCGTAGTCCACGATTTTCTGTCTTTCTGAAAAATTCGCCAGAAAGCCTACATCGTTTCTCAGCTGTTCAGGATATTTGTCGAGCTGGGCCTTGAGGACTTCGTATGTAGCCATCGTATCCGCTTCCGCCGCATGTGCGTTTTCGAGTTCTTTTCCGCAGTAGAATTTGTAGGCGGCCTTGAGATTACGAGGTTCGAGCTGGTGGTATATGTTCTGCACATCTACCATTCTCATCTTGTGCAGGTCTATTCTGACAGCCTTGTTCCTGAATTTTCTGACTCTTTCCAGTTCTTCGGCGAGCATCGGCAGGTCGAACTTGTTTGAATTGAACCCTGCCAGATCACATCCGTCCAGCCAGTCCTGGACCTCATCCACTATTTCAAGGAATGTCTTTTCCCCTACCAGATCCTCATCGCTTATCTTATGTACCTCCATGGCACTCGGATTGATCTTTTTCTGGCAGTTTGCGGCATAGTCCCATGGCTTTACCCTCCAGGTCTTCACACGTACTTCATTTCCGGGAAGTATTTTGACGAAACTGAGTTCGATTATGGAGTCGGACGCGATATTGAGACCGGTACTTTCGATGTCGAAGAACAGTATCGGCTTTTCCAGATTCAGTTCCATATCTGTCAGGCTATGCTAGGCATGAGGATTCCACATATTTTCTCGCTTTCCTCCTCTTCTTCGGAAGGAATTATGACTGCCGGTCTGGTTCCGTCAGCAAATTTCAGGACTATTTCGTTGCAGTCAATATTGCTGAGAATTTCAATCATGAACGTGGATTTGAATCCGATACTGAGGTCATCGCCCTCATATTCGCACGGCAGCTTTTCATACGCGGCTAGAGAGAAACCGAGATCCTGTGCAGTGATTTCCAGAGAGCCGGTGCTCAGATTGAACTTGATATGGTTGGAACCTTTGTTAGCGCATACTGATACCCTGCGGACTGAATTCAGCAGCTGGACCCTGTCGATTTTCAGGATATTGCCGTTGTTCTGAGGTATTACGTCCCTGTATCTCGGATATTTGCCTACCACCAGCCTGCACACGACGACAGTATTGTCGAACTTGAATACCGCATTTTTGGAATCGAAAGCCACATCCACCTTTTCAGTGTTTTTCCCTATTATGCTGCGCAATATGGCTGCGGGTTTCTTGTGAAGTATGAATGATGCCTTTTCCGAAGCTTTCACGCCGTTGGTCGTATAGCATATGAGCTTGTGGGCATCTGATGCCACCAGGGTGGTGGATTCCGTGTCGATGTCGAAGAAAATACCGTTCATCGTCGGCCTTATCTCATCGTCGGCAGTAGCATATATGGTGGATGAAATGCCTTCCACGAGGCTCTGGGCCGGAAATTCGAGTGTTACGGCATTATCCTCCATATTGGTGAAAGGCGGATAGTCTCCTGCAGGAAAGTATGGCAGGGTAGACGCACCGTTCGCCCAGCTGAATTCGAATGATGTCTCGCTTACTGTCTTTATGCTGAGCGGCTGGTCCGGAAGTTCTTTCAGCAGATCCATGAGATGTTTTGCCGGAATGGCTATCTGACCTTCTTCTTCCGCGTTTTCCACTTCTATGCTTGTCCTCATCGTCAGTTCAGAGTCAGATGCCGTGATTTCCAGAATATTGCCTTTCAGGTCGAAAAGGAAATTCTCCAGAATGGGAAGTGCCGACTTCCCGGGGATGGCCTTTGCTACGGTCATGATTCCTTTCAATAGTTCCGAACTTGAAATAACCAGTTTCATATAACAGTAAATTTATTAATAATCAATTCCGACCAGTCCTTCGAGGATCCCGCCTCGCGGACTGATGATACATCAAGCAAATATACAAAAAATTGGTTTAATATGGCATATAATTTGATTTTTTGGTCTCCGGTCCGTGAAAATAATTAAACACAGAAATATGAAAAAAGGTATTTTAATCGTTCTGCTGTCTGCGCTTGTCGGCGGGCTGACAGCTTATGCAGTGGTGAAGAACACCGACACTTCAGAGAAGATGACCGTGGTGACTTCGGACGGAGCCCAGTACAGGACTGTCAATTTGTCATTGTCTGATTATCCTGATTTCACGTATGCGGCTGAATCCGCCGTGGACGCCGTAGTATATGTCAAGGTAGTGGCCAAGGATCTGGTAGCCAGAGTGCCGGATTCCATATTCGATTTTTTCTTCGGATACGGCGGCGCTCCCCAGGAGCGTGAAAAAGTCGGCAGCGGGTCCGGCGTCATAATCCGTCCGGACGGGTATATCGTGACGAACAATCATGTTGTCGAAGGCGCGACGGAAATCCAGGTGACGCTGAACAACAACAAGACATTCGACGCCAAGCTGATCGGTACTGATCCCGCTACTGACGTGGCCATTATAAAGATAGATGCCGAAGGCCTTCCTGTCATACCTTTCGGAGATTCTGACAAGCTCAGGCTCGGTGAATGGGTGCTCGCCATCGGCAGCCCGTATGATCTGCGTTCTACGATAACGGCAGGTATCGTGAGCGCCAAGGGCCGCTCAATGCCTAACTATAAAGGGGAATTCAAGATAGAGTCTTTCATCCAGACCGATGCCGCCGTCAATCCGGGAAACAGCGGCGGAGCCCTTGTGGACAAGAAAGGCAACCTTGTCGGGGTTAATACAGCCATAATTTCGCAGACAGGATCCTATGCTGGATATTCCTTTGCCATTCCTTCCAATATGGTGAAGAAAGTCGCTGAAGACCTCATCGATTTCGGAAGCGTCAAGAGAGCTGTTCTCGGAATAACTATGACGCCTCTGACAGATGAAATTGTGGAAGATTTGAAACTTTCTTCATTTGACGGCGTATATATAACTGAGGTTTTGAAAGGAAGCGCCGCTGACCAGGCAGGTGTAAAGACCGGCGATGTCCTGATAGCTGTAGATTCCGTAAAGGTACGGAACGCTTCGTCTGTCCAGGAGGCGGTAAACAATTATCGTCCGGGAGACAAGGCTGAACTGACGGTTATCAGGGACGGCAAGGAAAAAGTCCTCAATGTCGAATTCAAGAGCACTATGGTAGCCAACGGATCCGTTGATGAAGACGGCGCTCTGGCATTCTATGGTGCGAAACTGAAGGAAGCAGACAGGGAAAAACTTGACAGGCTCGGACTTGACAGGGGCGTTGAGATAACGGAAGTCGGACCTGGAAAGATAATGGACGCCGGAGTGTCCGAGGGCTTCGTGATACTCTATGTCAACGACCAGCCGGTAAGCAAGCCTCAGGATGTGATGAACATCGCCAGGAAGTCGAAAAGGGCTGTATATATAGAAGGTGTCACTTCGTATGGCAAGCCATCGTATTTCGGCTTCGGAGTCGAGTAGATTCTCCGGAGAGGGACATATTGTCGGAAACTGATTTCGTATCCGGCGGATTTATTCGACAAAAGTTTCATCGGAATTTTTGTTATAAACGATAAATCCGTCGGATAGACGTATATTATGAGACAGCTGAAAATTACAAAATCTATCACGAACCGCGAGAGTGCTTCATTGGACAAATATCTCCAGGAGATAGGCAGGGAGGAACTCATAACGGTTGAAGATGAAGTAGAGCTCGCGCAGCGCATCCGCAAGGGTGACCAGGCGGCTCTGGAAAAACTTACCAGAGCGAATCTGAGATTCGTAGTGTCGGTAGCCAAGCAATATCAGAATCAGGGACTCAGTCTTCCCGATCTGATAAACGAAGGAAATCTGGGACTTATCAAGGCCGCCGAGAAATTCGATGAAACCAGGGGATTCAAATTCATTTCCTATGCGGTATGGTGGATCCGCCAGTCGATATTGCAGGCTTTGGCCGAGCAGTCCAGAATCGTCAGGCTTCCGCTGAACCAGGTAGGTTCCCTGAACAAGATCAACAAGGCTCTGTCGAAATTCGAGCAGGAAAACGAAAGGATGCCGTCCAACGAGGAACTTTCGGAAATGATAGATGTTCCGAAGGACAAGATCGCAGACACGCTGCGCGTTTCGGGAAGGCATGTATCCGTCGATGCTCCTTTCGTCGAGGGTGAAGACAACAGTCTGCTGGATGTTCTGGTGAACAATGATTCTCCGAGTGCGGACAAAGGCCTGGTAAACGAGTCCCTGAATAAGGAAATAGAAAGGGCGCTGTCGACTCTTGCTCCGCGTGAACGCGAGATTGTCAAGTCTTTTTTCGGCATAGGCTGCCAGGAAATGACTCTTGAAGAAATAGGGGAGCGTTTCGGTCTGACCCGCGAGCGTGTCCGCCAGATCAAGGAAAAAGCCATACGCAGACTGAGAAGCAATTCAAGAAGCAAACTCCTGAAAAGTTATCTCGGTTGATGTTGAACCTATCAGTTGAACCGATATCAGAATATGAGTCCTGACATTTTTATCATAGAAAAGGCAAAAGCCGCAGTCTCGGCACTCTACGGGGCTGACCTGCCTGATGCATCATTCCAGGTCCAGGTGACAAGAAAAGAGTTCGAAGGGGATTACACGCTTGTAGTGTTTCCCCTTTTGAAGGTTTCCAGACTATCTCCCGAAGCCACAGGGAATGCCATAGGCGACTGGCTGAAAGAGAATACCGCTGAAATTTCAGCATACAATACCGTCAAAGGTTTTCTGAATCTTTCATTTTCCAACAGTTATTGGGCCGGGCTGTTTTCTTCCATCGCCGCCGCCGATGATTTCGGGCAGCTTCCTCCTACCGGAAAGACCATAATGGTGGAATTTTCTTCACCGAATACGAACAAGCCGCTCCATCTCGGGCACATCAGGAACAATCTTCTGGGATGGTCCGTTTCCAGGCTTCTGGAGGCGAACGGGCACAAGGTCATGAAAGTAAATCTCGTGAATGACCGCGGTATCCATATATGCAAGTCGATGCTTGCATGGCTCAAGACCGGCAACGGCGAGACTCCGGAATCCTCAGGAAAGAAAGGAGACCATCTTGTAGGCGACTATTATGTCAGATTCAACGAGATTTACCGCCAGGAGGTCGAGGAACTGACTGCCGGAGGCATGTCGAAAGAAGAGGCGGAGAAAAACGCACCGAGCCTCAAGGAAGCCCAGAATATGCTTCTTAAATGGGAACAGGGCGACAGTGAAGTCGTTGCCTTGTGGAAGAAGATGAATTCATGGGTTTATGCAGGTTTCGACAAGACTTATTCGGACCTCGGCATTTCATTCGACCGTACGTATTATGAGTCCCAGACATATCTTCTCGGAAAGGCTTTGGTGCAGAAAGGCCTCGATATGGGTATTTTCGAGAAGGAAGCGGACGGTTCCGTTTGGTGCGACCTTACAGCCGACGGCCTGGATCGCAAACTTCTGCTCAGGGGTGACGGGACATCCGTATATATTACTCAGGACCTCGGTACTGCGGAGCAGCGCTTCAGCGAATACAGACTCGATGAACATATTTACGTAGTCGGAAACGAACAGAACTATCATTTCCAGGTATTGAAACTGATACTCAAGAAACTCGGTTTCGACTGGGCTGACAGCATATATCATCTTTCCTATGGAATGGTGGAACTTCCCGAAGGCAAGATGAAATCCAGGGAAGGTACGGTCGTCGACGCAGATGACCTGCTGGAGAAGATGTACAATACCGCCAGAGAAACTTCGCTGGAACTCGGCAAGATAGACAATATGACTGAACAGGAGCAGGACGAACTGTTCCGCACTTTGAGTCTCGGAGCCCTCAAGTACTTCATCATCAAGGTGGATCCTAAGAAAACGATGCTGTTCGACCCTAAGGAATCCATTGATTTCAACGGCAATACAGGACCGTTTATCCAGTACACGCATGCCAGGATCAAATCCATTCTCAGAAAAGCATCCGGGCGGAATATAAGCTATGATGCTCTGCCTCAGGGCGTGGAATTGTCTCCGAAAGAGATACGTCTGGTGAAGCTTCTGGATATCTTCCCGGGAAAGATCGCGGAAGCCGGACAGGCCCATTCACCTGCGATAGTGGCGAATTATGCCTATGATCTGGCGAAAGAATTCAACCAGTATTATCACGATACCATAATTCTCAAGGAAGAAGACGAAAAACTCCTGCAGTGCAGGCTTCTGCTTCTGTCATCCGTAGCAAAGGTCCTGGTCAAGGCCATGGACATACTTGGGATAAAGCTTCCTGAGAGGATGTAATTTCCCTTATGTCAGAATCATACATGATACCGACGTCCGTCAGGGAGGTCGAGAAGATGGGGTGGGACTATATTGACGTCATAATCTTTACCGGTGACGCATTCATAGACCACCCGTCTTTCGGTACAGCCGTCATTGCAAGGTACTTGCAGAAATACGGCTATCGTGTGGCCGTGGTTCCTCAGCCCAATTGGAGAGATGACCTGCGGGATTTCAAGAAACTAGGGAAACCCCGCTTGTACTTTGGAGTGAATTCAGGGGCTATGGACTCCATGGTGAATCACTATACGGCATCCAAAAGGCTGAGAAGCAACGATGCTTATACTCCCATGGGAAAGGCGGGCGCACGGCCGGATTATGCCGTGACTGTATATACCGGAATACTGAAACGGCTGTATCCGGACATACCTGTGGTAATAGGCGGAATAGAGGCATCTCTGCGCCGTCTGACACATTATGACTACTGGAAAGATACCCTGATGCCGTCAATACTCGTTTCCAGCGGGGCGGACTATCTGTCATACGGTATGGGTGAACGGACGATGCTGGAGCTGACCAGAGCCCTGGAGTCCGGACGGAATGAGGCTGATATCAGGAAAATCCCCCAGCTTGCGTTCTTCATGACCGGCCAGTGCAGGCTGAAAGATGCCATATACCTGCATTCATTCGAAAAATGCCGTGAAGACAAGTCGGCGTTCGCTGAAAACTTCCATGTAATCGAAACCGCGGCTAACATGATGTCGCCGCAAGTCATAATAGAACCGTGCGCCGACGGTTATGTCAGGGTCAATCCTCCTTATCCTCCTGCCACGGAGCAGGAAATGGATTCATTCTGGGATCTCCCTTTCACGAAATTGCCGCATCCCAGATATAAAGGCAAGCATATTCCGGCGTATGAGATGATAAAATTCTCTGTAAATACACACCGTGGGTGCTTCGGCGGATGCAATTTCTGCACTATCGCAGCCCATCAGGGCAAGTTCATCCAGTCCCGTTCGGAGAAATCCATAACCGACGAGATTGCGCGGCTGAAATCATTGCCGGGCTTTGCCGGCAATATTTCCGATGTGGGAGGTCCTACGGCCAATATGTACGGGATGGGCGGCAGAAATCCGGAGATTTGTGCAGCCTGCAGAAGGAAATCGTGCCTGTTTCCGACTCCGTGCAGGAATCTCGACAGGTCGCATGCCAGGCTTCTGGCTTTGTATTCCAGGATATCCGGGATAAAGGGAATAAGGCATTTCTACATCGGCAGCGGAATACGCTATGATCTTTTTCTGGATGAAAAAGGGTTCGTGGATGAAACTTCCCGTCCGTATTTTACCGAACTCGTGACCGAACATACGTCCGGCATACTGAAGGTGGCCCCGGAACATACTGAAGACAAAGTGCTGAAACTCATGTCAAAACCTCCGTTCAGCCTTTTCGTCGGACTGCGCAGGGAATTCGACTCGCTGGTACGTGCCTCAGGCAAGCATTGCCTTCTTGTACCGTATTTCATTTCGGGACATCCGGGATGCGGCATGGCAGAGATGAAGCGCCTTTCCGAGAACCCGGCGTTGAAGGGCATCAGGACTGACCAGGTCCAGGATTTTACGCCTACGCCGATGACGACATCTTCCGTAATGTTCTATACGGGAATCGATCCGAGGACGATGCAGAAAGTTTTTGTCGAGCGCGACATAGAAAACAAGAGAAAACAGAAATCTTTTTTCTTTATAAAAAAGTGAAAAAAATTTTTCCCATTCCGAAATAATGTTCTATAATTGCAGCGGAAAAAGGAATATTAAACTCAGGAAAGAATATATGGAAAAAAGCAGTCAGAAGAAGAGAGCTGTCGTAAGCTATGAGAACATGTCGGAAGAGTTGGCTGCAGCTTTTGCGGAGAAATATCCTAAGGGATTTTCGGATTATCTTCCAGATTTGATAAAATATGACAAGCCGGACGGCACATCATTCTATGCCGTTACCATCGAAATACCTTCTGCGATATATCTGGTCAAAATCAAAGTCAAGACAGACGATGCGGAAGATATCGAAAGGTGGCTCGACGGAGATGATGACGACGATGATTCAGTATCAGAAAACGGTCCTGACGGAGGAGATCTTCCGGATGACAATATCGCACAGTATGCATCTGCCGATGACGATGTGTCCGATTCCGATCTCGACTAGCAGGAACAGCCGATATAAATTCACATAAGCCAGATATTTTGAAGACAGACAGGAGGACGGGGCAAATATTCGCGTTCTTCAGACATTTGTTGCGGAAGATGTCTGAAAAGGATCAGGTTCTGGTCCTTTCTTTGGTTGTGGGCGTCTTGTGCGGCATGGCATCCGTACTTCTGAAGTCGATGATCGAATTCATCCATCATCTGCTTACTTCATGGTTCGACGGCGGATTCGACTATAATTATCTTTATCTGATATATCCCGGTATCGGCATGCTTTTGTCCATGCTTTTCGTAAGATATGCGGTTAAAGACAATATAGGTCATGGAGTCACGAAAGTTCTCCTCGCAGTGTCGAAGAACGAATCCAGGATAAAGCCGCACAACATGTGGTCATCCATTGCTGCCAGTTCCGTTACCATCGGGCTCGGAGGCTCTGTCGGAGCCGAGGCGCCGATAGTGTACACAGGTGCTGCCATCGGTTCCAATATAGGACGGAAGATGGGACTTTCCTATAAGAATATAACCATTCTTCTGGGATGCGGAGCCGCCGGTGCGGTTGCCGGGATTTTCAAGGCACCTCTTGCAGGAGTGCTGTTTACTCTGGAAATACTTCTTTTCAATATATCGATGTCTTCGATATTGCCGTTGCTGCTCTCTACAGTGTCGGCGACTGTTATATCTTATCTCTTTCTCGGAGAGTCCCTTCCGTTCGAGTGTACCCTTACGCCGTTCACGATGCGGAATATTCCGTTCTATATCCTGCTGGGACTTTTCAGTGCCGCATGCTCCGTTTATTTTACCAGAACTACGCTGTGGCTTGAGGACAAGATAAAAAGCATCGAAGGCCCTTTCAGGAGATGGTTCATTTCGGCTCTTTGCCTCGGACTGCTGATATTCCTGTTCCCTCCGCTTTACGGTGAAGGTTACGACTCCCTTTCCGTCCTGCTGAACGGAGGCGAGATTTACCTGCAGAACAAAACCATACTCGGCTTTTTCATGGAAACGGCGTGGACGATACCTATCTTTTTCCTTTTCATACTTCTGCTGAAAGTCTTTTCCATGTCTTTCACGAATGCAGGAGGCGGGGTAGGAGGAACATTCGGTCCGACGCTTTTCGTGGGTGCCGTAGCCGGATTCGTTCTGGCACGCTCCCTGAATCTCGTTTTCGGAGGGTCGGGCGTATCTGTCCCGGAGCAGAATTCAGTGCTTGTCGGCATGGCCGGACTTATGGCAGGTGTCATGCAGGCTCCGATGACAGCCATCTTCCTCATCGCAGAGATTTCCGGAGGATATGAATTGCTGGTACCTCTGATTATCACGTCGACAATATCATTCGGCACGACAAGGATATTCGAACAGTATTCCATTTATACCAAACGAATCGCGAAGAAAGGGGAATTGCTTACTCATGACAGTGACCAGGCAGTACTTACCTTGTTGAAGACATCGGACCTTATAGAGTCGGACTTTACGATGGTGAAGATTGATGCGACATTGGGCGAACTGGTCGATGCCGTCTCGGTTTCCACCAGAAATATTTTCCCGGTAGTGGACGGGCGCAGGCACTTCCAGGGGTACGTGTCGCTTGAGGATATACGCAAGGATATGTTCAAGAAGGACTTGTATGACAAGATGTACGTCTATAACTACATGAAGTCGTCTCCTGCGTATGTGTATGTCGATGAAAAAATGGACAGCGTCATGAAGAAGTTCGAGACTACGGATGCCTGGAATCTTCCGGTGGTGGATCATTACAGGACATATCTGGGTTTCGTCTCGAAATCCAAGATATTCTCAGCATACAGGAACCAGCTCCGCGAGGTTTCCCACGATTAGATAATGACATTAAGACTAATATGAAAGATCTGTATATCAAAACGATAGCTAAAAAACTATCTGTCCGGGAGTGGCAGGTGGAGAATTGTGCCAAGCTTTTCGAGGATGGTGCGACCATACCGTTTATCAGTCGTTACAGAAAGGAGAAGACAGGAGGTCTCAATGATGTGGCAGTAGCTGAAATCAGACATTGGACCGATGTATATACTGAGATGGAGAAGAGGAAGGAATCCATACTTTCCACCATCCGGGATGCAGGAAAACTGACGGAAGAACTGGAGAAGGCCATATCGGACTGCGTGGAGAGCCGTGAACTTGAAGACCTGTATCTTCCGTTCAGACCTAAGCGGAGAACCCGTGCCACAGCGGCGAAGGAGGCTGGACTTGAGCCTCTTGCCGAGGAAATATATGACATGAAGATAACGGATCCGCACAGGGAGGCGGCGAAATTCCTGAACGACAAGGTCAAAAGTGCCGATGAGGCGCTGGCCGGCGCCCGTGATATAATCGCTGAAAAACTGAATGAAACACCTTCTGTCAGAGAGACTGTCAGACAGATGTTCCGGACCAGGCGTCTTGTGTCCAAACCGACGAAAAACGCCGAATCTCCCGAAGCGGCCAAGTACAGGGGATATTTCGATTTCTCGGAATCGCTTGCCCACATCGCTTCGCACAGACTTCTCGCGGTCCTCAGGGCGGAACAGGAAGGGTATCTGAATCTTAGAATCGATGCGGACCCGGAAAAATGCGGGAACAAGCTTTATTATGATTTCTGCCATCAGAAAAAATATCCTAATCCTGATCTTTCAGCCCAGATCCGTTCTGCAATCGACGATGCATATAAACGGCTTCTGGAACCGTCCATTTCAAATGAGGTGATCAAGGATGCAAAAGAAAGGGCTGACATAGAATCCATCAAGGTATTCGGCGAGAACCTCAGGCAGCTTTTGCTCGCACCTCCCGTAGGCCAGAAACGGGTCATGGCCATAGATCCAGGTTTCAGGACCGGATGCAAGGTCGTCTGTCTGGATGAACAAGGCAATCTCCTGCATTATGAGACCATATTCCCTCATCCTCCGGCAAGTGAAAAAGTCAAATCGATCAGATCAGTTTCCGATATGATCAGCAAATTCGGGATAGAAGTCATAGCTGTCGGAAACGGAACGGCAGGACGGGAGACGGAAGAGTTCATCCGAAGGGTCCCGAAGCCGGATACGGTCAGGGTCTTTTCAGTAAGTGAAGACGGAGCTTCGATTTATTCCGCATCCGAGGTCGCAAGAGAAGAATTCCCGGATTATGACGTTACTGTCCGTGGCGCTGTTTCGATCGGGCGGAGGCTTATGGACCCTTTGGCCGAGCTCGTAAAGATCGATCCAAAGTCTCTCGGAGTCGGCCAGTATCAGCATGATGTGGACCAGACACTCCTGAAAGAAAAACTGGACAATGTCGTCGAGAGCTGCGTGAACAGTGTAGGCGTGAATCTCAATACTGCCAGCAGGCATCTTCTGAGTTATGTTTCCGGTATAGGCCCTGCGCTTGCTGAAAACATAGTGCAGTACAGAAAGGAAAACGGGCCTTTCAGTTCCAGAAACGAACTGCTGAAAGTGAAGAGACTCGGAGACAAGGCATTCGAGCAGTGTGCCGGCTTTCTGCGCATACCCGGAGCCGCAAACCCTCTCGACAATTCGGCTGTTCATCCGGAAGCTTACCACATAGTGGAGAAAATGGCTTCCAGCCTGCATGTCCGTACGGAAGAACTCGTCTCCAATCAGGAATTGTGCTCCAGAATCAAGGCTGAGAATTTCGTGGAACCGGATTTCGGACTTCCGACAGTCAATGATATTCTCAAGGAGCTGGTAAAGCCGGGAAGAGATCCCCGTGAAAGTGCCTCGGAATTTTCCTTTTCAGACTCCATCCACAGTATCGATGATTTGTCTTCAGGGATGGAACTGCCTGGAATTGTGACCAATATCACGGCTTTCGGCGCCTTTGTCGATCTGGGTATCAAGCATAACGGGCTTATACATGTATCCCAGATGGGAGAAGGCCGGAAAAGGGTCCAGAATCCGACTGACGTGCTCAGACTTCACCAGCATGTCCTCGTTCAGGTATTGTCAGTAGATACTGACAGAGAAAGGATAGGTCTGAAACTGCTCAGAAAACTCTAGTCTTCTTTCCTGGCTTTTCTGACCGTATATTGCGACAGAATCACACCTATCGTGGAAAGTATGATTCCGCAGGCCTGTCTGCCGTTCAGGTTTTCGTCTCCGAGTATCCAGGCAACTATCGCGGCGACTACGGGTATCAGCGCTGAAAATATGCTGGATTTCGCTACACCCAGATTCTTTATGGTGCTGACCCATAAAGAAAACGCCAGACTGGAGCATAAGAAAGCCAGACAGAGTATCGGATAAAGCACGTCTGCCGACAGATAAGCCATGCTGAAATTATCCAGGCCTTTGACTATGAAAAGAGGAAGCAGGTAGACGGAGCCGATGAGAAACTGGTACATGACAATCACCTGGCTGCTGTAATTGTTCGACAGGCTTTTGGTTACCGATGCATGACCCACTTCGCTGATTACTGCTATCACCAGCAATACAATGCCGAGGATGAAATTTTCTCCGAGTTCGCCCTTGCTCATTACCACCAGACAGATTCCGGACAGAGAGAGCAGTATTCCTATGATGTTGATGAAATTTATTTTTTCTTTGAAGAACAGCATGCCGGCTCCGACTGAAAAAATAGGTATCGTAGCTATTATCATGGCGCTCAGGGTAGGGGACCCGGTCTCCTTGATACCGTATGATTCGCACAGGAAATAGATGAAAGGTTCGAAAAACGCCAGGAGAAGGAATTTCGGCAGATCCTTCCTGTGTATTCTTGTGACCCTTCCTCTGGTGGCATTCAGAAGGAACAGAATGATTCCGGCGAGCAGGATCCTGACGAATACGAAATAAAATACCGGAATATCCAGCCTGATCAGCATATCAGTCCAGATGTAGGATATGCCCCATAAGGTTATGGCAAATATCGATACCAGATAAACCAGCAGATTTGACCTGTTTACATGTTTGTTTCCCATACAGTATAGAACTCCTTATTTTTCGAATTTGAGCTGCTCTCCGTAGTGTCCGGATGAAGATAATTTCCCGTTTGTCACTACATGGATGCCGTTGACGAATACATCGGTTATCTTGCCTCGCAGTCTTTCACCTTCATATGGGCTCCATCCGCATTTGTAGCTTATGTCTTTTCCTGTGATTTCATGCTCGGATTCCATGTCCACTATGGCCAGGTCCGCATAATATCCGGCTTTGAGGCAGCCTCTGTCCCGTATCCCGAACATCCTTGATACTTTTTCTGAAAATACTGATGCTATGCGCGTGAGGGGAATGTCGTTCTCTTCAGCTACGGTGAGTAAAACCGGCAAAGACTGCTGTATGGAGGGGACTCCTGACGGAGATGAAATATAATCGCGGTCCTTTTCCTCTGCCAGGTGGGGGGCATGATCCGAACCGACAGTGTCTATGATTCCTTCTTTCAAGGCCTTAATCAGCGTATTCCTGTCTTCTTCTGTCTTTATTGCAGGATTGCATTTGATCCGGCTGCCGAGCCTTTCGTACTGACGGTCTGTGAACCATAGATAATTCGCAGAGGTCTCCGCAGTTATATTCCCGTTCGAAAGCTTTGCAGCCCTGACCATTTCCGTTTCTTCTTTAGTCGAGACATGCAGCAGATGCAGGCGTGTCCCGTATTTCATAGCGAGTTCCAAAGCCTTGACAGATGACAGGATACAGGCCCTTCTGCTCCTGATGTCGCAATGTTTCCGGAAAGGGATCCGGTCACCGTATTCCTCTTGGGCTGCGAGAAGATTTTCTTTAATGGTCTTTTCGTCTTCGCAATGAACCAGAATTTCTTTCTCCTTTATATTGAATATGGCCTCCAATGTCCGACTGTCATCCACGAGCATGTTTCCGGTAGAAGATCCCATGAATACCTTTATTCCGCCGAAATCTTCAGCTGAAATGCCGTTTTTCCCTTTCTTCAGAATCTCTTCTATTTCTTTGAAGTTGTCGTTCGTCGCACCGAGGTGGAAACCGTAATTTGCATGGCACCGTCCTGATGCCATTCCCAGTTTTTCCGACAGGCTCTCAGCAGATGTCGTGGCCGGTTTCGTATTGGGCATATCGATGAAAGACGTGACTCCTCCTTCGACTGCCGCTTTCGATTCGCTTTCCATATCGGCTTTGTGTGTAAGACCCGGCTCCCGGAAGTGAACGTGTGCGTCTATGCCGCCTGCAAAAACCAGTTTTCCCTCCAGATTTATCTTATGGAAGTCCGGGTATTCTTCCAGAATCTTTTCCGACCATTCGTCACCCTTTATTATTTTTCTGATTTTCTTGCCGTCGATGACTATCGCAGCATCTTCCATGCTGTCTCCGGTGACAGCCTTTCCGTTGTACAAGAGATATCCCATCAGTTTTTCCTGGCCTTTATTTTTCTGAACTTCATGCCGATGACTCCCCAGAATGCCTCTCCGAATATGCTGCTGCTCATTTTGGATGTACCTTCTTTTCTGTCGACGAAAATTATCGGTACCTCCTGGATTCTGAAGCCGAGTTTTGCAGCAGTATACTTCATTTCTATCTGGAAGCCGTATCCTTTCATTTTGATGTTATCCAGATCTATGGTTTCCAGGACTTTCCGTTTATAGCACTTAAATCCTGCCGTAGAGTCGTATATTTGTATTCCAAGCACTTTCCTGACAAAAACCGATGCGAAATATGACATTATCACACGCCCTATCGGCCAATTGATCACGCTGATGCCGTTGCAATATCTGGAGCCTATCGCCAGATCCGCCCCATTTTCAGCACATGCGCTGTAAAGTCTCGGAACATCTTCCGGATTGTGGGAAAAGTCGGCATCCATCTCGAATATATAGTCATACTCGTGTTCGACAGACCATTTGAATCCGGTAATATATGCCGTTCCGAGTCCCTGCTTGCCAGATCTTTCTATCATGAAAAGTCTTTCCGGAAACTCTTTCTGCAGTCTTTTCACTATCTGTCCTGTCCCGTCAGGCGACCCGTCTTCTATTATTATAATATGGTAATCCCCGTCCAGGGCAAATATCGCACGTATGATCTTCTCGATATTCTCCTTTTCGTTGTATGTCGGTATTATGATGACCTTCCTGTCCATATCCGGTAATTGCAGTTATAAAATTGCCGTGAATTTACAAAATTTTGCGATTTTTCATAAACCGGAAGTTGAATATATTTCGACGAAAAAATTATAATTGATAATTATGTGGCTTTCAGGATTATTTTCCGGCAGATTCTGTTCCGTGTCGTCAGTTTTTTATTTCAACGGCGATGAAACGGATAAAGCGGTGACTGTCAATGGCATGAGTTTATGGTGCTGAAAAAAGGGTTAAAAAAAGCTAAAAAAAGTTTGGAGGGAACTGAAAAAAGTGTACCTTTGCAATCCCCAAACGAAAAAGGGGGGCCCGCAAGGGGCGAAAGTTGTTTGAAGTTTATTTCGAGGCGAGATCGAGGCGGACGAGTGAGGAAGGAGGGATTTTACTTGTGTAAATGACCGACAGACGATGCGAAGTCCAACGAAGGAATCGTCCGAAATTTGAAAGATATTTGAAGTTTATTTCGAGGCGAGATCGAGGCGGACGAGCGAGGCCAGAGGGAGTTTACTTGTGTAAATGACCGACAGACGAAACGAAGTCCAACGAAGGAATCGCCCGAAAGTTGAAAGATATTTGAAGTTTATTTCGAGGCGAGATCGAGGCGGACGAGTGAGGAAGGAGGGAGTTTACTTGTGTAAATGACCGACAGACGATGCGAAGACCAACGAAGAAATCGCCCGAAAGAAACGAGAAGGAAGTTCA
>CALUSC010000031.1 GCA_944323345.1 uncultured Bacteroidales bacterium | reverse complement strand
GAAAACGGAGCCGTCAGGACTCCGTTTTCTTTTACAATATATTCAAGCTCTGCTCCTTGATTTTTTCCAGTTCGTCTTTCATCCGTACCACGATTTTCTGTATATCACTGTGGTTGGCTTTCGAGCCGGTAGTGTTGATTTCCCTTCCCATTTCCTGGGCGATGAATCCGAGTTTCTTTCCGGGATACGGGTCATTGTCGATGGTTTCCATGAAATATCTGCAATGCTGGCGAAGTCTTACTTTTTCTTCGTTTATGTCGAGCTTCTCAAGATAATAGATCATTTCCTGTTCGAGCCTGTTCTGGTCGGCAGCCACAGCCAGTTCGGACAGCCTGGACATCAGCTTTTCCTTGATGGCGGCTACCCTTTCTTTTTCGTATGTCTCGATCTGCGGTATGAAATCCAGAATGTTCTTTACCTTCGCAGTGACGTCGGCATATAGCGATTTGCCCTCGGCATGGCGGTATTCGCAGATTTTGTCGAGAGCTTCTTCTATGCAGGCAAGAACCTGTGCCCAGTTCTCTTCATTTATTATTTCCTGTTTCTTGCTGTTGTCTATTACGTCAGGGAATCTGATGATGGATCCGAGCAGATGTGCGGCATCTGCATTGCCGGTACCCGGAAATTCCTGTCCTATTCTCCCGTTGATGTCCATGATTTGCCTGTAATATGCCATAACGAGATCCTTGTTGATTTCCTTTGCCGTTTCGGCGGCATTTGCCTCGAATGTTATGAAAAAGTCAATATTGCCTCTCTGAAGCTTTTGTGCTATTGTCTGCCGTACATAAAGTTCCTTGTCCTTGGGAAGGAGCTGGGTCTTGATGCTTATATCGGCATTCTTGCCGTTCAGCGACCTGATTTCAACCGTGATTTTACCTGCTTCGAGAGTGGTTTCGGCCTTGCCGTAGCCTGTCATTGACTGTATCATACTATTTTTTCTTTTAATCCGGCAAAAATAGCAAATTTATCCTTATCTTCGCGAATTAATCGGCCTTTTGTATATAAGGGTCAATTCCTTGCAGACAGAGGCTTTGGATCGCGAAATTATTATGGAAATGGAAGAAAAGAATATTGAGGGCACTGAAGCCCGCAACCTGAATTTTCTGGAAGAAATCATCGAGGCCGACCTGGCATCGGGAAAGTGCGAATCAGTCATGACACGTTTCCCGCCTGAGCCGAACGGATATCTGCATATCGGCCATGCAAAAAGCATCTGCCTGAATTTCGGCCTTGCGAAAAAATACGGCGGCAAGACAAATCTTCGCTTTGATGATACTAACCCGGTGAAGGAAGATACGGAATATGTGGATTCTATCAAGGAGGATATCAAGTGGCTCGGCTTTGACTGGGAAAATGAAAGATATGCTTCTGATTATTTCGACCAGCTGTACGAGTGGGCCGAAGAACTCATAAAGAAAGGTCTGGCTTATGTGGATGACCAGACCCAGGAAGAGATAAGGATGAACCGCGGTACGGTGCAGACGCCTGGAAAGGAAAGTCCGTGGAGAAACCGTTCTGTAGAGGAGAATCTGAAACTGTTCCGTGAAATGAAGGAGGGAAAGTATGCCGACGGAGAAAAAGTGCTGAGAGCCAAGATAGATATGGCACATCCTAACATGCTGTTCCGTGACCCTCTGATGTACAGAATCATACATGCGCATCATCATCGTACAGGGGATAAATGGTGCATATATCCGATGTACGATTTCGCCCACGGGCAGTGCGACAGTATCGAGCACATCACCCATTCTATATGTACCCTCGAATTCGACGTACACCGTCCGCTGTATGACTGGTTTATAGAAAAACTCGGCATTTTCCCGTCGCATCAGTATGAATTCGCCCGTCTGAACCTGACTTATACGGTAATGAGCAAGCGTAAACTGCTCGAACTCGTGAAAAATCATTATGTCAGCGGCTGGGATGATCCGCGCATGCCTACGATATGCGGTATCCGAAGAAGAGGATATACCCCTGAATCAGTCAGGATGTTCGCTGAAAAGGTCGGTGTGGCCAAGCGCGAGCAGCTTATTGACCTCCAGCTTATGGAATGGTGTGTCCGTCAGGATCTTAACGAACGCTCCAACAGATACATGGTAGTTCAGGATCCCGTGAAGCTTGTCATTACGAACTGGGAACCTGGAAAGGTGGAGTGGTTCGATGCCCCGTTGAACCCGGCCAGCCCGGAAGGTCCTTTCCGCAAAGTGCCGTTTACCGGTGAAATATTGATAGAGAAGACAGACTTCATGGAAGAGCCGCCTAAAAAATATTTCCGGCTCAAACCTGACGGCGAGGTGCGCCTGAAATATTCGTACATAGTAAAATGTCAGGAGGTCATCAAGGATGCCGACGGCAATGTCATTGAAATCCGATGCACCTATGACCCGACTTCAAAGCCTGGAGCAGGGGAGTGGCGTTCAGTGAAAGGCACTATCCATTGGGTCTCTGCGGAACATGCCGAAAAAGTCGAGTTGAGAATTTACGACAAGCTTTTCACGGAAGCACAGATGGGATCCATTCCGGAAGGCGAGGACTACAAGAATTTCCTGAATCCGGAATCTCTCGTCGTCGCTTCAGGCTATGCGGAACCGGCTCTTCTGGAAGACAAATCCGGCATAGCCGTGCAGTTCGAAAGGACAGGATATTTCTTCAAGGATCCTGATTCTACTCCGCAGCACTATGTATTCAACAAGACTACTTCCCTGAAAGATTCCTTCAAATTCTGATCTGAAAGGGCAAAGCGCCGGCTTTGGCGTCAGAGTTTTCCAATCACCATCTCCATCCTGGTCCCGCGTGAACCTTTGATGAGGATGGTGTTGTTTTTTACGGGATTTGCGGCAATATGGTCCGCCAGTTCTTCGGAGGTCCTGAAAAACTTCATTTTTATCCCGTTATCAGCTGTTCCGGACATACTGCCCTGCAACATTCCTGCAGCCTTGCCGAACTCGTTCCCGACAAAAAAGGCAGTGTCTGCATTCAGTCCTTTGACCTTTTCGAGTATCTTGACATGCTCCGCCACCGAGTCATCTCCGAGCTCAAGCATGTCTCCAAGCATCAGGGTCTTGCAGGGCGCATTTATTTTCCCGAAATTCTCCAGGGCTGCCGACATGCTCGTCGGATTTGCATTGTATGCATCTATGATAAGTGTATTGTTTTCCGTTCTGAGCAGCTGCGAACGGTTGTTCCCCGGAATGTAGTCCTCTACGGCTTTTACGGCATCCGCGAGCCCGACACCGAAATATTTGCCTACAGCTAATGCAGCCATGACATTGTCTGCGTTGTAATTTCCTATCAGATGTGTATTTATGGTCGACTGGCCATCTTTCAGACGTATCCGCAGATAAGGATGGCTTTCATCTACAGGCAGGACTGATGCACCCTGAAGATCCAGACCGTACGGAATCAGTTGCAGATCAGGTCTCTCTTCTGCCATCTTGCACAAATCGGGGTTGTCGGCATTGATGAATGCTTTGTCTGCAGTCCTCTGCAGATAGTCGTAGAGCTCTCCCTTGGCTTTTTTTACGCCCTCGAAACTTCCGAAGCCGAGAAGATGGGCTTTTCCGACATTGGTTATCAGTCCGAAATTAGGCAGACATACCGATACCAGTTCTTTTATGTCTCCCGGATGGCTTGCACCCATCTCGATGACGGCCATTTCGGATTTTTCATCTATTTTCAGAAGCGAAAGAGGGACGCCTATGCTGTTGTTCAGGTTTCCTTCCGTGGCCGTGACGTTGTATCTGACAGACAGGACAGCCCTGACAAGCTCCTTTGTAGTCGTTTTCCCGTTTGTTCCGGTCAGTCCTATCACTGTAATGGGTTTTCCTCCGACAAAACTCATGGACCGGTGCCATCTGGCCAGATCCTGAAGCGCCTTCAACGTATCTTCGACAGGTATAAGCCGGCTTTTCGTCTCTTGATTCATTTCATACATCTGTCCTGCCGTTTCTGAATTACTGTCGATGACGGCATATCCGGCTCCTGCCTCCAGTGCCGTCAATGCAAATCTGTTTCCGTCGAAGTTTTCGCCTTTGAGCGCGAAAAACAGTTCTCCTCCCCTTATTTTCCTGCTGTCGGTAGCCACACCGGTGCAGCTCTTGAATATCTTGTATAACTCAGGTATTGTCATAATAGGTCCGTCTGTATCCGTCTTCTTGATTACTGCCTTCCGGTGCTGCCGAATCCTCCTTCTCCGCGATCTGTCTCATCCAGTATTCCGACCTCTTCCCATTCTACGTGCTCATGCCTCGCAATGACCATCTGGGCGATTCTTTCTCCCGGATTTATCACGAAAGGAGTGTCTGAAAGATTTACGAGTATCACTTTGATTTCCCCCCTGTAGTCCGCGTCGATTGTACCGGGAGTGTTCAATACTGTAATACCATGTTTGGCGGCAAGTCCGCTGCGTGGTCTGACTTGCGCTTCATATCCTTCGGGCAAGGCTATGAAAAGGCCGGTAGGGATCATATCCCTGCAAAGTGGGTTCAGTGTAACAGGTTCCTGGATGTTTGCCTTGAGATCCATTCCGGCCGACATTCCCGTGGCATACGCCGGAGACGGGTAGGCGGATCGGTTTATTATTTTTACTTTCATTTGCGACTGTATTATATAGACTGTAGTTATGGTTTCGTGAAACCTCACAAAAATAGAAAAAAAACTTGCACATTGAAAGAAAATTCCTACCTTTGCAATCCGACCTTTGAAAGACAGGATAGGCGTTTTGAAGTTTATTTTGAGGCGATTTCAAGGCGGACGAGTGAGGAAGGAGGGAGTTTACTGGTGTAAATGACCGACCGACGATACGAAGTCCAACGACGAAACCGGCCAAAAGAAACGAAAAAAAGGGGGTATAGCTCAGTTGGCTAGAGCATCTGCTTTGCAAGCAGAGGGTCGTCGGTTCGACTCCGACTATCTCCACAAAATTCGAGAAACAATATTGAGGGTGACCTGAAAGAAATTTCGGTCACCCTCGTTTTTTTGTCAGAATACCCTCATCGAGGCCATAAGAACGCCCGCAGGGACAATTCAGATCCTTTCCGAGTTTCCTTCCGCATTCGCAAACCCATCCTGTCTGCCGTGCAGGTACTCCAGCCATGAGAGCATAGTCAGGTACATCTGATGTCACGACAGCTCCGGCGCCTATCATGGCGCTTCTTCCGATAGTATGTCCGCAGACTATGGTACAGTTCGCTCCGAGCGATGCACCTTCTTTCACCAATGTCCGGGCATAGACGCCATGAACCGGGAAATGGGCGCGGGGAGTCAGGACATTCGTAAAGACGCAGGACGGACCGCAAAATACATTGTCCTCCAGTTCGACACCTTCGTAAACGGAAACATTGTTCTGTATACGGACTCCGTTCCCGACCCTTACGTTTGCACCTATGTTGACATTCTGTCCCAAGGAACAGTCGTTGCCGAGTACGGCCCCTTTCTGGATGTGACAGAAATGCCAGATTTTGCTGCCTTCGCCTATGACGACACCCTCATCGACATAGCTTGACTCGTGTATGAAATACCCTTTTTCTTCCATGGATTATAGAAAGTCTTGTTAAACCGTCGGACTGATTCCAGGTTTACAGCCCGAAATAAGCTTTTATACCGGCCAGGACAGCATCCTGGATGTCATGAGTAAGCTCGGTATGCATCGGCAGGGACAGTACGGAATCCGCGCATTCCCGCGCATGGTCCAGTGTTCCGGCAGCTGATGCTATTCCCCTGAATGCCTCCTGTTCCTGCAGCGGAAGCGGGTAATATATCATGGAAGGAATACCACGTTCCGCCAGAAATGATTTCAGCCCGTCGCGGCGTCCTCCGCGGATTTTCAGCGTATACTGGTGGTATACGTGTGTGCTGTTCTCCTGCTCGTACGGTGTCAGGAAAAATTCGCCTGCCGGATCCAGAGCTCTCAGCCTGGAAGAATAATATTTTGCAGCTTCCTGTCTCGCCCTCGAATATTCGTCGAGATGCGGCAGTTTTGCATTCAGTACGGCTGCCTGGATGGTGTCCAGCCGGGAGTTGCACCCTATTACCGAGTGATGATACTTCACTTTCTGTCCGTGATTTGCTATCATGGCTATCCTGGATGCAAGTTCTTCGTCCTGGCAGAAAATAGCACCGCCGTCCCCGTAGCATCCGAGATTTTTAGACGGGAAGAACGATGTGCAGCCTATCGTCCCCATTGTACCGGTCATGGCCTTGCGTCCGTCGCTGAATGTATATTCGGCTCCCAGGGCCTGTGCATTGTCTTCTATGACATAAAGACCGTTTGCCTCTGCAAGTTCCAGGATCGGTTCCATGTCGCAGCTTTGTCCGAAAAGATGTACGGGAATTATCGCTTTCGATGCCGGAGTCAGCGCCTTTCTGATATTGTCGGCCGTTACATTGAACGTTCTGGGATCCACGTCCACCATGACAGGCTTCAGACCGAGAAGTCCGATGACTTCTGCGGAAGATACATACGTGAATGCAGGCACTATTATCTCGTCTCCGGGCTTCAGGCCCAAAGCCATAAGGGCTATCTGCAGGGCATCTGTACCGTTGGCGCACGGAATTACATGAGTACCTCCCATATAACGGCTCAGGTTTTCCCTGAAAACCTTTACTGCAGGGCCGTTGATGAAAGCGGAACCGTCGATGACGGCCTGAATGCCGGCATCGATTTCATCTTTTATTTTCAGGTATTGACCGTGCAGGTCGACCATTTGAATCTTATCCATATTGTCCCGGTCAATATTTTACATCGTTCCAGCCGAAAGGATGTGCTGAAAGCGGTTTGAGCGCCAGCGGGTGGAAATCTCCGGCAAGTCCTGCGGGCACGGCGTTCCTGATATCTTCGACTATCCTGATGCAGTTTTCGGATTCGGAAATCCTGAAACCTTCGCCGCTTAGTATCTTTTCGTAACTTCTGGTGTGGAGTTCCGTGAATCCCTGGCTGAATTCGAACTCGTCACCGTCTATATCCAGCGTTCTGTAAGTCCTTTTTTCTCCCTGTACGGCGTTTGGCGGAAGACAGTCTCCGTTGATGCTGAGGAAATATTTTACGGAAGCCTTTTCCAGTTCAAGCCTGCCGGCCACCCTGTCGAAACTCGATATGTGTACGATGTTTTCTCTGACCGGGCCGAAAATCCATTGCAGCATGTCGTAGAAATGTACGCCGATGTTGGTAGCCACGCCTCCGCTCTTGTGGTTGTCTCCTTTCCAGGAGGCATAGTACCATTTGCCTCTGGAGGTGATGTAAGTCAGCTCGATGTTATATTTCTTTCCGGCGGGCCCTTCATCCACTTTCTTTTTCAGCGCCGCTATGCTGTCGTGAAGTCGCAGCTGCAGGATATTGTAGACTTTGTGTCCTGTCTCTTTTTCGAGGCGGACAAGGTCATGTATGTCCGATACGTGCAGGGCTGCCGGCTTCTCGCAGATGACGTCCATTCCGTTCTTGAGGCCGTACCGGCAATATGCCGGATGAGTATGGTTCGGAGTGCATACAGTTAGCCAATCCACTTGATTTTCAGTGCCTTTAAGCTTGTCGATATATTCTTCGAACTGTTCCTGCTCAGTGAAGAATGCACAGTCGGGAAAGAAACTGTCCAGTTTCCCGACACTGTCGAACTTGTCATACGCGGCTACGAGTCTGTTGCCAGTGTCCGCTATCGCTTTCAGATGTCTGGGCGCTATGTAGCCGGCTACGCCCACTATTGCAAAGTTAGCCATCCGGAAATAGTCCCGGTCCGATGTGTTTGTTATACTTGCGCCACGGAATCCTTCGGACCGGATAAGATTTTTTCCAGGGAGTCCGTACCGGTTTTCTCTATTTCAGCCTCTGCAAACTCAAAGCCGTCCGTCTACGATTCCGCGTGGCAGGATTCCTTTTACATCATAAATCACATGTACCGGATTCAGCAGGGCATCCATATCCACTTCATGGCGTCTGAATTGGCCGTGCGCCACGGCCACTATGGCAGCGTCGAATTTCCCGTGCGGCAGTTCGTCGGTTATGTCTATGCCATAGACTTTTTTCACAGTATCCCTGTTTGCCCAGGGGTCGTATACGGTAATGTCGACATTGTATTCCTGCAGGGCCTTGTAAATATCGATGATTTTGGTATTCCTTACGTCAGGGCAGTTCTCCTTGAACGTGAATCCCATGATTATGACTTTGGATTTCAGGACCTGTATGCCTTTCTTGAGCATGAGCTTTATCGTCTGGTTCGCCACGTATGCCCCCATGCTGTCGTTGACGCGGCGTCCTGCAAGTATGATTTCCGGATTATAGCCGTGTCTCTGGGCACATTGGGCCAGATAATACGGATCCACCGAGATGCAGTGCCCTCCTACCAGGCCTGGATTCATCTTTATGAAATTCCATTTCGTAGCCGCGGCCTCCAGAACTTCAAGAGTGTCTATCCCCATGAGGGTAAATATCTTGGATAGCTCATTCACGAAAGCTATGTTTATATCTCTCTGGCTGTTTTCGATTACTTTTGCCGCTTCAGCGACCTTTATTGAAGAAGCCTTGTAGGTTCCGCCTTCCAGGACTTCATTATATACTTTGTCTATTAATTCCGCGGTTTCGGGTGTGGAGCCTGATGTTATCTTGCGTATGTTTTCTACAGTATGCTGCTTGTCTCCCGGATTGACCCTTTCAGGCGAATACCCTGCGTAAAAGTCCGCATTCAGTTTCAGTCCGGACACTTTTTCTATGACAGGAATGCATTCTTCTTCCGTAACTCCTGGATATACTGTGGATTCGTAGACGACTATATCACCTTTTCCGATTACTTTCCCTACAGTCCTGCTCGCTTCTTCGAGAGGGGAGAGATCCGGATTATGGTTTATGTCCACAGGTGTAGGAACCGCCACGACATAGAAGTTGCAGTCCCTGATATCCTCAATATCGG
Organism: uncultured Bacteroidales bacterium; assembly: GCA_944323345.1. GTDB lineage: Bacteria > Bacteroidota > Bacteroidia > Bacteroidales > UBA932 > Cryptobacteroides. The sequence continues at coordinate 10,578 of CALUSC010000031.1, read as the reverse complement.
CCGTACATGTCAGTCCATGGCTGGAGATGGCATCCTGGAGAAGCCTGTCATCGACTTCCATGGTAGAGTCATGTCCTGCCATGATGGAATCGACGCGTACGCTGTTTTTGTCGAATCCTATTGTCCTGAACTTCTTTGAAAACAGCCTGGCAAGAGGCAGTCCGACATAGCCTAACCCTATGACAGCTATCTTTATGGTATCAGTAATCTTTTCTGTCTGCATATTATCTGTCCCTTTGCGGAAGTTTTGCGATAACCAGCCTGGCCAGATACCCGCATGCGAGCCCCAGCAGTGTACCCATTATGGCTCCGACCAGTACATCCCCGGCGTAGTGCTTGCCGACGAATATCCTGCTGATGCTTACCATGGCCGCCCAGAAGAATATCCAGGCCATATAGCCTCTGTATTTCAGCCTTCTGTCATTTCTGAAAGCCATGGAAGAACTGACTGCAAAGCCGAATGAATTTGCTGCGTGCCCGGAGTAGAAACCGTACATGCCGCCTGTCCCTTCCAGAATCCTGAGCCCTTCGCTGACCATGAAGTCATTGTGGCACGGCCTGAGCCGTGCAATCCCGTCTTTGAACAGATTCGCTATCTGGTCGCATAGAAGGAAAGTCAATGCAATGGATGCCAATGCAATGAGTGCTTTTTTCCAGTCCATCCGGATAAACAGGAATACCGCTATCAGTACATACATGGGTATCCATACAGGAATTTTTGAAAAGAATATCATCACGGAATCAGAGAATCCGCAGTGCAGGCTGTTAAGGAACAATGTTACCTGCTGGTCTGTTTCATGTAGCTGTTGCCAGAACATAGACATGTCATTTGTTTTCATCATGAAGGACTTTCCATAGCAGGTCCTTGAGCTGCTGTATGTTTTCTCCTGTCAAGGCCGAGAAGAATATATGAGGGACTTCTGCCGGCAGTCTTGATTCGAGTTCCGCTTTCGACTTTTCATCGAGAAGGTCCGATTTGGATACGGCCAGCACACGGCCTTTTACCAGCAGCTCCGGATTATATTCTTTCAGTTCATTCAGCAGGACAGAATAATCCTGTGCAGGATCCTCGCTGTCGGAAGGAATCATGAAAAGCAGGATGGAGTTCCTTTCGATATGTCTCAGGAACCTTAGTCCGATGCCTTTCCCCAGATGTGCCCCTTCGATGATGCCAGGTATGTCAGCCATGACGAATGACTGGTCCTCGTAATAGCTTACGATCCCAAGATTAGGTTCGAGGGTGGTGAACGGGTAATTCGCTATTTTCGGTTTTGCAGCCGATACCGCTGCAAGCAATGTCGACTTCCCGGCATTAGGGAAGCCTACAAGTCCGACGTCAGCCAGAACCTTGAGTTCCAGAATGAACCATCCCTCCTCACCGGGCTCACCAGGCTGCGAATATCTCGGCGTCTGGTTTGTCGCCGACTTGAAATTGTTGTTCCCGAGACCGCCGCGCCCTCCCTTGACAAGGATCCTTTCTTCCCACGGCTCCATGAGTTCGAAGAGCATTTCCCCGGTTTCAGCGTCTTTCGCCACTGTCCCTACAGGGACATCCAGATAAATGTCTTCCCCGTTTTTCCCTTTGCAAAGCTGGCCGCTGCCCGCTCCGCCGTGTTCCGCCTTTATGTGCTTGCGGTATTTCAGATGTATCAGAGTCCAGAATTGCGGGTTCGCTCTGAGAATAATATGCCCGCCACGTCCCCCGTCACCTCCGTCGGGACCTCCTTTCGGAACATATTTGGCCCTTCTGAGATGGGTGGAACCTGCACCCCCGTTTCCGGAGGCGCAGTATATTTTTACGTAGTCTATGAAATTCGAATCCGCCATAAGTGGTTTCCGGTACTGTTTCAGAATTTGTCCATGAGGTCGCAGATCTTGTTCCTGACCTCATCGATGGTTCCCGTGCCGTCTATTTCGTGATACTTGCCGCATTCCTTGTAATATCCGACGAGAGGTTCCGTCTTGTCATGATATGTCCTGATTCTGTTTGCGATGGTCTCGTCATTCGCATCATCCGCACGCCCTTCGATGGAAGCCCTGTGTTTTATGCGCTCCTTGATCATCTCGTCCGGAATCATGATGGATACCACGGCTGTCACCGCTTCGGAAGTTTTCGCAAGCATATTGTCCAGGGCTGCAGCCTGTGCAGTCGTTCTTGGAAATCCGTCGAGCAGGAAGCCATCCACTCCTTTTACAGTATTGAATTCGGACTCGATCATACCCTCGACTATCTCGTCAGGAACAAGGGCACCAGCATCTATAAGTGATTTCGCCTTCAGTCCAAGCTCGCTTTTGGCAGCGATTTCCTTGCGGAGAAGCTCTCCCGTGGAAATGTGGCGGAGATTGTATTTTTCAACCATTGTTGAAGCCTGGGTGCCTTTTCCTGCACCCGGAGGCCCGAAAAGAATAAAATATTTCATGATGTCCAAAACTTGTTTTCGTGCCCCTCAGGGCAATATTGTTTTCATGTCAATTATTTCCGTGTATGCTATGCATCGGGATCCAGGACGTAGATATCTTTCAGGTTGCGACCTATTTCGTTATAGTCGAGCCCGAAGCCGACTATGAAGTCGTTGGGTATTTCCATCGCCACATATTCCGGGTGGAGATCTTTCCTGCAGGATTCCGGTTTGAGAAGCATGGTGCAGATATATGAAGCGGCGGCTCCCTTTTCAGCCAGTATTTTACGGAGTTCCATGATCGTATTTCCGGAATCCACTATATCCTCCACTATTATGACCCTTCTGCCCGTAATGTCTGCAGTGAGTCCCATCATCTGACGTACTTTTTCCCCTCTTTCAGTACCGCTGTAGGAGGACAGTTTGATGGAGACGACTTCGCAGTTGAAATCCAGCCTTTTCATAAGCTCGGCTGTAAAAAGTATGGATCCATTGAGGACACAGAGCAGGATCGGGATATCCGTACATCCCCTGAAGTCGGCATTCACTTTCGCGGCTACATTGTCGATAGCCTTTTCAATTTCTTCATTCGGTATGAAGGTTTTGAATGTCTTGTCAAAGAGTCTGACACGCTCCATAATGATACTGTTTTAAAAATATCCCGCAAAATTAACAAAATCCTCCGAAGCGCCTTTATTTTTTCAGAAAATTCTGCCGGAAAATTCAGTGCCGGTGCATTTGCCGCCTCGGCTGGAAATGGCGGATATGGATTAAAAGAGAAAAATATGCTGAAAAAAGAAAAAACTGGTATTGCAGTGCTGTAAAACAACGCGTATGCCCGGCATAAAACATAGTTTTGCGCAGAAAAGACGGATGATATGCGGAGATTTGTGATGCTGCTTGCCTTATTCATGTATGCCCTGGCCGTCAGGGCGGAAGATGACGGTGAATTCGTCAGGGCCGTGCTGATGCTTTCCGGATGTTCCGATGCTGAAGAACTGGATGAATCGGAAGTGGAGCGCTATTCCGGTTATTATGAAAATCCGTTGAGGCTGAATTACGCCACCGTATCCCAACTTCTTTCCAGCGGTCTGATGTCTGCGTACCAGGTGGCAGTACTGGCAGATTACAGGCAGCGGTCGGGAGACATCCTTTCATTCGAGGAATTGTCGGCTCTGGATGGTTTCGGCTACAGTTTCGTATCAGCCTTGCGTTGTTTTGTCAGCCTTGATTCTTCGTCTGCACCGGGCCGGACGTCTTTACCTCCACATTATGTCAGGAATTCTCTGACGCTGAGGTCCGGAATCAGAAATACGGATGCTCTCTTATTGCCCGAAGGGATGTATGCAGCAAAATATCGCGTGACGGTCAATGACAGGTTCGAGGCCGGCCTGTCATTCAGGAGCTCATGGCAGGACAGTCATTTCCCTCCTGAAAAACATTCTTTTTTTGCGGCATGTTACGGCAGGAAGCTGCCTGGAAAAATCATAGTAGGGGATTACAGTCTGAGATTCGGCCAGGGGCTGGCCTTATGGCCGGGATTTTCCATGAGCGGAATCGGTGCTCCGGAGTCTTTCGCCAGAAGACCTTCAGGCATAGTGCCGTATAATTCTTATTCCGGTACAGGCGCATTCCGCGGAGTTGCCGCCGATGTCAGCATTGGGCATTTCTGCCTTTCTGCGTTTGTATCGGGCCTCGGACTCAGGGAGGCAATGGAAGGAAAGGAAGACAGCCTGCAGGATGTGTTTTACGGAATGAATGCCGGCTGGTACGGAATGGCAGGGCAGGTGTCAGTGACTTGCTATGCCGTTTCCCCATTGGTCATAGAGGTGGCTGAAGGTCATGAAAACGATGTATTGCCGGTGTCCGGATATTTTTCGGCAGCGAAACTGTCTGGCGATGCCAGGATTTCAGTACATGGTACGGATTTTTTCGGAGAGGTGTCCTATGACATCCGCGAAGGCTTTCCGGCCGCCCTTGCCGGACTGAGTGCAGGGATATCGGATGCTGTCCGGCTGGCTTCCATGATAAGATATTACCCGCCGGGCTATTCATCGGATTATTCCGGAGCTGTCAGAAGCGGAAGCAAGTGTTCGAATGAATACGGAATTTCGGCCGCGCTGTCGTATTCGGCCGGCAAATGGATGGATATTGCAGGAAAGACAGGATTCGGCTCTTCCCGGAAGCGGTTCCAGGGTACTGTCTCTATTGATGCAGGCTATTCTCCGGAGCCTAAATTCGGGGTAGACACCTCATCATTCCAGATAAAGCTGCTGGTATCGGAAAGTATGCGACTTTCACGGTTTTTCGGGCTTGATTTCAGACTCTCGGGAAGATACCGGACATACGGCCGTCCGTTCAGGACGGATGTCCGGGCGGATTTGAAATACAGTTTCACTGGATGGAACGTGAATCTCAGGCTGAATATCCTTCATTGCCGGGATATATCCTGTCTTTCATATCTGGAAGGAGGATATAAGGCCGGCAGGTGGTCGGCATGGCTGCGAAGCGGCGTTTTCAGAGTGGATAACTGGGACGACAGGATTTATGCCTACGAGAGGGATGCTCCGGGGAATTTTTCAGTTCCGGCTTATTACGGACGGGGCTATTGGCTGGCCCTGACAGCCGGATGGAGACTCTCGCGAGGGCTTAAATTCTATTTGCGTGGATCCTTTCAGGATTATCCCTGGCTCCGGCCATCGGAAACATACAGAAAACCAGCCAAAGCGGAAATCAAACTTCAGCTGGTTGCGGATATATATTCCTCTGCGGCACGCCGCCGTAGTCCTGAAACCTAAAAGAGAACGGTAGCAGTACTTTCTGCCGCATCCTGGAATTCTGACGGAATGTTCGCATACAGGTTGAATCCGCAGATTTCCTCTATTTCATCGATGGTCGTGGCAAAGTCCCCGTATTTGCCGCTGAAAGCCTTGTTGCCGGGAAAATAGTAGCCTATCCCTTTGGCTCCGGTTATCTTGCCGGCAGTATCGAATGAGCAGAGCATTACGCATTTCCAGTATGCCACGGGAAGAGATACTTCCATACCTTCCTTGTCAGTGACAGTTTCTCCGTCCTCGAATATCGGTCCTGTCACGACATACATCGTGTCTCTGCCGGCCGGTGCATTCGACTGGATCGCATTTTCCAGCTGGCTCCATACTCCTCCGTTGAAACTGTTCTGCCACTGGGGTGCCTGATTGCTGTGGTAGAAAGTCTGCTTGTTGGCGGTGACGTTTATCTGTCTGTCGTTCGAAGCGATCTGGTGTCCTCTGCTGTATGGTGAACTGCATCCGCGGGACTGCCATGAGGAAGGTATTGCGGGGTCGTCCGTCCAGGAATCGTGCCGGCCGGAGTCTCCGTCCCATATACTTTTGTGCATGCCGAATGCCACCCAAAGCGACGCTTTCCTGGTCCTGTCGAAGAGAAGAGTATAGTTTCTGTATCTGCTGCCTCCTTCCGTAAAAGTATGTGTGACTATCAGCTGGTCATCGTTTTCACATTCACAGACGTATGCCAGGGCTCCCGAGTATTGCTCGTTTACGGTCCTGCTGTACGGCTCGTCTTCAGGCAGGCTTACGGGAGCTGCCGGGACTTCCAGATTCCTGAGCCATCCGTTGACATTCGCTGGAGCTTCCTCTCCGGGTTCTGGTCCAGGTTCGGGATCAGGCTGTTCGGAGGAAGTTCCGGATACAGACCTTCGGTACAGTGTTACGGGAAGACAGTTTGTCTTTTCAGATACGTAGCATGCAAATCGGTGTGCCGTACTGGACTGATTCCATCTGAGAGATCTCTCAGGAGCATTGGCAGGGGAGAGCCCTCCTGCCAGCGATATGTTCCATACGTCGGAGCCGGTATCCGGAGTCCCCGATGTGTTTTTCGACAGGCTGTTCCCTCCGCCCGTATAACCTATGTACCCGACATTTGCCACATATATGGAGTACCCGTCGCCGAATTTTCTGATTTCCGTCCGGAATTCATCTGCAGTTCCAGCCGCTATGCCAGCCTCTGTGAGTTCCGAAGCCAGATCTGTGCTACTCGTTCCGTATGTGCCGGTATATCCGTCGAATACGTTTATCTGGCTGTCTGATGTATATGTTATGATATAATCGCCTGACCAGTCTTGAGGTTCGATACTCACTTCCGTATAATACACATCCTTCAACGCTCTTCCGATACGGTTTACATATCCGGCTTCGATTTCGCATCCTCCATCCGGCACTTTACAGTCGAACAGATACGATTCATCGGGTTCTGTCCTTACTTCAAGAGTCATGTCGGCATCGTTTTCCAGGCTGAACGGGGCGCATGTCATGTAAAACCTGCCCGATGAGCCGGATTTGATGCTTCCGTCAGTGACGGCAAGGTGCTGTTTCCCCTGTACGTTATCTGCCGGCAACAGTTCTCCTGTCTTGAAGTTCAGGAAAAATTCACCGGAAAGTTTTTCTCCGTTATCAGTGGACAGAGTCATCCCGGAGACGGTTATGGTTGCGTCCGTATTGTTCTCCAGCGATATTTCGAACAGGGTGCATATATGCATGAGTCTGACTTTCAGACTTTCCGAAGAGGAACTTACAGCATATCCGAACAGAGGTGTTTCCACGTGAGAGGCGGCACCTGTTCTGTCCTGTACCTGGTTTCCGATGAGTATCAAGGAATTGCCGGTACCATCTGAATCTACGTCTGTAAAGGCATCGTCTGAGGGATACAGCAGGCAATATTCATATTCCTTTCCTGCTTCAGGAGAAAAATTTTCGCAGTAAAAGCGGTTATATCCTTCGTCCTTGATGAATTCATATCCAGTCCATGTATTTTCATCCGTACTCTTTACCAGTACGGCAATCCTGTCGTCGTCATCCCATTCGACAGAGAGATCCTCCGGATTGAAAGTGGTTTTGACGCCGCTCTGGTCCGCGACTTCCGTATAAATGTAGAATCTGTTTTCATCAGTTTCCGGCTGTACCATGCCGTCAAGCTGTGAGCAGCCTGCCAGCAATACCGGTACGCAGAATGCATGTATCAGGCTATTGCATTTCATGGGACGGATATGTTTAAACGTTTCACGATATCTGAAACGGAAAGCGGGCCCTTGAGTTATGCAGACATATTCTGCAAGGGCCCGCTGCCGCAATTCGCACGCGGAAAGATCAGATCATCAATGCTCCTACCAGGGCGAGGATAGCGTAAAATTCAGGAAGAGCAGCGTAAATCATGGTATTGGTCATGACATCATGCCCCTGAGCAATACCTGTGATACCATTTGCGCATACCTGTCCCTGACGGATGGCAGAAATCAGAAGCACTAGCCCGATTCCAAGCCCCATGCCGAAAAGCATCAGCCCGTCAGTGGCAAAATCTCTGGACAGCCACATGAGGAAAGCCACGAATCCATAAAGGCCCTGAGTAGCCGGCATAGCCGACAATATCATGTAGCTGGCTGACTTGTCCGGATTCTTTTTCAATGCGCCTTCGGCTGCGTTGCCGGTAATAGTCGTTCCTATACTGCTTCCGACCCCTGAAAGTCCCAGCATGAGGCCGAGACCCAGATAACCAAGAATTAAATTGACCATAATAGATTATTTTTGTTTTTAATTGTTAATTTCACTTCTTTTACTTTTCCAGGAGGCAGGCCTGCCGCTAAGCCCGTCTTGAGAGCGGACGATATGCTGTGCCTCTTCCTTCATATCCTGAGTTCTTGAAATACTCGACGAATGTGAGTCGCAGCGGGTGGACGAATGCACCCAGGCATGACATGGCGAGATTCAATGCGTGTCCCAGCAGAACGATGAGCGCAAATCCGATCCAGTCAAGGCCTGGCACAGGAATCCCGTCATGCACCATCATGCCCAGATTGTTGAACGCGCCTCCGAGCATTCCGCCTGCAAGTCCGAGTGCATAGAGACGGATGTAGCTGAGGACATCGCCGAGAAGTCCTGTAGCCATGTTGTACGTATCCCAGAGACCGGCGCCTACGTTTATAAGCGGATTTCTTCCCGGCGTGTTGAATATATAGATGCCGAGGCCGGAAACTATGCCGAGGACAATGACTGTCCATTTAGTGACAGGCTCTGAAATCACGCCAAGAAGCGCCATGCCTGCAGTAACTATGCCTCCGATTATGAATATCAGCCATGCCCATGTGCTGATATTTTCCTTGAAACCGAACCTTTTGGTGTAGCAGACAGCTTTTATGGTCATCGCAAGGCATATGTGGAAGACTCCGATGCCTACTGCCAGGATCATCTGCGATGAATATCCGGCTATCTCTCCTGTAATCATGCATTTTTTCAGCCACCCCGGCACCCAGCTGGCTTCAGCGAGGTTGATGCCGAAGAATGTTCCGAGTATTATGCCCACGAATATGCATCCGACTCCGAGAATAGTCACAAGCGGCCCCAGTTTAGCCATGCTTCCTTTCATCTTTCTCAAGAATTGCCCGATGAAAATAAGCAGTATTCCGTATCCGGCATCTCCCATGCACATCGCGAAGAATAGCAGGAAAAACGGGCCCAGTACAGGTGTAGGGTCGAATTCGCTGTACACAGGCATGCCGTACATTCCTGTCAGTACTTCAAACTGCCTGGTGAACCAGTTGTTCTTCAGCTTGATAGGCGGATTGTCTTCCTCCACTGCAGAATCCTTTATATATGCCAGGTCCATCGAATCGAATTCTTTCGACAGCCTTTCATCGTCATCGGCAGGGGCGAAGCCTGTCAATACCGTCACCATGTTGTCTGCCGCTGTCTCCTTGGCCGCTCCGGCCAGATAAAGGTCCAGATCTGCAAGTTCATTCGAGTATGCTTCATGCAGCCCCTGAATGCATTCTTTCATTTTCAGCAGGCGGGCCTTGGCTGATATGATTTCATTTTTTATGCGTTCTGCTTCAGCCTGGGACTCTTTCCAGCTGCCCGCCGGAGCAGCAGTCTCAGGCAGAGGGAATGAATACTCTTCCCCGCTTCCGGATACTGTGACGAACCATACAGATGAACCGTCATCTTCAATGATTTGCATGGCATATTCAGAAGCCCATTCATCACGGAATTTCTTCTTGGCGGTCTTGTACCATCTGAAAGTGTATCCTTCATTTTCCAGCTTCCTGATTTCTGCCGGGTCGAAATCTCCCCATGGCTCTCTCTCTGCTGTTTCTTTATTGGCCTGGCTCAGCTGCATTTTCAGCTTTTCCAGTTCCGACACAGTGTCCAGAGCGGCAGTTACAGCGTCTTCAGGCAGAGCCGCTGTCCCGGCAGCCTTCATGATGGCCTCGGAATCCTCGTCTTTAGAGTAATCTGCCTTTTCCAGCAGCGCCGCCGCTTTCTTGATTTCTGCGGCTTTCTCAAGCATCGCTGATGAAACATCATCGACAGGTTTTTTTGACCTGGTGATGTCCACAACGCCTAAGCCTTGCAGTTTCTTGAGAAAGTCTTCCGTCTCGCCATTCAGCATGATGAAGGCGTATTTCGTCATTTTGGTGATCATAGCTGTGCCTCCTCTTCTGCTTCGTGCCTGCTTTTGACTATCTTCGAAGATGCCTTGGAAAGGTTTTCCTCATCTTCCATGAATCTTTTTATTTTTCTTATGGCTTCCTGATATCCCGGAATTTGGACCTTCTCGTAAAGATTGACTTTCTGAGTTGTCTTCTTTCTCTGAAAATCCAGTATCCTGCTTTTCTCTTTGTAGACTTCCGATTCTATGCCGAGCCTGGACAGTTCCTTCAGAATAGAGACTCCGTCAGCATACCATGCCGGCTTGGCGAAAGCATTGAAATCGTGGATTTCATAATGTATGTCCTTCAGTTCTGGTGTCTTCACTCCTGCCACCTTGACTGTCACCAAGTCTACATCGGCAATGGAAATCAGTCCCGGATCGAACTCATTCCACAAGGCGGCCAGATAGTCGTATCTTTTCAGCGAAGCGTCGAGGTCATTTATGAGCTGCAGCGACTTCGCCTTGGCCTTGCGCACCTCCAGCCTTAACGCAGATTCCTTGTTCTTCAGAGTAGGAAGCGCGTTCTGGCGGACCTTGAGCTGCTTGCCCATGTCGTTCAGGGATGTCTTGTTGTATTGAAATTTGATTGCCATTTCAGTCTTTTTTATTCTTTCTGACGATTACGGCGTCATACTGCGCCTCCTCATATCCTCATTTACGGAAGTAAACTCCGGTATTCGTCGCTTGTATTCCTTGT
>CALUSC010000030.1 GCA_944323345.1 uncultured Bacteroidales bacterium | reverse complement strand
GACACCCTCTGCATCCCTACCATCTTCATAGCCTACACAGGAGAGTCCTTAGACTACAAGGCGCCGCTGCTCAAGGCTCTGAGGTCAGTCGACAAGGCCGCCACGGATGTCTGCCGCTATTTCAACCCCGAAGTAAAGAAAGTCATCACATATCTGGGCTGGGAACAGGAATACTTCCTCGTCGATGAAGGGCTTTATGCCGCCCGTCCGGACCTTCTCCTGACAGGACGCACGCTTATGGGACACGATTCCGCAAAGAACCAGCAGCTGGAGGACCACTATTTCGGAGCGATACCTACCAGGGTGGCGGCTTTCATGAAAGATCTCGAAATCGAGTCCCTGAAACTCGGCATTCCGGTGAAGACCAGGCATAATGAGGTGGCCCCGAACCAGTTCGAACTGGCTCCGATATATGAAGAATGCAACCTGGCGAACGACCACAACATGCTGCTCATGTCGCTGATGCGCAAGCTCGCCAGAAACCACGGATTCCGTGTCCTGCTGCACGAAAAACCGTTCAAGGGAGTGAACGGAAGCGGCAAGCACAACAACTGGTCTCTCGGAACCGATACAGGCATAGCGCTGATGGCTCCGGGAAAGGATTTCAAGAGCAACCTGCGTTTCGTGACATTCGTAGTCAACACCCTCATGGCAGTATACCGTCACAACGGTCTGCTGAAAGCATCCATCGCCAGTGCGAACAATGCGCACCGGCTCGGTGCCAATGAGGCTCCGCCAGCCATCATATCCAGCTTCCTCGGCTCGCAGCTCTCGGCCGTGCTGAAACACATCGAGGAAAGCGAACCGGAAAACCTGCAGTCTCTGGGAGGGAAAAAGGGAATGAATCTCGGCATACCGCAGATTCCTGAAATTCTGGTGGACAATACCGACAGGAACAGGACTTCTCCGTTCGCATTTACCGGAAACAGGTTCGAATTCAGGGCCGTAGGCTCGGAAGCCAATTGCGCGAGCGCAATGATTGTACTCAATGCGGCCATGGCCGAACAGCTGAAAGAGTTCAAATCCGTAGTGGACGAACGCATTGCCGCAGGCGAGGATAAATATTCGGCCATCCTGGGCGTAATCAAGGAATACATCAGAATCTGCAAGCCGATACATTTCGACGGGAACGGCTACAGCGACGAATGGAAGGCAGAGGCGGCGCGCAGAGGTCTGGACTGCGAAACCAGCGTACCGCTCATTTATGACAACTATCTCACTGATGAGAGCGTGAAAATGTTCGAAAGTACCGGTGTAATGACCCGAAAGGAACTCGAAGCCAGGAACGAAGTCAAGTGGGAGACCTATACGAAGAAGATACAGATCGAAGCCCGCGTCTTAGGCGATCTGGCTCTGAACCATATCGTTCCGGTAGCCACGAAGTACCAGAGCACCCTCATCGACAACGTATACAAGATGCACGAAATCTTCCCTGCGGAGAAAGCCGATGCACTGACTGTCAGGAATCTGGAACTCATAGAAGCCATCGCGACCCATACCGCTTTCATCAAAGGGCATGTGGACAGCATGGTGGAAGCCCGCAAGGTGGCGAACAGGATACAGGACGAAAGGGAAAAGGCCATAGCCTACCATGACACCGTATTCCCGTGCCTGGACGAAATCAGAGAACACATCGACCAGCTCGAACTCATAGTAGACGACCAGATGTGGACGCTCCCGAAATATCGCGAACTGCTGTTCATCCGGTAAGGGAAAACCTCAGGGAACATATATTTCCGAAGAAGAGGGCGGCTAAAAAAGCGTAACGAAGAAATTACCTTTTTTAGTCGCCCACTCAATAATAACACACACTTCACTTATAGAATACCGGCCACTCGGCTGCCGGCTGAATTTTCAATCAAATACGCAGACATAAAAAAAGTGTGGATATCTTTGCTGCGTACAAGGTCTTCCACAACCTACAACTACAAGCAGAAACACCCACACCTGCGTGTGAGTATTTGCTATCTATTGCTGTAGTTGTTAATCTAAAGTGGAAGTTCAGTACGCCACAACCAATAGTAAATACAATTATTTATGTCTTTTTCCGTTATCCGATTCTACATGTTCGTCTTTCCTTGGTTTCTACAAATATACTAATTATAACGTGAGTTCGATGAAAAGAACGCAGTGAATTTCAGAGAACTACCTCTTTTATAGGATTCGGAAAACGAATCCGTAGGTAAGTCCTCCCATACGAAGGGGAGGATTTAGGAGGGGTGGCACGTAAAAGGAAAGAGATTTCGAAGAAATCGTAACGTCAGTTCGACGAAGTCTCTGGTCCTGAGTATAATAGTTCGTCGAACTGACGTTAATTATAAATCATTCCATTACCTTTTCGCTCCGGATTTACGTTTCTTGGAAGCCTTGATGCTGCGGCTGATCTTTTCCTTGCGTGCCGCCTTCCTGGCTTCGCGTCCGGCCTGCAGTGCTGCAGCCTCCTGCTCGGAGATGCGGTCTTCCAGACCTGTCTCCACCAGTTCATAATCCAGAAGTTTCTGCTCCAGATTCGCTTTCTTTACGCGGATTTTCACAGGATCGCCCAGATTATAGACCATGTGGGAACTGCGTCCGACTATGCGGTATTTCTCTTCATCGAACTCATAAAAATCGGACTTTATATCCCTCAGGGCCACCATGCCTTCTATCTTGGTAGGCTCTATCTCGACATACATGCCCCAGTCGGTAAGTCCTGAAATATGGCCGTCAAATTCATAGCCCACCTTGTCCTGCATGAATTCGACAAGCTTGTACTTGATGCTGGAACGCTCGGCCTCCGCAGCCACCACTTCCCTGTCGGAAGCATATTTGCACAGACCTTCATAATATTCCTTTTTCTGCGAAGGCGCACCGTCGAGATACATGGCCAGAAGTCTGTGGACCATCATGTCCGGATACCGTCTGATAGGCGAGGTGAAATGCGTGTAGAACTTGAATGCCAGTCCGTAATGTCCGATATTGTCAGTGCTGTAACGGGCCTTGGCCATTGTCCGCAAGGACAGCAGTTCTATGGCGTTGAACTCAGGAGTATCCTTGGCCTGGGCGAAAAGACTGTTCAGTTCTCGGGAAATCTCCTGGCCGTTCCTGGCAGGTCCGAGAGTATATCCGAAATTATGGACGAATCCCCTCAGGTTCTCGATCTTGTCCTGGTTAGGCTCGTCATGGACACGGTAAACGAATGTCTTCGGTTCCGCTTTCCGGCCTTTCGAAGCAGAGGTCTTGCACTTGACTGCCACGAATTCCGCCACAGAGCGGTTGGCAAGCAGCATGAATTCCTCTATCAGCCAGTTGGCTTCCTTCGACACTTTCTGATAGACATTGACGGGACGGCCTTTTTCATCCACCTCGACCTTCATTTCAGGGCGCTCGAAACTGATCGCTCCGGCGGCGAACCGCCTCTTGCGGAGCTTGGATGCCAGAGAGTTCAGCACTACGATAGCTTCCTTCACTTCATCAGGGACTGCCACTGTACGGCCGTCAGTCGTAAACGTAAAATCTTCAGACAGGGCTTTCTTTCCCGCCTCTATGATCTGCTGTGCATTTTCGTATGCAAACCTGTAATCGGAATTTATGACAGTCCTTCCGAACCACTGCGAGGCCACTCTGGCCAATGGAGTAATTTCGAAAACGGCTGAAAAGCAGAGTTTTTCCTCATCCGGGCGGAGAGAGCACAGCTTGTTCGAAAGCTTTTCCGGAAGCATCGGCACTGTCCTGTCCACCAGATAGACGGAAGTTCCGCGGTTTCTGGCCTCCTCATCCACAATGCTGCCGGGCTTCACATAATATGTCACATCGGCTATGTGCACGCCGACTTCATAATTCCCATTATCGAGTTTGCGGAACGAGAGCGCGTCGTCGAAGTCCTTCGCGTCTGCAGGGTCTATGGTAAATGTAGTGACATTCCTGAAGTCGCGCCGCCCTTTCAGGTCAGCTTCCGTAATCTTGTCCGAGATGCTGTCCGCCGCATTCTCCACCTCCGGCTCGAACCTGTAAGGAAGAGCATACTCTGCCAGGATGGCATGCATTTCCGTATCATTTTCCCCAGGTTCGCCCAGCACATCCGTAAGATGGCCCACCGGAGCCTGTTCGCCCTTATCCCAGTGATCCACGACGGCAGCCACTTTCATACCCGGTCTGGCATGCAGTTCTTTCCGGACATTGTCTGCGGTTTCATAAACACCTATCACCGAATATTCTCCGTCGGCGGTCTTTTTCAGGAAACCGGTCCTGTCGGGCCCCTTCTCCGGATTTTCCTCGCGGCCGAGCCTCTCTTTCCGCTTCTTGAAACCCACCGGAGCCGCCCCTATCACCGGAATCACGATATCATACGGCATGACACGGCTTTCCATCAGCACCCACGCCTGGTCTCCTACCACATGCAGAATCCCTACGAACGGCTTGCGCGAACGCTCGACTATCTCCACCACTACGCCTTCCCTTTTCTGCCGGTCCGTCTTTTCCTTTGTCACGGATACCCGGACAATATCCCCGTTCAGGGCGCCCCTGGTCTTGGATGCCTTTACGAAAACATCGTTTTCCTCGCCTTCGACAATGACGAAGATATACCCTTCCCTGGTCATCTGGACCTTTCCGGTCAATATCAGGGCAGGTTTCTTCTCTTTCTTTTCCTTTTTTTCGCTGCGGGATCTTCTTCTGTTTCTGTCTGCCATAACCTTTTCCTTTTATTTATCTCCGCCGGAATCCATTATAAGCATTTCGACGGATTCACGTCATTTGAACAGATAATTTCTTATCTTTGCGGATTGGTCACAAATTTAACAATATTTGCGTATTTGCAAAGTACAGACTGACAAAAGAAAATTTTAAAATTATAACGAATATGGACAGGAAAGTTCTTCTGATGATCCTCGACGGATGGGGCGAGGGCAAACACAACTGGACAAACGCCATCTACACACAGGGAGCACCTTACATTGATTCTCTCCGGGAAAAATATCCGTTCAGCCATCTGCAGGCTTGCGGAGAATATGTCGGACTGCCTGACGGGCAGATGGGCAATTCCGAGGTAGGACACCTGAACCTCGGTGCAGGAAGAGTGGTGTATCAGGACCTGGTGAAGATAAACATGGCGTGCAGGGAGCACAAACTGCTCGACAATCCTGAAATCAAGGCAGCGTACGACTATGTCGCAAAGAACGGCAAGCAGCTTCACCTGATGGGGCTGGCCTCCATGGGCGGGGTGCACAGCTCCCTGGCCCACGTATATGAATTCCTTTCGGTAGCGAAACAGTACGGACTCGAAAAAGTATTCGTACACTGCTTCATGGACGGACGTGACACCGATCCGAGAAGCGGAAAAGGTTTCGTGGCCGGACTCGAAGAAAAAATGGCAGAGACCACCGGCAAGGTGGCCTCCGTATGCGGACGTTACTATGCCATGGACCGAGACAAGAGATGGGAGAGGGTCAAACTCGCATACGACCTGCTTGTAAAGGGAGAAGGTGCGAAGTTCCCATCTGCTGCAGAAGGCATCCAGGCTTCATACGATGAAGGCGTGACAGACGAGTTCATCAAGCCGATATGCATCACCGGGGCTGACGGTAATCCCGTGGGAACCATCCAGGAAGGCGATGCGGTGATATTTTTCAACTTCCGCAACGACCGCGCCCGTGAGATTACGGCAGTCCTGACCCAGGAAGACATGCCGGCCTTCGGAATGAAGACCCTGCCTCTTTACTACTGCTGCTTCACTCCGTATGACGACAAGTTCCAGGGAGTACATATTCTTTTCGACAAGGAAAACGTAAGGGATACGCTCGGAGAGACTGTGTCCAAGGCAGGAAAACGCCAGCTCCGTATCGCCGAGACGGAAAAATACGCGCATGTGACATTCTTCTTCAACGGCGGCCGCGAAGACCGGTTCGAGAACGAGGACAGGATTCTGGTAAATTCACCGAAAGTGCCTACATACGACCTTCTGCCGGAAATGAGCGCACAGGAAGTGACAGAAAAGCTTACGGAGGTACTGAAGACAGGTAAGGAAGACATGGTCATCCTGAACTTCGCGAACGGCGACATGGTCGGCCATACCGGAGTATTCTCCGCAATATGCCGTGCAGTAGCAAAAGTGGACAAATGCGTGAAGGAAGTAGTCGAGACGGCCATAGCCAATGACTATGTCGTCCTCCTGACCGCCGACCACGGAAATGCAGACCACGCATACAACGAAGACGGCTCTCCTAACACGGCCCACTCTCTGAATACCGTACAGTTCATCGTCATAAATGCAGGGGTAGACCACGTTAAAGACGGAAAACTCGCAGACGTGGCACCGACCATCCTGAAACTGATGGGCATACCTCAGCCTGCGGCAATGACTGGAGAATCTCTGATATAAAAACCGCACTTAAACTTTCCAAACTATGAAAAATTTCAAAAACGACCCGCGTATCGTACTCACACTTGACGCCGGCGGGACTAACATGGTTTTCAGTGCAATGAAAGGAGGCGAATTCATCGTGGAACCGCTGACTCTTCCTGCGCACTCGGATACGCTCGACCTGTGTCTCGGCACTATGGTGACAGGGTTCAGGAGCATCATAGAAAAGCTCGGAGAAAAGCCCGCTGCCATAAGCTTCGCTTTTCCGGGTCCCGCCGACTATCCCAACGGAATCATCGGGGGATACCTCCCGAACTTCCCGTCTTTCAGGGACGGAGTGGCACTCGGACCGTTCCTCTCCAGGACATTCGGAGTCCCTGTATTCATAAACAATGACGGAGACCTTTTTGCCTATGGAGAAGCCCTGGGAGGAATACTCCCGGAAACAAACGAGAAGCTGGAGGCTGCCGGAAGCAGCAAGAGATATCACAATCTCATCGGCTACACGTTCGGGACAGGATTCGGGATAGGCATTGTCGTGAACGGCCGGCTTAACCGCGGAGACAATTCCTGCGTAGAGACATTCTGCCTGCCGCACAAGGATCGCAGGGACATGATCGTCGAAGACGGCATTGCCATCAAGGCTGTGAAACGGTTATACGGCGAATTGTCCGGGAATCCTGACCACAAGTTCGAGCCCAGGGACATTTTCGACATTGCCGAAGGCAATATCCCAGGAGATGCGGAAGCTGCGAAAAAGGCGTTTGCCGAAATCGGGGCGGCTGCAGGAGATGCCATGGCCACGGCGGCGACTCTGATCGACGGACTGATAGTCATAGGAGGCGGAGTGACGGCTTCGCACAAATATTTCATGCCAAGCCTTCTGGAGTCGCTTCGCGGGAAAATCCACACTTTCAAAGGCGAAGAGACAGGACGTGTACAGTCGAAGGTGTATAATCTGGACGATCCGCAGGAATTCGCGGCTTTTGCAAAGGGAAGCCAGCAGAAACTGAAAATATACGGATTCGACGAGGAGGTGACGTATGATCCGCAGAAGCGCATAGGCATAGCGATATCGAAGCTCGGCGCCAGCAAAGCCATCTCCTTAGGAGCCTACACGTTTGCACTCAACCAGTTGGACCAGATTTAAAGAAGTATAGATGTACCCGTTAAAATTCAAACCGATACTCAAGCCTCTGATTTGGGGCGGAGAAAAAATAGCCCCCTTCAAGGGGATTGAAACCGACTTGCACAACATAGGAGAAAGCTGGGAAATATCCTGCGTTCCGGATAACGTATCTGTCGTGGAAAACGGGCCTTTGGCCGGAAAGCCGCTCACAGAACTTATCGCAGAATACAAGGACAGGCTCGTAGGCAAGGCTAATTACGAAAAGAACGGTACGGAGTTCCCACTGCTCGTGAAGTTCATAGACGCCAGGCAGGACCTGTCCATCCAGGTACATCCTGATGACAGCATGGCCCTGAGAAAGCATAACCAGCAGAACGGGAAGACGGAGATGTGGTATGTGATAAGTACCGGAGAAGGCGCCCACCTTATGTCAGGACTGTCTCGGAAAATCACGCCTGAAGAATATGTCCGCCGCATAGAAGACCATACCATCACCGATGTGCTCCACGATTACAAACTGACGCCTGGTGATGTTTTCTTCCTGCCGGCAGGACGTATCCACAGCATCGGGGCCGGATCCTTCATAGCGGAAATCCAGCAGACTTCAGACCTGACCTACCGTATATATGATTTCGGAAGGGTCGGGCTGGACGGCAAACCAAGACAGCTGCACACCGAACTGGCAAAAGAGGCCATAGACTACACTGTCCTGGACGACTACCGGACGCATTATACTGAAAAGAAAAACGAAGAGACTGTCCTCGTGAGCTGCAAATATTTCACGACATCTCTCATCTGGACGGACAGGAACTTCGTCAAGGATCTCTCAGCTCTCGATTCTTTCCTTATAATCATCTGTACTGAAGGAAATGGCGAGATCGCCGACAATGAAGGGAACCGCGAAAGCATCCGCCGGGGCGAGACTGTCCTGATTCCGGCTTCGGCAACATCGGTCGAGTTCATTCCGGACGGAAACCTGAAGGTCCTGACTTCGTTCGTATAACACGCCCTGCCGGTACAGTTAATCCAAACCCCGCGCACGCAACAAGGCATCCGGATCCGGATCAGCGCCGCGGAACCTCTTGTAAAGAGTCATAGGCTCATCGCTTCCGCCCTTTTCCAGGATATTGTGGCGGTAGGACATGGCTGTGCGGCTGTTGAAAATGCCCCTGCGCCGGAAAAGTTCGAATGCGTCTTTGTCGAGGACTTCCGCCCACAGATAACTGTAGTATCCGGCATTGTATCCGCTCTTGAAAATATGGTTGAAATATGTAGTCCTGTATCGCGGAATTATCTCATCGACCAGTCCGATTTCATGCATCATGCAGGATTCGAATTTAACCGGATCTATCAGTCTGAGATCGGATGATGTACCGGTAGGGTGCTTTTCGCCGTTTATAACCAGCATGGCAGGCATTGCACCGTCAGGTGCAGGAGTATCGGAGGCGAACGGAGAATCCGAAGGCACATATATGGATGTCAGTTCATGCCATCTCATATCGAGAATGGATGCTGCAGCCAGTTCCGTAGTCATGAATCCCTGGTTGAAGCGGGAGGACTGCCTGATTTTGGTCACGAGCGAATCCGGAATGATCTCACCTGTCTCGTAGTGGCGGGCATACATGGCCAGCACTTCCGGCTGGAAAGCCCAGTTCTCGTTCAGCTGTGAAGGAAGTTCCACGAAATCCCGCGCCACGTTCGTTCCGCTTACATCCTTATAGGTACACCTGGTCAGAAGACCGTGAAGCGCATGCCCGAATTCATGGAACATGGTGGCAGCCTCGTCGAGAGTGAGCAGAGACGGTTTCCCGGCAGCAGGCTTGGTGAAATTGGCGACATTTACGACTATAGGGCGGATGTCTTCCCCGTCCTCGGAAATTTCCTGATTGCGGATATTGCTCATCCACGCGCCGCCTCTCTTGGTGCTGCGAGGGAAATAGTCAGTAAGGAAAATACCTACGAGTGAACTGTCGGAATCAGTCACCTTGAATCCTTCCACATCAGGATGGTATACAGGTATGCTGTCCAGTTTTTCGAAATTCAGGCCGTAAAGCCTGTGAGCCACCTCGAAAACCCCGGCCCTGACATTTTCCATCTTGAAATACGGCTTGACGGAAGTCTCGTCTATCGCGTATTTGGCCAGACGGACCTTTTCGGCATAATACGCCCAGTCCCACGGACAGATCACGGATGTACTGTCATCCGGGAGAAGCCCGGCCTTGACATCCTCATCCATCATGGACTGCAGTTCGGATGCTTCTTTCCTCGCGGCAGCCACTCCGGCATCGAAAATCCGGTCCAGGAACGAATCCACAGCACCCGGAGTCTTCGCCATCTTGTCGGCAAGTATCGATTCCGCCGGGGTATCGTAGCCCAGGAGCTGTGCCTTTTCTATTCTGAGGGCCATTATTTTCAGGACGATATCCTTGTTGTCCCGGCTGTTTCCGTTGTTGCCCCTGGAAGAATATGCATCGAACATCTTCTTCCTCAACTCTCTGTTGGCACTGTATGTCATGAACGGGACATAGCTCGGATTATGGAGAGTGAATATCCACGGACCTCCAGCCGCTATGTCATTCTCGGAGATGTCTTTAAGCCTGGCTGCATCTTTGGCGGAAATGCCGGCGGCCTCAGCCTCGGCGGCAGCAGAATGCAGTACGGACTCCGGCAGCCCCGCTATCTCGGAAGAATCCGTAAGCAGCAGGGAAAACGAATTGGTCTCAGCCAGCAGATTGTTTCCGAAAGCCTGCTCCAGAGCGGCGATTTCGCGGTTTATTTCCCTCATCCTGGCCTGCCCTGCAGCGTCCAGCGACACTCCGTTGGCCAGAAACTGGTTGTAAATCTTTTCAGTAAGCCTGATCTGTTCAGTAGTGAGTCCCGACGAATTCCTGGTCTCATACACAGCCTTGACTCTTTCGAAAAAATACGGATTCATGAATATATTGTCCGTATGCTCGGTAAGCATCGGAATGACCTTCTCCACCACTTTCTGCAGGGCCGGGGTCGCGTCGCTTTCAGCTAGATTGAACAGCACACCGCAAGTCCTGTCCAGAAGCTTCCCGGAATACTCGTATGCCGCAATCGTATTCTCGAAAGTAGGTGCCGCATCGCGGGCAATGATGGCATCCACTTCCGCAGACTGCTGGTGAATGCCGAATTTCACGGCGCGCACATAGTCTTTTTCAGAAATCTTTTCGAAAGGAGGAATCCCGTAAGGAGTATCCCATTCCCCGAAAAAAGGGTTCAAGTTACTGCATGAAATCATGATCAATGAAAGACATGAAAACAATATTCGTCTGGTCATCTTGATAAGGTTTAGCACACAAAAATTGCATAATCATGCAAAGTTATACATAATTATGCAATTTCTTAAAATAATTTACAGGATGGGCTGAGGTTACTCGTTGACCTTGATACCGTTCTGGTCGAGAAGCACGAACTGGACGCTTCCCTGGTACATGGTCAGGACACCCGTCGCATCAATGGTCTTTTTCCCGGCCAGCACGTCAGGATCGATTTCCAGGTCAGCGAAACGGCAATACCCGCTGGTACGGATCTGCACATCCTTTGCACCCATGTAAAAATACTGGCTGACATTGGCGGGAGCCGCGTATTTCAGAAGCGTGGCCTTGTTTTCCGGATCTCCGACCTTTCCGTAACTGTAGTCATTGGCATTGCCGATATTCACGTCATCCCAATCCCCTGCCCGAAGGTGCTCCTTCACTTTCTGTTCGCTCATCGCCCAGGTAGTGACACCGTGGGTGACATCCGAAAGGAATACCCTGTTCGAAGAAGACTTGTGGTCCAGATTCGAATTTACGTACAGGAGGGTGAAAATCTCGTTTCCGTATGTCAGTCCGCGGAGAGTGACCAGACGGCCTATGTTGCTGTTCTCCGCCTGAGTGTCCCACTGTCCCGGAAGCTCGTTTTCAGTAATGACCACCGGTTCCACAGGGTCACCTTCCTCTCCCCTGAAGACGTGCTGGTCGATAAGATACTGCACCTCTATATAAGAGGTTTCATATTCCTCCGTCGGGTCCTTGTAGCCCAACTGCACCATTCCGGCACCGCCGTATCTGTCATCGTCGTCATAGCCGTACATTCCGAGCCAGAGCCCCTTGCAGACCACATAGACAGTCTGTCCCGGCTTATAGTCGTTATACAGTCCCGTACGGCCCATCTTCAGTTCGATACCTCCGGTTTCGTCCTGGATATACATGCTTCTGTAGAAATTCCCGGCCTGGTCCGAAGTGGATATCTTTCCTTCGATCACGATATCGTCGGTAATCTCGAACGGATTGCCAGGCGTATACATGGCCGCAAGGGCAGCTATCGTATGAGTCGGTGTCATCTCTACAGTCTGCCATGATTCAGGCTCAGGGTAGGTGCCGGTAAATACAGGCGTGAATTCCTCGCACGAATCCAGAAGCAGAGAAGAAGACAGGAGAGCGGCGAAAACTGCCGCAATATTATATATTCTCTTCATTTTCATAGAATTTATCATTTTACAATTACTGCCTGTACATTAGAACCTGAAATACAGATTGAGCATATAATTTATTCCACTCATATAGAAGTACTTAGGGTCGAACCTGTAGTATCTTGTCCTGTTTTCGCTGTCGATCAGACGGGTCTGCTCGTAGCCGCCTGTCTTGACACCGGTATTGTTAAGTATATTCCTGATTTCCAGAGAGAAACCGAAATTGTACTTACGGTCGATATACCATGATTTGCCGACGCTTGCATTCAGCAGGAATACAGGATCGAATTCTTCCTGGGCAGCCATATACTCTATTTCCTGAGGCGAAAGTCCCATCTCGTCCTGGATAAGATCATTCAGATACCAGGAACGGCTGTGCTCGGCGAGAGCGGCATCCGTCATCGCATTGTCAGGACCGGCTACGGCAGTCATGGTCCTGTACAGAGGGTTCATGTCGAGATATGAATGGGCGAAGAACTGTCCGTTCAGCTCCACGAACCAGTATGAATTGCTGCGGTACCTGATGCCCAGGTCGGCTGCCAGCTGAGGCGTGCTCGGCACATAGTGTTTCTGGTCTTTTTCCAGAACGTAGCTGCCGTCAGGATTCCTGTCGTACGACACGATACCGTCCACAGTGGTTTTCTTATATATCGGATGACTCTTCCAGTAGGTTACAGGCTGGTTGTCGATGATGACTTCCGCACTGTTGTCTATAGTCTGGGTCATATACGGAGTCGAAGTGTAAATGTACTCGCCCCAGCTCAGCACTCCCTGGAGGAATACGTTCTGGAGGTAGAGAGGGATCTCGAATCCGAGCTCTATACCCATGTGCCGCTGGTCTATGCCGGTCATCGCGAAGTTCGTGAAGGAATTCTGCGAGTCGTCATAGAAACTCATCATGTCGGTCTGGTCCATTATCTTGGTCCAGAATCCTGTCAGACGGAAGTCGTAGCCGTTGTTGTTGTAGGTATAGTTGATGTCGGCGGAAACAGTCTTGGTCGTAGTCAGATTAGGCACGAGGGTATTTCTGGTCCTCGGCGAGATGAACGACTGGTTGAAAGTAGGGGCGTCGTTGAAATAGCCGGCATTCGCGTATATCCTGTGTCCTCCGGTGAAGAACCAGCTGGCTCCCAGTTTCGCAGAATAAGTAAAGAAGTCGGCGACATCGGAACGGCCCTTGGAAGTGATGACATTCCCGTCCTTGTCGTAGGAAGTCAGGACATTGCCCGTGGCAGGGCTTATGATCTCGTTGCCGTTTTCATCCAGTCCTGCGAAAAGGCCTTTCCTGTAGACACCGTCCCTCCAGAACTTCGAATACCCTGCCTGTATGGCTGCGTAGCCGCGGAACGGACCTTTCACGAACGAACCGTTGGCCCATATTTCAGCATCGCGCACATTCGCGAAATAATCGTAGCCGTACTTGTCGCCTGCGAAAAGCCTCTGTGCGGAACCGTTTTTCATATAATAGTCCAGGTCATTCTGTATCATGGCAGGATCCGATGCGAAATCCCTCTCAGCGAACTGGTCGATATTGATATAATAGTCGCCGCCGAGCAGGTCGTCGGCAATCTTGTAATATTCAGTCTTGTTCCACCTCCAGTTCAGACCTCCGGTCAATGTGAACCAGTCGTTGGCCTGCCATTTCACGCTTCCGTTCAGATTCAGGTCATTCTGGTCCGTCCGGCGTTCCTCGATGATGTATTTCGAACGGCCGAACCCGTCGGCATCCAGATTATGGCGGTTCACATTATATATGCGGTCCCAGTTGATATGGCGTGTATTGTTGTA
Source organism: uncultured Bacteroidales bacterium (assembly GCA_944323345.1). GTDB lineage: Bacteria > Bacteroidota > Bacteroidia > Bacteroidales > UBA932 > Cryptobacteroides. The sequence continues at coordinate 6,704 of CALUSC010000030.1, read as the reverse complement.
ATTCTGCAGCCACGCCTCGGTAGCCCATGCATATTTTTCGTAGCTCGTACGTCCGTAGTTGTCATCTTCCATCCAGAAATAGCTCGGCAGATTTCTGTAGTAATCAGGACGCGGGTCATAAGTATCATACCAGTCGAGGGCGGTATAGCCGTTCTTTCCCGTACGGTATGTAACTGTGGCAGAGGCCTCCAGATTCTCCAGAGGTGTAGCAGTATATTTCAGGATGAACACCGGCTCGTGGGTCTTGCGGACACGGGCATTGCGCAGCTTTCCGTCCTGATAGCCCCAGTTGGAGTTATACATGTTGTCACCGACCAGGTCGTAGACTTCCTGGGTAGATGCATTCTGCGCGCCGCGGTTTGTCGGAGAAGCGAAAGCCACGAGGCTGAGTCTGTGCATGTCCCCGAATTTCTTCTCTACTCCGGCATAGTATGCGAACGAACGGTAGTAAATACCTTTCACCCAATCGTTTCCGCCAAGACGGGCTGAAACGTTGAATGCGTATGACCAGCCGTTGTCCAGTTCACCAGACGCATAAGTGGCCATCAGTCTGAAACGGTACAGGGCGCTGTTCGTCAACGCACTGAACCGCCATCCCTTGCGCACGTTCGACGGAGTGGCCAGGATATTGGTAACACCGTTGTACCCGCCGAAACCATAGTCGTAGACCTCGGTTCCTATGGTAGTCTCCTTGCTTCTCATCGCCTCATTCAGTCCGCTCCACAGAGACCACGGAGTATATCCGGTGATGGCATCGTTCATCTTCACTCCGCTCAGGTATACCTCCTGGGACTCGCTGGCATATCCCCTGTTCTTGAACCTGATGGCGCTGAAGCCGTACCCGGCGATATTCGAATACACGTCGTTACCGTAAAGCAGCGACGGAGCATCATCATATCCGGAATCCTCCATGTCGAATTCCATGAAACTGGACTCATCGAACTCCGTCATGGTCTTCTGCGCCGATACCAGCGACACGAAAATCAGGTCTCTGACGAACCCTTCGACCTTCACGTTCACTTCCGTCCCGTTGAATCCGGGCGCCGTGACAGTCAGGCGATAGTCGCCGTTGTCTATATCGGAAAAGAGAAACTGTCCGCTCTCTCCCGTTTCGGCCCTGGCTATCGGCTCGTCGCCTTTATAAAGAGTCACCACGGCATCAGCCACGGGAATCCTGCCGTTTCTGTTCACCACGGTACCTTTCACGCCGCCTTCCCTGCCTGTGACAGGATTCTGATACCACTCTATCCTGCCGCCGTAAGTTTCGCGCCTGTCCTGCGCCCCTGCTGCCTGAGGCAGGCAAAATATAGCTGCCAGTATGACTGGCAATAACTTTCTGTACATAATATAGTCGTTAATATTCGGTTATTTCTCAATGACAATATAGGTCGGAAGATGATCGCTGTACCCGCCGATGAAAGCCCCGTTCGAGAATGTACGGAACGGAGTACCCTTATACTGCCCGCGCTGCTGGATCATGAAATTCTTCTTGTAGACCACCCCGTAGAAGCCTCTCTTGCCCACCGGACGGATTTTGAAGCCGCCGTCAGGAGCGTTCAGCAGGGTCTCGTTCACGAGAATGATGTCATAAATATTCCACGTTCCCTGATATGCCAGAGAGCCGTATCCGGCCTTCAGCATGGCGGTAAACGGAGAGAAGAAATCATCCTTCCCCACTTCTTCCGGCTTGCCTTTCCCGTGCATGAATTCAGTCATGCTGACGTCAGTAGGATTGTCATTCATATCCCCCATCACCACTATTTTGATGCCGGGATATTTCTCGCTCATCTTCTGCGCATGTTCATAGATGATTTCAGCGCCGCGGCTTCTCAGGTCCCAGCCCTTGCCGCCTATACGTGAAGGCAGGTGAGCCACATAGAAAGCGAATTCCTCACCGTCCAGAAGGCCGTGCACCATCAGTATGTCCCTGGTCTTGAACTTCACCCTGTCTTCACCGGCCATGGCGAACTCTATCTTTCCGCTGCCGAAATCAAACGGTATTGACTCGCTGTCAAGCAGCTTGAACTGGTCAGGACGATACAGCAGGCCGACATCCACGCCCCTGGCATCAGGGCTATCATAATGTACTATCTGATAGTTCGCAGATGCTATCTCCGGCTGACTCACAAGATCCTCAAGAACAAGCCGGTTCTCTATCTCGCTCACACCGAGGATGGAATGGAAGCGGCCGTTGGTCTCCGCCATTGACCGTATGACGGTCGCCATATTGTGAAGTTTCTTCTGATACTTCACATCAGTCCACTGGTTCTTGCCGTCTGGCAGGAATTCCGCATCGTTCTTGGCTGGATCATCGTATGTGTCGAAAAGGTTCTCAAGGTTGTAGAAACCGACCACATAAGTCTTTTTCTTTCCATCCTGGGCAAAAACCGTTGAAAAAGAAAGCAGGAGAACGAAAAAGATGATAGTAAATTTTTTCATATACTGTCAGTTAAGTGCCCTTCCGGGCAATATGTTATCTGTGCCGGCCCGGACTGTCCCGCCCGGCAATGTTTTTCAGTTCCAGAAACTTCCCGGCTCTGCAGCCTCTATCCTGTCGGCGGCTGCCTGACCTATCCTCGCAGGCAGATTCACGAAAAAGTCCATGCCGGTGATTTCCTCCAGATCATCTATGGACATTGTCTGGCGGGACGCTCCCGACTTATGATCGAAATAAAAGCCCGCGGCCGACCACTGTCCGAAACTCATGGTAGACGCATGGTTGTACCAGAGAAGGGCCTTGAAATATCCGCCGGGGACGGTGACTGCCTTGCCGAGGTTGTCATACGCCTTTCCAAGACTGCCGTCCAGGACACAGCCGGTCACGACATAAAGAGTATCAGCCGATCTGGCCCAATCACGTACCGTAGTCTCGAAATTAGCCCAGATACTCTGGTTGAATCCCTGGCCGAGCTGTGGCGTCATGTTCGTAAAATAGAAAGTCTGGACGTTCGCGTTGCGTGAAAGTCTGTCTGCGGACGGAATCTGATGCCCTCTGTCATAGCTTCCCTTGTAGCCGCGATACAGTTCCGGCTGGTCCTCCACAGGAACTTTCGGGTCATACCCCCAGTCATCTGTCCTGCTGCCGCTGCCTATCAGCCCTTTGTTAAGAGGATAGGCGACCCAGTGCGCCACCAGATTCTCCTTGTCCCACAGGAAAGAATAATTCCTGCTCTTTCCCCCGTTCTGCAGAGTCATGTCATGCCAGTAGAAATGACAGGTTTCATTCTGCTCCAAAGCAGGGAGTTCCAGCCATTTCGGGTCAGACGCAGGTTCCGTGCCATCTCCTGATGACGGCTGTCCTTCCTGTGTGAAAGTTACAGCCAGGTCATGTCCTGAAGCCGACAATATAACTTTGAGTGAACGGCTCTCTTCCGACAGGTTTTCTCCATAGCTGAGGATGATGCCGGCTTTGCTTCCACTGCCCTGTGTCGAAGTCAGCTCGGCCCAAGGCTCTGCTCCGTCTGGATATGACAGAGAAAGCAGCCACGCGCCGGAAGCCGAGACATTCACGATCTTGTACCCGGCATCACTGGCGGCTGAACTTTCCGAGATAGAAAGATCCGGAATGATATTTATGCCCGTTTCACAAGAAACGGACATCGCCATAGTTACCGTCAATGCAGCCAATATGGAAATAATTCCGGAGTTCAATATTCTGAGCATTCTTTCAATATAAAATCAAAGGGATCCTGAGAGACAGGTATCCCTTTAATTATAATGACTTCAGTTATTCAGCATAAGTAGTGAGACCGATCAGCAGAGCACGTCTTTCAGAACCGTCCAAAGTCTCAATCGTGACCTCCGTATCTTCTGTGAAATCTACTGCAAATTCATAATAATCTGCTTCAGTAATTTCGATAGTATACGGTTTATTACTCTTGAACCCGGCATTTTTTACCAGTTCGAACTGTTCATCAAGGTCTCCGGATTCTGTCGAAAACTTGATTATAGAATTATTTGTATTCCAGGCGATAGCATAGAAACCGATTTTCTTGGTTCCTGCCGGAGCTGTGAATGTTGCTTTTCCAGTCTTTTCTCCTGTTCCGAACTTTATTGCGGTAGTTTCTTCTTCACTGCCATTGATTTTGGCGGATTCTTCCACCGTGTAAATATTTCCTTCACTTACAAGGGAGAATGTCACATTTCCATCAAATGACGGCATTCCTGCAGGAGACATCTGTTTTACTGCTACAGTATATGATTTGACTGCCACATCTTCAACGGTGGAAATAGTAATATTAGCCGAAAGCACCGCATCAGAAGCATTAGCATCTGCAGAAACTGTGATGACATCGTCTCCGGTACCGGAAGTCTTGCTCAGAGTGAAGGCAGGATTGTCGCAGACAGCTGTCCAGCTCACGTTTCCTGTGATGCTGATTTCATTCGATTTGCCGCCGTCAGCCGGAACTGAGACAGCCGACGGAGATACGAGCAGATATGGAGTATCGGATTCGCTCACTTCCACCAGCAGCATGTTCAGGAAGCTGGCTGTACCACCGCCGCAATAGTAACCTGTGAAGACAGCACGGCTGCCGTCAAGGTCTGGAAGATTGAATGAATCGAGAGGGTATGAAATCGAGCCTTGCACACTGGCTCCGTCGATAGCAATATTATAGTAGTTGCCGTTCACGTTCAGGGCACCTTCCATCTGAATATAGACGCAGCCTGTACGGTCGAATGAAGCGATGTTGCTTGCATCCACCACTGTAGGCTGAGGATAAACCGGAGACCCGCCTGTAGTGATGACCTCGATATCGTCATACGAGAACCCTATCTGGGCCAGAGAACCATACACAGCCTTTGTACCGGAAACCCTGACACTGTCGCCGATTTGTACGTCCGGGGCGACGAAGTTAGACTTTGAGTTGTAGCACAAGATGTTGTCGGCACCCTCATTCAGCACCATTCCGGATTTGTAGATGCCCACTACCATACCTTTGGCAGATACGGCATCCCCTTCTTTCGCAGCATAGATGTCATCATAAGCACCTGAAACGAGTTCTCCGCCAGGTCCTTTCTGAGTGACAGTAAGTTTGGCAGATACCAGCAATGCACTGAACTCGATTTCGGCATCCCTGTATGCTCCCGTATTTTCCTCCACCGTCACGGTGATGGTCTGAGGATCTTCCGATGCGGCGCCGCTGGTCGGGTAAACTGTAAGCCAGGATGAAACGGAAGAAGGAACATTTACCACCCAATCGCGGTTTGCAGTCAAGGTTATCGTTCCCTGATCTTCAGTCTGTTCCAGTTCAAGGGTATTTGCACTCAACGTTATCGAAGGAGAGCCGGATACGACGTCATCCTTCTCATCGCAGGCCGCAAACAGAGCCGCAGCCGCGAACCCGAAAAAAAATAAATTTCTAACGTTCATAACTCTAAGTTATTAAATGAATATTTCTTGCTTTTAATCGTTTCAAGACGACAAAAATAAACAAATTTACCTCGGAAACAAACGAATGATAATTAAATTTCCGTTACCACTTATTATAGCCGGTGGAATCCCATTAATTATTTATTACAAACCCCGATACCGGCCTTTGATTTTTTTAAAATATACTATATTTGCAGCGTTAAAATAAACCTATTTATAGTTATTTTATTATGAATCAAACAATTAAACTATTCGTGCTGACAATTTTGGGGGCATTTGCCGCCATTGCTGTCAACGCACAGGTCACAACTTCCGCCATCAGCGGTAAGATTCTTGACGATGAAGGCCCTGTCCAGGGAGCTGCAATCATTGCAGTGCACACACCTTCAGGCTCTCAGTACACGGCCGTTACCGACAAGAACGGTAACTACCGTATCAACAACATCACTCCTGGTGGCCCTTACACAGTGAAAGTAGAAGTTCTGGGATACAGGACTGTCGAAAATACCGAAGTCTACGCTCCGCTGGGTGAAACCATCTCCATCAACAACACTCTGGAAGTCGAAGCGCTCGGACTCGAAGCCGCCGTTTTCACGGCCAATGTAGATGAAAACATGAGCGCAATGGGTGCCGGTGCAGGTACGGCGGTAAGCCAGAAGACCATGAACACGCTTCCTACGACATCACGTGCCCTGAACGACATTCTGAAACTCACCCCTCAGTCATCCACCACTTCCAATGGTCTGGCTATCGGCGGCGGTAACTACCGTTCATCATTCGTGACTGTCGACGGTGCTGCATTCAACAATGCATTCGGTATCGGTCAGAACCTTCCTGCAGGCGGTGCCCCTATTTCCATGGATGCACTGGAGCAGATGTCCATCAGCATCACTCCGTTCGATGTACGTCAGTCAGGCTTCACCGGCGGTGCCGTGAATGCAGTGACAAAGAGAGGTACCAACGAGTGGCATGCATCAGTATATAACTACTATACAAGCGATGCCGTGACAGGAACAAGAGCCGGAGAGGCTGATCTGGTGCTGGACAAGACTCTCGACAATACTATCGGTGCTACAGTAGGCGGCCCTATCATAAAGGACAAGCTGTTCTTCTTCCTGAACTTCGAATACCAGCTCGACCAGGATCCGGGAACTTCCGCTCTCGCAAGGCCTGACGAAAACGCCGAATGGGGAGGAAGCACACAGTACCACAGACCTACCGAAGGTTTCCTGAACGAAGTTTCAAAATACCTCAAGGACAATTACGGATATGAGACAGGCCCATACCAGGGCTACAACCTCAGCACTCCGGACTGGAAACTGATGGCCCGCGT
>CALUSC010000029.1 GCA_944323345.1 uncultured Bacteroidales bacterium | reverse complement strand
ATGACTTTCTTTATCTTGATGTCATCGATCCAGACAGTCTTGCCTGTCATGGCTGTATCGTTCACATCGATATTGAATGTATAAATCAGTCTCAGGACCTTATCCCAGCGGAAAGGATAACCTTCGGCATCGAAAGTATAATCATCTACTGCTACCGTATATCTTTTGTCGGTTTTCTGATTCCAGACATAATCAGACATAATCATCTCGTCCAGAGGGATACGTACTGTCTCCCAGTTTCCTGTAGAGTATTCTGATATGTCAGCCATCATTCTGAAATTCTCATGTCCGGACTGGTGTTCCATAAACCTCACATAGAAATCAGTCCCCTGTTCTGCCTTATAAGCAAATTCAAGGGTGAAATGGGCATTGCGGTACGGAGTGAGGTCCAGCGCACCTCTGGCATATTCATCATCTCCCCAGGTCTGGAAATAAACCTCTCCATATTTGCTTGTCATAGTCCATTTTATGCAATTGGAACCACTATAAGGGCCATCTGTGCTTTTCACATCAGGCATAGGACTGTCCCATGAACCGTCTGTCATACCTACGCCATTGATGGTTGTCTTTACCTCATCGTCATAGAATACCAGCGTAGCCGACATTCCGCCGAGATCCACCTGCGTACCGGCTGTCGGGTTTGCAGCGGAAGTCCTGGCCAGAGGAAGTTCGCATACGCCTCTGGTGATAGTCTGCCTGCCGGATGCATCTGCTTTGGTATCACCCGGATACCACTTGTCGAAATAACCGGAATATGAGGACTTGTCCTCCTTGTATGTAAAAGTAAGAGTATATTCCGAGAGGTTCGCAGGAAGTACGTTTACATAATAGTCGCCTTTCTCCAGGACTGCATTACCGTCACCTACTGTCACGGAAGACGAAGCCCCGCCAGGAACAGCAGTCACCGAAGGAGCGCCTCCATTCCAGGCGATATCGACAGCTCCGGCGAGAATCTGCCCGTCACCGGCAGTTATAGTCACTTTGGTAACATTGTCCTCATCGAGGGTGAATTTCAGGATACCCGTGACATTCTTCATGGCAATTTCCCCTCCTTCCGAACATCCGAATGATACAAGACGGCAGAAATCTCCGGACTGCTCTACAGGAATTTCAGTCCGGACCGCACCGTTTATCATAACGGCATCTTCATCGTACGGATAAAGAGCACCGTATGAACCTGAAGGCAGGGCCGAGCCGTTGAAAACGCCTGAAGCGTATTCGAATCTGCTGTTGAGGATTCCATCGAAAATACTTACGGCATCACCGTCTTTCCAACCGCTGTCGTAGCCTGCAATATCTGCTGCCGCAAACGTGACGGCAAACTGCATTTTCTCAGGAGCGGATGCCGAAACATTGTTTATATGGTTCACCGTACCTGCAGAGAAATTCATGTCCTTCGGCATAGTCTTGACTACCGAGCATCCTGCACCGTCGGCAGTGACAGTCACGGTAAGAGACGCGCCCTGGGACAGGGAGAACGGAGCAGAACTAAGATAGAACTTCCCTGTCTGGCCTGCTGCTATCGTTCCTTCCGAAACATTCAGGACAGCAGAAGCGGATGCCTCCTTTGCAGTCAAGCCTTGCGCACCGACATCGAAAGTACCGGTCATCGGCTTGTCCTCACTGTTTGCGACCACAATCCTGGTAATATCGACCGGATTGTCAGAAGGATTGGTGATATTTATCTCGAACAGTGCGGAGACATGGTTCATCAGCACTTCCGGCGCCACATCGCCTGAAATCTCCGAATATCCGTAAAGAGGCCCGTCGATATGTGCCGCTGAACCTGTTCCCGTCTGAGTCTGTGCTCCGTCCGGGGCCGAACCGATGGACACTGCCGAAGCATCCGCATACGGATAATGAACTTCCATGGATACGATATCTGCCGGATTCTCTACATTCAGGCAGGTAAAAGTATTGCCCTCATCCTTTGTGAATTTATATGTACGTACAGAAGCATCCTGATATTCTGCGGAAACAGAAAGCGCATCGCCCTCATCCCAGGTCACCTTGTACCCGTCTGACGAAACCTCCAGAGAGGTCTTGGAAGAAACTATTGAAGCCTCTATGGAAAACGGTTCTCCGCCCTGAGGCTGGGACTCCGGAATTTCATTTTTCTGGCATGCTGCCAATATTGCCGCTGCGGCGGCCAATGAAGAAACAAGTTTTTTCATAATCCGGTCCTCCGTCAATAAATGTTTTCACCTTCACTGTAGTCAGGAGCCATAAAAACAGCTGTACCGTAAGGATCGCTGGCTGCGAAGCCTTTTTCCGAAATGATTTCGGACAATTCGAGGACAGGGGCGGAATACCCTGTGCCCTCAGACAATTTGTTTGTTTTCATAAAATGATATTTAAGTGTTAAATATGTGGCAAAACCGGACGATTCGCGCATCCGTTTTTCCGGTAACTATATATCCGGCACTTCATCCTGCCATGTTCCTAAAGAAATTCGCCGGAAACCGGCAATAAGCAAGACTTCGCGAATGATTATTAGGAAACGTCCGGCTTCAAGTGCCTTCCAGATATGAAGAATATCAGAATACCGGCCATCCTGCTTATGATGTGTTTCCTGACCGCTCATGTACCGGCGGCAGGAAAGGTCAGGCTGCCGGCCCTCATCGGAAACGGAATGGTACTCCAGCAGAACTCGGAAGCGACACTCTGGGGACGGGCGGATCCAGGAAAGAAAATCACCGTGAAAACGTCCTGGGGAAAAGAGAAGTACACTGCGACAACTGCGGCCGACAGCACATGGGAAGTGAAAGTCAGGACCATTGCGGCCGGAGGTCCGCACCGGATAGCCATATCCGACGGAGAAACACTGGTTCTGGATGATATCATGCTGGGAGAAGTATGGCTGTGCGGAGGACAGTCGAATATGGAAATGCCTCTGTGCGGATTCATGAACCAGCCCGTGGACGGCAGCACCGAAGCTTTGCTGGAAGCATCGTCCTATCCGCAGATACGGCTTTTCACAGTAGAGAAAAACTCATGCGCCGAACCACAGGACGACTGCGGAGGACGGTGGATGAAATCCTGTCCGGAAGCCGCGTCTGATTTCAGCGCCGTAGGATACTTTTTCGGGAAAATACTGACAGAAGCCCTCGGCGGCATACCTGTGGGACTGATATCGTCCAACTGGGGAGGCAGCAGGATAGAGACCTGGATGACGGAAAAGAAAATCAGGGAGACGGAAGGAATCCATCACGACATAGCTCTTGGAGGAAAAGAAAACAACCAGATACCGCAGGCCCTGTTCAACGGGATGATATGGCCGCTGCACCGGTTCACCCTCAAAGGCTTTATCTGGTATCAGGGCTGTTCGAACACCCATAACTGGTTCGACTATGACCGACTCATGGCAGCCCTTCCTGAACTCTGGCGCGAAATCTGGGGGAATCCGGAGATGCCTTTCTATTATGTCCAGATCGCCCCGTATAAGGAAACGGGAGCCGGAAATACCGACTTTCCGATGGTGATGGAGGCCCAAGTGAAAGCTCTGGAACACATTCTCCACAGCGGGATAGCCGGGACCACCGACCTCGGAGAAAAAGACTGCGTACATATCAGCGGCAAATTCAAGGTAGCCCAAAGGCTTGCCTTTCTGGCTCTCGCCAATGACTACGGCATACGCGGGCTTCCCCGCCCTGCCCCTACATTCAGCCATTTCGAATATGCCGATGAAGACCGGAGCAGGATGGTCCTGCATTTCGACAATCTCTGCTGCGACAGGACGTGGTTCGAACCAGACAGTTTCGACACTTTCGAAGACGGTGAATACAAGACTCCCGGAGGTTTCGAAGTGGCCGGGGAAGACAGGATATGGCACAAGGCGGACGCCCGGTTCGGGGAATACAACAACATGATACAGGTGTGGAGCGATGAGGTAGAGCACCCTGTGGCAGTACGGTATGCTTTCCACAATTTCTGTCCTGATGCCAATGTAGTGACCACATACGGACAGCCTCTGATACCATTCAGGACGGACAACTGGCCGGTAACCGATCTCCGGTGCCCTGAGCCTTCCGTCAAATGACTTTCGGCCTTCCGGCCAATACGACACTGAAAATTAATGACTACAGTATAATGAAAAGAATTCTTATCTTGTTCGTATGCCTGTGCATGGCATACTTGTCCGATGCACGTGAAACGACTTTCACCGTGACATCTCCCGACATGGCCGATAAAGTGTCCGTCACACATACAGATGCCGGCTTTACACTTCATGTATGCCATGACGGCAAACCGGTTTTCAGCATAGAAAACATATCAATGACGGTAGACGGAACCTGCTGGAACGGGACATCATCTTTCCGCAAGGCAGTCAGGACTTCAACTGAAAGGGAACTTCACCCCGTCGCTCCGAGAAAGTTTTCCGTTCTGGAAGACTGTCACAACGAGCTGTCGCTCGAATACAGGGACTATGCTTTCCAGGTAAGGGTCTACAATGAAGGCCTGGCTTACCGTTTCTGCGGCAAGTCAGACAGGGAAGGGACCGTAGACAGCGAATCGGCGGAATTCGTTTTCCCTCCTGAATGCCTGTCATATACCCAGCTGACCGACAAGCTGCAGAACTGGTTCGAGTTCCATTACACTGTGCAGGAACTCGCATCTCTGCCGCAGGACAAGTTCTCGCTGATGCCTGTCATGGTCAGAAACGGAGACTGCAATATCCTGATTTCCGAAACCGACCTGTACGGCTACGCCGGATCCTATCTGAAGCCTACGGGAGAAGGATTCGGACTGATGAGCGTCGATTATCCGGCGGAAGAGGACTGGTATGAAGGCTCCAACAAAATTTACGTGACCGAAAGGGAAAATTACATTGTCCGGACAGGACTTGAACGGAATTTCCCATGGAGGATAGCAGGCATTTACGATTCGGATGCGGAAATATTGGCAGGCACGCTGCCGGACATGGTAAGCGGACAGGCCGAGGGCGACTGGTCATGGGTGAAACCCGGAAAGGCATTGTGGGACTGGTGGAACGGACACAATATCTACGGCGTGGATTTCGAGGCAGGTATCAATACCGAGACTTACATGTACATGGTGGATTATGCCGCTGAACACGGGTTGGAATACATTCTCATCGATGAAGGATGGTCTGCAAAGGAAAGCCTGCTCGAACTGGCGCCCGGCGTGGATATACCTGCAATATGCGCACATGCGGCTGAAAAAGGCGTGGGCGTCATCCTCTGGTCGAAATGGCTGAACGTGGATAGGGAGATGGACGAGGCCTTCGCCCTGCTTAAATCATGGGGCGTGGCCGGACTGAAGATAGACTGGATGGACAGAAACGATGCGAAGATGGTGGATTTCTACGAAAGAGTGCTCAAGAAAGCCGGGGAATATCAGTTGCTCATAGATTTCCACGGGTCTTATCCGCCGGACGGCATGGAAATAAGATATCCGGGACTGCTGACGCGGGAAGGCGTATACGGCCTGGAAAATTCCAGATGGAGAACGGACTGCACCCCGCAGCATCAGGTGAGCATACCTTTCATACGCCAGTGGGCCGGGCCTATGGACTTCACGCCGGGGTCGATGCTGAATGCCCAGCCGGAGTCTTTCAGCCCTGTACCGGACGAACCGATGAGCATGGGGACCCGCTGCCATCAGATAGCCATGTACATAGTCTATGAAAGCCCTCTTCAGATGGTGTCAGACAGCCCGTCCAAATACGATGAAAATCCGGAGTCTCTGGATTTCATCAGCAAAATTCCGACAGTCTGGGACGAGACCGTACCTCTTATGGGGAAAATAGGGGAAGTGGCAGGAGTCGCCAGGAGAAGCGGACAGAACTGGTTCATAGGTGTGATGAACGGCAACGATGCTCCCATATGCGTGGAAATACCTCTGGATTTCCTGGGGGACGGCAGATATGGGATGACGTTGTTCTCAGACGGGGCCAATGCCGGCCTTAATGCAAAGGACCACAGAATAACCGGATCTGCAGTGTCGGCATCCGATGTGCTGAAACTGGAGCTTGCCCGAAACGGAGGTGCCGCCGCCATGCTGGAAATGGACGGGACAGGCGTCCGCAAAGGAGCAGCATCCGCATCTGCCCGCGCCGCGGAACTGCTTTCCAAAATGACACTCCGGGAAAAGATAGCCCAGCTGAACCAGTATTCACTCGGAGAAAACGACAATGTGAACAATCTAGGCGCACCGATTGACCAGGTTCCCGCCGAAATCGGTTCCCTGATTTATTTCAGCGATGATGCAGTGCTCAGGAACGAGATGCAGCGCCGTGCGGTGGAAGAGACGAGGCTGGGCATTCCGATACTGTTCGGCTACGATGTCATCCATGGTTTCAGGACCATATATCCGATACCTCTGGCCATAGGGGCATCATGGAATCCGGGACTGGCAGGCGAAGCATGCCGCACAGCCGCCCAGGAAGCCTACGATGCGGGAATCAACTGGACATTCTCCCCGATGGTGGATATCGCCAGGGATGCCCGCTGGGGCAGGATAGCTGAAGGATACGGAGAAGACCCGTATCTGACATCAGTATTCGGGGCCGCAGCCGTAAAGGCATATCAGGGAGACGACCTTTCCAAGCCGTACAACATCGCTGCCTGTCTGAAACACTATGTGGGCTACGGAGCCTCTGAAGCCGGCCGCGACTATGTACCTTCCGAGATTTCGCGGCAGACTCTCTGGGACACTTATCTTCCGCCGTTCGAAGCGGGCATCAGGGCCGGCGCCGCTACAGTGATGAGTTCGTTCAACAACATCAGCGGGACTCCCGGTTCCGCAAACCATTATACCCTGACAGAAATCCTGAAAGAGAAATGGGCTCATGACGGATTCGTGGTATCGGACTGGGATGCGGTAATGCAGCTGATAAACCAGGGAATGGCGAAAGACGGAAAAGAAGCAGCCATGTATGCCCTCAATTCCGGAGTCGATATGGATATGGTGGATGACCTCTATACCAGACACCTGGAAGAACTCGTAGACGAAGGCAAGGTATCGATGGAAAGAATCGACGATGCGGTACACAGGATTCTGGCCTTGAAATTCGAACTCGGACTTTTTGAAAACCCTTACACCGAAGAAAAGCCGGAGAATGAACGTGTCCTGCTCCCCGAAAGTCTGGAAGTGGCCATGAAACTGGCAGAGGAATCCATGGTATTGCTGAAAAACGAAGGGGATGTCCTTCCTCTGAAACCCGGGCAGAAAGTAGCCTTGATAGGTCCCATGGCTAAGAATCAGGCCGACCTGCTCGGCTCATGGCACGGACGCGGACGTGCTGAAGACGTCGTGAGCATCTTCGACGGCCTGTCGGCTGTACTCGGAGAAGCTCCGGCCTTTGCCATGGGCTGCAGTTTCGACGGAAACGACACCACCGGATTCGCGGAAGCTGTAAAGACAGCCTCTGAAGCGGATGTGGCCGTTCTCTGCCTCGGAGAAAAATTCAACTGGAGCGGCGAGAACGCATCTCGGTCGGACATCTCGCTGCCTGAGATACAAGAAAAACTGCTAATGGCCGTAAAAAAGGCCGGAAAACCTGTCGTGGTCCTGCTTTCGAACGGACGTGCTCTGGATCTGACCCGCATTTCGCCTGCTGCCGACGCGGTTCTGGAGATATGGCAGCCGGGAGTGACGGGTGGCCCTGCAGTGGCTTCGATACTTACAGGAAAGACCAATCCGTCAGGACGTCTGACCGTCACATTCCCTTACACCACAGGCCAGATTCCGATATACTACAATCAGAGGACTCCCGGCAGGACAGGTGCAAAGGGGCGCTATCAAGACATACCTAGCACTCCGATGTACGAATTCGGCTACGGACTCAGCTATACCACATACGATTACGGGACTCTGACTGTTTCGGCTGACAGTTTCACTGTCAATGACACCGTCACGGCTACCGTCACTGTCTCCAATACCGGAGAGATGGACGGCAAGGAAACCGTCCAATGGTATATTTCCGACCCGTATTCCGTCATCACCCGTCCGGTGAAGGAACTGAAACATTTCGAGAAAAGGCTCATCAAGGCCGGTGAGACACAGACCTTCACTTTCGAGATAGACCCGATGCGCGACCTTTCGTTCGTGAATGCCGACGGGGAGCGTTACATCGAGCCCGGTGACTATTATATAATCGTGAAGGACCGGAAGGTCAGAATAACGCTGGTTGAATAACATTGCGGCGGACAGCCGGTAAATTAATTCGTTATTATGAGAGTGATACCATATTTCGCCGGCATCATGCTGGCATTATTAACCGGTGCGTCAGCATACGGGCAGAGAACGGAGACCCTCCTGGAAAAAGGATGGAAATTCACCAGAGAAGATTCCGCGGAATTTTCGGATCCGCGCCATGACGATTCTGCATGGCAGGATGTCACCGTACCTCATGACTGGGCCATCTACGGACCGTTCAGCATCGATAACGACCTGCAGCACACTGCCATCCTTCAGGACGGACAGACAGATGTCATGGAACATGCCGGACGCACAGGCGGCCTTCCGTTCATGGGAGCAGGCTGGTACAGAATAGAATTCGATGTCCCGGACATGAAAGGAGGACGCAGATGTTCCATTCTGTTCGACGGGGCCATGAGCCATGCTCAGGTGTACGTAAACGGACAGAAGACCTGTTTCTGGCCGTACGGCTACAATTCATTCTATTTCGATGCCACGCCGTACGTCCATGAGGGAAAGAATATTATGGCCGTAAGGCTTGAAAACGAAGCCGAAAGTTCACGCTGGTATCCTGGGGCCGGCCTGTACCGGAATGTCCATCTGATTTTCACATCCGATGCCCATGTACCTGTCTGGGGTACGAAGATAGTCACCCGAAAAATCGGAGACGGATATGCGAGGATCTCGCAGGAGACGTCCTTCGAAGTACCGGAGAGCAGAAGGTTCACGGACTACCGCATAATAACCGAAATCATTGACGGACACGGTAATGCCGTGACGTCATCTGAAACTGCAGGTACAGCATTCGACGAAAATACTTTCCGCCAGGAATTTACGGTAGAGGACCCGCAGCTCTGGACACCTGAAAATCCGGTCCTGTACACTTCTGTGGCGAAGATATACGAAGGGGATGAGCTGAAAGATGAGTACCGGACAGTGTTCGGCATCAGGACGGTGGAAATCAGGCACGGCGAAGGGTTTTTCCTGAACGGGGAAAGGGTGCAGTTCCGCGGAGTGTGCAACCATCATGACCTGGGCCCTCTCGGAGGAATAGCCAACGAAGCAGGTATCAGAAGACAGATAAGGATGCTGAAAGATATGGGGTGCAATGCGATACGGACCTCGCACAACATGCCTGCACCTGAGCTGGTACAGGCATGCGACGAAATGGGTATGATGCTGATGGCGGAATCATTCGACGAATGGGCCACTGAAAAAGTGCGCAACGGCTACCATAAGATCTTTCACGACTGGGCTGAAAATGATCTTGTGAATCTGATACGGCATTACCGCAACAATCCGAGTATCGTCATGTGGTGTATCGGAAATGAGGTACCCGATCAGGCAAAAGGGGACCAGGGGCCGAAACTGACTCTCTTTCTTCAGGATATCTGCCACAGGGAGGATCCGACCAGGCCGGTGACGCAGGGAATGGACAACCCTGATGCCGTCACTACCAACAATATGGCCGCCGTGATGGATGTACCTGGTTTCAACTACAGACCGCACAAATATCAGATAAATTATTCCCGTCTTCCCCAGAGGCTCATCCTGGGCAGCGAGACAGCTTCCACACTCAGTTCGAGGGGCGTGTACAAGTTCCCGGTCGAAAGACGTTCGATGCAGAAATACCCCGACGGCCAGGCTTCATCTTACGATGTGGAGCACTGCAGCTGGTCGAACCTGCCGGAAGATGACTTCATACAGCACGATGACCTGTCTTACTGTATCGGGGAATTCGTGTGGACCGGCTTCGACTATCTCGGAGAACCTACGCCGTACTACACTGACTGGCCAAGCCACTCGTCGCTCTTCGGCATCATAGACCTGGCCGGCATTCCCAAGGACAGATACTGGCTGTACAGAAGCCATTGGAATCCTGAGGCCGAGACCCTGCACATACTCCCTCACTGGAACTGGGAGGGACGTGAAGGAGAGGTCACACCGATATTCGTCTATACGAACTATCCGTCTGCCGAGGTCTTCATCAACGGGAAGAGCCAAGGGATGCGCACGAAGGACACCACTGTGACTGTGTTCAACAGCGCGGATTCTGCGTCCATTGCCGGGCTGAAAAGGCAGAGCCGGTACAGGCTGATGTGGATGGATACGGTCTACGAGCCTGGCACAGTGAAGGTGGTGGCATACGATGCAGACGGGAATCCCGTGGCGGAGAAAGAGATGCATACGGCAGGCAAGCCGTACAGGATAGAACTCTGCGCCGATCGCGACACCATCACGGCAGACGGCAGGGACCTGTCATTCATCACCGTAAAAGTCACTGACAAGGACGGGAACCTGTGTCCGCTCGCGGACAATGAGATTGTGTTCAAGGTCAGGGGCAACGGCTGGTACCGCGCCGGGGCCAATGGTGACCCGACCTCTCTGGAGCCGTTCCAGAGGCCACGGATGAAGGTCTTCTCCGGGATGATGACGGCCATCGTCTCATCGACAGAAGAGCCTGGGGAAATCATCCTCGAAGCCACGTCAAAGGGGCTGAAGAAAGCCGTCATCCGGATCAATTCTGTCAGGGAGTGATGCTTTAGACAGCCTCTGCCGAGCATTTTTGTTATACTTTTAAAGAAAATTGTATCTTTACACAGGAGAACAAAACATTGGCAGAACATGCAGTCAGAACTTGAAAGACTGATTCAGGAATACCGTAAATTAGGAATTGACCAGCAGATAGATTATGACAGATTCTATCTGTATTCCATCATTACACATTCCACAGCCATTGAAGGCTCCACTATTACAGAACTTGAAAATCAGATAATGTTCGACCAAGGCATCAGCCTGAAAGGTAAAAGCCTGGAAGAGCAGAACATGAATCTCGATCTCAAGGAGGCTTACGAACATGCCATTCTATTAGCCGGCTCGCATTCGGACATCACTGTAGAAGTGCTGAAAGAGCTGTCTTCCATGGTAATGAAAAACACTGGGAAAGAATACAGGACTGCTTTAGGCGACTTCTCTTCATCAAAAGGAGAATTGAGACTATTGAACGTTACAGCAGGAATCGGGGGAAAATCCTACATGAATTACAGTAAAGTTCCTGCCCGGCTGTCGGAATTCTGTACCTGGTTGAACAACGAACGGAAAGACTTCACAAAAAAAAGCATTGAAGAATTATATGAACTGAGCTTTGACGCTCATTACAAGCTGGCCACTATACATCCGTGGGCAGACGGCAACGGCAGAATGGCGAGACTTGTCATGAATATGCTTCAATTTGAATTCGGGCTGATTCCTGCTATAATTCTTAAAGAAGACAAGGAAGATTACATCAAGGCTCTCGTGGAAACGCGCGAGAATGACGATCCTGAAATTTTCAGGAATTTCATGACAAATACGATGGTCAGAAATCTGGCTCATGATATAGAAGCATATAGCAAGTCTCTTGAAGAAACGCCAAAAAGTAGGGAGAAAATCACAAAAAGTAGGGAGAAAACCACAAAAAGTAGGGAGAAAATCATCGCCTTGATAAGAAAAGACGGCTCTTTGAGTGCGGCGGGCATTGCCGGCATAATAGGCGTAACGCCAAAGGCTGTCGAAAAACATATTGCCCGGCTGAAAGCCGAGGGCATAATCAAAAGAATCGGGCCTGACAAGGGCGGGCATTGGGTATTATTGACAGAACAGGAATAACGCAATGATTTTCGGACAAGGGTTGACTCAAAAGGGTATTTTCTGCGTTACGCTCGATTCGAAAATCCTCATGTACACCAGTACACTGTGGTTTTCTTATCTTCGCAAGCCTTGAAATTCCTCCTTTTGAGTCAACCCCTGTAGTGGTGTTTTCCGTCATGGATTAATTTTCAGGTTTCCGGCTTTCTGGAGCAGAGGATATCATCTTCACGAAATAATCGCTGAGAGCCGCTTCCTGCTCTTCATCCGTAATCAGATAACGGCAGTTCCCTGATGGATCTGGGGTGAAAGCTATAGAGCCGTTTTCCGCTACTGTTATCTTTCCTGCCGGAGAGAGCGAGAACATGCCGCCGCCCTCGACAGCGTAGAGCAGCGCCGTCAGGTCCCACGTCGGTCTGTCATAGGGCATCTGAAGGAAGTTCTTGTATGCTTCCACAACAGGATGTGCCTCTGTCCAGCCAAAATCATTCTCGATGCTGGCGGCCGGATAAAGTATGTCCCTGCCGACCTCAAAAGGAGAAACGACTATTTCCCCAGGCCATTCTTCGAACACTTTCTTTGCAGACGGGATGTCTTTCACCACATTGTACTCGCATAGTTCAGGATTCTCAAAACTGCCTGCCATGGCGGCTACAAGTTTCACTTTTGAAGCCGCCAGAGCTTTCCCGGTCAAAGAAGAGAATTCATCCGCGCCTGTATCCATAAGCCGCGCAAGATTCGTTGAAAATCCTATGGAAACTATCACCACGGAAGAGTCCGGCTGAGACGCCAGTATCTCACGGTAGAGAAGGTGCGCATCGGGAAGACTGGAATACGATTCCATGGAACGGCGGAAAAGAGGCCTGCCGGAATCATCTTTCATGTCGCACACATCCTGGGCATAATGCACCCCCTCGCATTCCGCCCCGTTCCTGACGATTCCTAAAGGTATATCAGAATGTCCGTACCATGTATTGAGGATGTCAGTGAACTCGGCAGAAGCCTCTCCGTTCTTGTTTATCATCACGGCCAGGACATCTACCTTCCCTGCATCGATATATTTGTGAAGCATATCCATCGCCAGGGCGTCATCCACATCATTTCCCATATCCGTTTCGAGGATAATCTTTATCCTGCCATCCTCCTGCCGTGAAGGACAGCAAGAAACAATGACGGCAACCGCCAGGAACATTAAAAGAAGGATTCTATATTTCATGTCTTCAGCGATTTATCAGTTGCCCCCGGAAATTATTATAAACGCCAGGCCGGCGACAAAGAAGAGGAACATCACGGAAAGCAGAGCGGCTGTATTCTTGTCAGCTCCCCTGAATTCCTTCCAGATGAACACACCCCAGACAGCAGCAATCATCGGCGCGCCCTGTCCGAGGGCATAAGAAATAGCGGCACCTGCCTGCCCTGAAGCGATATAGCTGAATGCTGTTCCGAGACACCATACAGCGCCTCCAAGCATGCCTGTCAGATGAGTTTTGAAACTGCCCCTGAAATACTCAGAGCCGTGCACACGCTCCCCTGTGAAAGGATACCTCATAACCAGGGAATTGAACACGAAGTTGCTCAGCACGACTCCGGCAGAAAATACGAAGATAGCTGTATAAGGTGTAAGCATGCCGGCGGCCGGATGCTCGAAATTCCCGAGGTCCATCGCCTTCGCCACAAACCTGTAGAAAAACGACATGAGAACACCTGCCGCCACGGCAAGCATCAGACCTTTTCTGTTCTGGCTGGAATCCTTTGCAGTCTTTCCTTTCTGCATCCTGCCGGATGCAATGCCGTTGCAGATAATCGCCACGACGATGAGTGCTACGCCTGTGAACAATATCACTGGATCTCCCTTGGGAGCTCCGAGATAGTTTATGATGACACCCAGCACGAGAGAGAGACCTACACCCAAAGGGAATGCCACTGACATCCCTGCAATGGAAGTGGAGGCTGACAGCAGGATATTGGAAGCATTGAAAATGACTCCCCCCAGAATGACGCTCCAGACATTGCCGGCGTCAGCCTGGCAAAGATCCTCGAGAAACGGCCGTCCTTGCGGGCCGAAACTTCCCATAGTAAAACATATCACCAGCGAAAACAGAAGCATTCCAATGACATAATCCCAATAGAAAAGCTCATACCTCCAGCTTTTCGCGGCAAGCTTCTGCGTGTTTCCCCATGAACCCCAGCACATCATCGTGATAAAGCAGAATATCACGGCCAGAGCATAACTGTTTACGATAAACATATCTTGACGATTTAATGTATTTAAAATGTCCGGTTTCAGCCGGCTTATTCTGATGCCATCAGGCTGTCTACTTCGGCCCTGTACGGGACAGACTCCTGCGCCCCGTGGCGGGTCACTGCTATGGAAGATGCGGCTGTTGCGAATTCCGCGGCTTCACGAAGGCTCTTCCCTTCTGCCAAGGCCACGCTCAATGCGCCGCAATAGGTATCGCCGGCGGCTGTGGTATCTGCGGCCTTTACTTTCCTGGAAGGTATCATCTCGGCTCCTTCTTCACCGTAAATCACGGAGCCTTTAGAGCCCAGAGTGATTATCACATTCTTCACCCCCTTCTCCATCATGACGCAGGCAGCCGCCTGGGCGGAAGAGCCGTCTGTCACATTGATGCCAGAGATCTGCCCTGCCTCCGTCTCGTTCGGAATCAAAAGGGAGACATATTTGAATATTTCCGATGGAAGGCAACATGCCGGCGCCGGATTCAAAATGACATATACACCGGCTTCCGAGGCTATTCTGGCCGCTTCCACGACCGTTTCCACAGGGATTTCAAGCTGAAGGACAAGTATGGCCGCGCCTCTGATCAAGTCTTCCAGTCCGGCCACATCTCCGGGAGTGAATTCCATGTTCGCTCCAGGCGCTACCGAAATCGAGTTCTCGCCATCCGCATCTACGTTTATCAACGCCACTCCGGACGGCTGCCCTGAATACAATATATTAGATGTGTCTATCTTTTCTTCCTGATAGCTTTTCACAGAACTTTCTCCGAAAAGATCCCTCCCGACCTTGCATACGAATACTACATCCCCTCCAAGCCTCTTCGCGGCTACCGCCTGATTTGCGCCTTTCCCGCCCCGGCCCATTGAAAATTTGCCGCCCATGACAGTCTCTCCGGGGGATGGAAGCTTGCCTGCTTTTACGGTCATGTCAGTATTGCTGCTGCCTATTACTAAGATTCTGGATGAAGTTGTCATCTGCATATGTATTGGTTTGTTTCTGTTATTGTACTGCGGTCAGTGTCCATTATGCAATCTACCGATTTTATTCATTGCCGGTTACATATCCGGCAAAAAACGATAGCCGTCCACATGAATTTTAGCGAAACTTTTACTAATTTTGTGCAGATATCCGAAAACGGACCATGAAGACCACATTGGACACCATAGCCAGGAACACAGGGTTCTCAAAATCCACAATCTCCAGAGTATTAAACAATAAAGCCTATTCCAGCAGAATTTCCAGGAAAACTGCCGAAATCATACTTGCAGAAGCTGAAAGGTGCGGATATACCCCTAATCTCATTGCGCAAAATTTGCGCACGGGAAAGGCCAGTACTATAGGACTTCTCGTACCGTCTTTAGCCAATCCGTATTTCGCGGAAATAGCCAGCGTAATCGTACAGGAAGCCATGAGGTACGGCTACATAACCATTACGGCCGATACCATGGAGAACGTGGAAAACCAGAATTCCGCCGTCACCGCACTGCTGACCAGACAGGTAGACGGAATCATCACTGTCCCGTGCGGCAGCGATCCCGCGTATCTGGAACAGACGAACGAACAGTGCGTACCTGTCATTCTGATAGACAGATACTACGAGAACTCTCCCCTGCCATACGTCGTGACGAACAACTTCCGCGGCGGTTATATGGCGGCATCGCTTCTTGTCAGAAACGGGCATGAAAATATCGCATGCGTCCAGGGACCGGCAGCCGCCACCACAAGCAGGAAAAGAATAGAAGGCTGCATCAGCGCCCTTGCAGAAAACGGGCTGGAAGACAGGGCCAGGATAGTCGGGGATGAATTTTCCGTACAGAACGGATATCTGGAAACGAAACTTCTGCTGAACGACAGCAGAAGGCCTACGGCAATATTCGCGTTAAGCAACAATATAGGCATGGGAGTACTCAAAGCCGTCAGAGAAGCCGGGCTCAGGATCCCGAATGACATATCACTGATATTTTTCGACAACTATCCTTATCTGGATTTTCTGGAACCTGCCGTCACCCGTATAGGCCAGAAAACGGATGAAATGGGGAAAATGGCCGTCAGGCTGCTGCATGACAGCATTTCGAACCGCAGGAAGATCAAATCACAGATCGAACTGTCGCCGGAAATGATTCTGCGGGAATCAGTAGCACCTATCATCCCGCAGAATAAATGACATTTCAAAAACCGGCAAGCCGCCTGCTATAGCGACGGCTTCATTCTTCTGAGGAAACATTCTATAGTGTTTTCCATCAGACAGCATATGGTCATCGGGCCGACTCCACCAGGTACAGGAGTTATGACTGAAGCCTTTGGCTCTATGGCGGCAAAATCCACGTCTCCGCAGAGTTTTCCCGTTTCAGGATCCCTGTTCACGCCGACGTCTATGACCACGGCGCCATCAGATACCATGTCTGCAGTCACGAACTTGGGCCTGCCTATCGCTACAACGAGAATATCCGCCTGGCGTGTCAGTGCCGGAAGATCTTCTGTCTTGCTGTGGGCTATGGTGACTGTGGCATTCTCGTCAAGAAGAAGTTTGGCCACAGGGAGGCCTACGATATTGCTCCTGCCTATAACCACAGCCCTTTTCCCGGCTATCTTCACACCTGCCGTCTTCAACATCTTGATGATACCCTTTGGCGTACATGGGAGGGTGCACGGCTGTTTCTGCCACAAGGCCGCCACATTGAGAGGATGGAAACCGTCCACATCCTTCGACTTGTCTATGGCCTCGATGACTTTTGCCTCGGAAATATGCTTCGGCAGAGGAAGCTGCACCAGGATTCCGTCCACCGTATCGTCGGCATTCAGCTGTCGTATAAGAGCCAGCAATTCTTCTTCCGTTATGGTCTCAGGCTTCCTGACTGTAGTGTTCCTGATGCCGACAAATTCAGAGGCTTTCGCTTTCCCTGTCACATAAGAGACGCTAGCCGGATCATCACCCACCAGAATCACTACAAGATGCGGCACACGGCCGTATTTTTCAGGAAAAGCCGAAACTTCATCCCTCATGTCCGTCTTCAGCCTGGCGGACAATTCTTTTCCACTGATTATCATACTCTTGAGATTAATTTATTCTGCGTCCTGCATATCCGGTACGGCAGTGGTTGACCCAAAAGGAGGAATTTCAAGGCTTGCGAAGATAAGAAAACCGCAGTGTACTGGTGTACATGAGGATTTTCGAATCAAGCGTAACGCAGAAAATACCCTTTTGAGTCGGCCGCTACGGGCCATTCATCAAAGATAAAAATAAATTCGCCGATTAAATCATATTTTGCGTAATTTTGCCTGCCTTGATGTTTGCATCCAGGAGGCTCTCAACGGTACACCGTGATCGAAACTATTGATAAACAGACAAAACAGAATCGACATGAAAGACAATATAAAGATAGTGGCATTCGATGCCGATGACACATTATGGGAAAACCAGGCGTATTTCGATGAAGCCCAGGAAAAATTCAATAAGGCAGTATCAGGATATTGCGACCCTGAATCCGCCCATAACGAACTGTATCACACGGAAATACGAAATCTGGACACCCTCGGATACGGAGTCATGGCGTTTACCATGTCCATGATTGAAACGGCTCTGCATCTGAGCGGAGACACGATACCGGCATCCCGGATACATGAAATCTACAATATCGGGCGCGAACTGCTCGGAAATCCGGCCACTCCTTATCCTGAGGTGGAAGACACACTTGAAACCATAGCGGCCACGAAGCCATACAAGCTCATCGTCATCACCAAAGGGAACACCACAGACCAGGAAAACAAGCTGAAAAGATCCGGGCTGACCAGGTTTTTCAGCCACATAGAAATCGTTCCGGACAAGACGGAAGAAGCTTACTGCAAAATCATCGACGTGCTGGGTATCAATGCAGATGAATTTCTCATGGTGGGCAATTCATTCAAATCAGACATAGCACCTGTCCTAAAAATCGGAGGCTATGGTGTGCACATACCCGCCAAAAGCACATGGCAGCACGAGGTCATAGAAGAATTCGACCACCAGAAACTCTTCAGAATAAACTGTTTCAAGGAACTGCTTGATATTCTTTAGCCGCCCTGGTTAAAGTACTCTCCAGCCTATGTCCCTGCGGTAAAACAGATTGTCGCAGCGGATGCAGCCCACAGCCTTGAGAGCGTGAGCCTGTGCAGACTTCAGGTCATCGCCGAATCCCACCACCATCAGCACGCGGCCGCCTGCCGTGGCATAGCCGCCATCCTTGAAGGCAGTGCCCATGTGGTATATGCAAATATCCCCCAAAGCCAGCGCGTCGTCGAGGCCTGATATGGCATGCCCTTTCTCGTATGAACCGGGATAGCCGTTCGATGCCAGGACAAAGCCGAGCGTCACCCTTGAAGACCATTTGATTTCAGGCATAGGGGTTCCGTCCGTTACTGCAGAGAAAATATCATAGATATCGGATTCGAGACGAGGCAGAACCACCTCTGTCTCAGGATCTCCGAAACGGCAGTTGAACTCTATCACCTTCACTCCTGACGGAGTCTTCATCAGTCCGCCGTAAAGCACGCCCTTGAACGGCCGTCCTTCTGCGACCATGCCTGCGGCGACAGGCTTCATGATATGTTCCAAAGAATATTCCACATCCTCATCCGTAATCAGAGGCACCGGAGAATATGCTCCCATACCACCCGTATTCGGACCTTTGTCACCATCGAAAGCCCTCTTGTGATCCTGCGAAACCGTCATGGGCCATACTTTTTCCCCGTCGACGAAACACATGAATGAAAATTCAGGACCGGTCAGGAATTCCTCCACCACTACCCTTCCTTTCCCGAACTTGTCATCGAGAAGCATATCCTTCAAGGCCTCCTGCGCCTGTCCATAATCCTCGGCTATGACTACACCCTTTCCTGCCGCAAGCCCGTCATATTTCAGGACCACAGGAAAATTGCCACCCCTGACATAGTCGAGGGCCTGACCGTAGTCATCGAAAGTCCTGAATGCCGCTGTAGGTACATCATACTTCGCCATCAGCTGCTTCGCGAAATCCTTGCTCGACTCTATGACTGCCGCGGACTTAGTCGGGCCGAAAATCCTCAGCCCCGCATCGGAGAAAGCGTCCACGATACCTGCTGCCAGAGAAACTTCCGGACCTACCACTGTCAGGCCAATGCCTTCGGCCAATGCGAAATCCTTCAATTCCTTCACCTGAGTATCCTTTATCGGCACGCATTCAGCCTGCCGCGCAATTCCGGCATTGCCAGGGGCACAATATATTTTTCCGACCTTGGACGAACGGGAGAGCGCATCCACTATGGCATGGCATCTTCCGCCGCCGCCGACTACCAGAACTTTAGCTTTTTGAGGATTTTCCATTTCAAATCTTTTTTCTATCCTTAAAGAGTTTCACAGTCCTGCAAAATTACGAATAAAAATCCAAATTCCACGTTTCAGATTTTCCTCAGTTTTTCAGACGGTCTTATCTGCATCAATATGCCACTGAAATGACGCAGATAGACCCCGAAAAGACACCATCTGCGTCAATATGTCTCTGAAATGACACAGATAGACCCCGAAAAGACACCATCTGCGTCAATATGTCTCTGAAATGACACAGATAGACCCCGAAAAGACTGCATCTGCGTCAATATGTCTCTAAAATGACGCAGATAGACCCCGAAAAGACACCATCTGCGTCAATATGTCTCTGAAACGCCGCAGATAGATTCCGAAAAGACTCCATCTGCGTCAATATGCCACTGAAACGCCGCAGCACCCGGATATTGCCAGAAACGGTGCAGATGCAAGGCGCGTGAAGCCGACAAACCGCAGCATACTTCCCGTATGTGAGGATTTGGAGGCAAACGCAACGCCGCAGATGCGCCGTTTCTGGCAATATTAATGTTTGAAGTGGCGCATACCGGTAAAAAGCATCGCAATATGATTCTCGTTCGCCTTGACGATGGAATCATTGTCACGGATGCTTCCGCCAGGCTGGACGATAGCCTTCACGCCATATTCGGCGGCAAGAGTGACGCAGTCATCGAACGGGAAGAAAGCATCGGAGCCCATGACAAGGCCGACATTTTTCACATCGATTCCGCGTTCCCTGCAGGTCGCTTCCGCCTGCTTCAAAGCTATCTCAGCAGAGCCGATACGGTTCATCTGCCCGGCGCCGACGCCCATGGTCACACCGTCCTTGACGACCACGATAGCATTTGACTTGATATGCTTTACTATACGCCACGCGAAATTAAGGTCAGAGAGCATGCTGTCGCAAGGCTTTGTCTCGGTCACGCACATTTCAGGTTTCACCTCGACAGTGTTGATATCCTGATTCTGTGCGAGCAGACCGCCGTTTACACTGACATACTGCATACGTGGAGTGTTGTCCTTGGTCATGTCCACTTTCAGCAGGCGGAGATTTTTCTTCGTGCAGAGAACTTCGAGAGCTTCTGCGGAGAATGAAGGAGCCATGATGATTTCGAGGAATACCGGCTTCATGAGTTCTGCCGCCTCCTTGTTTATTTCACGGTTCGTGGCCACGATGCCTCCGAAAATGCTCACCTTGTCTGCTTCGAATGTCTTCTTCCATGCATCTACCACATCCTTTCCTACAGCCGCGCCGCACGGGTTCATGTGTTTCAGGCCTACGCAAAACGGTTCGTCGAACTCACGGACGATATTTAGGGCCGCATTTGCATCCTGGATATTGTTGTAAGAGAGCTCCTTGCCGTTCAGCTGCTCTGCAGTGGCGAGAGAGAAAGGCACTTTATCCATGGCCGCATAGAACTTGGCTTCCTGATGAGGGTTTTCTCCATAGCGGAGTCCCTGTTTGAGATCATACTCCAGGAAAAGTTTCTCGTTCAGTCCTGCCTGCTTGCGCATGTAGGTGGAAATCATCATGTCATACTCTGCCGTATGGGTATATGCCTTGGCTGAAAGTTTGAGCCTGGTTTCAGGCGCAGTGTCTCCGCTTGCCTTGATTTCATCGATGACCATGGCATAGTCTGAAGGGTCGCATACCACAGTCACGGACTTCCAGTTCTTCGCGGCGCTGCGGAGCATGGACGGGCCTCCGATATCGATATTTTCTATGGCATCATCCATGGTCACATCCGGCCTGGCAATGGTCTGCCTGAACGGATAAAGGTTCACGCATACCATGTCGATATATTCGATGCCGTTTTCCTTGAGCTGCTGGCGATGGCTCTCCAGGTCACGCCTTCCGAGCAATGCTCCGTGCACTTT
>CALUSC010000028.1 GCA_944323345.1 uncultured Bacteroidales bacterium | reverse complement strand
GTGACGCAGATAAGGCCGAAACGGAAACTATCTGCTGCATTTCAGCGCGATAGTGACGCAGATAAGGCCGAAACGGGAACTATCTGCTGCGTTTCTGGACGAAAATGACGCAGATAATTCACCGTTCCGGTAGACCTGCCGGAACGGTGAATTTATTCCAGCGTAATGCATACCTTCCGGTCCTTCACCATGATATAGTAGTCCCCCGGTTCGAGAATTCGCTCCCCCTTCCAGTCCACATACGACAGGTCGCGCATCGGATCTATCTCAAACTCAAATGTACAGGATTCTCCAGCTGGAATGAGTTTCTTCTCGAAATGCTTCAGCTCCTTCACCGGACGGGTAATAGTGCTGTACGGATCACATATATACCATTGCACCGTCTCTTTTCCGTCCATGTCCCCGGCATTGGTGACAGTAATCCGCGCAGTGACGGTATCATTGACAGTGAAACTGTCAGCCGAAACTGTCAGAGTCCCGTAATCGTATGAGGTATAGCTGAGTCCGTATCCGAATTCATACATCGGCGTGCTCGGAATATCCTGATAGCGGCCCTGGGAGCCGTCGCGCGCCGGATGTCTCTGGCAGTAATAAATCGGAATCTGTCCCGTCGTGTACGGGAATGTCACCGTAAGCCGGCCCGACGGATTCGTCTTTCCGGTCAGGACAGAAGCTACTGCAGGACCGCCCATGATTCCAGGCTGCCATATTTCCAGCACGGCATCGGCCAGAGGGGAAATTCTGGTCAGGTCGAGAGCACGCCCGTTCGAGAGCAGTACCACTACCGGTTTCCCGGCCGTTTTCACTGCTTTCAGCAGATCTTCCTGGATCTCCGGAAGGGCTATGGTGGAACGTGAAGCATTCTCCCCGCTCCATGAATACCTCTCCCCTAAGCAAAGGACCACGACATCAGCCCCGGCCGCCGTCTTCACAGCCTCATCGAAACCTGAGCGGTCATCTCCCTCGAAACCGCATCCTGCGGCATACGCCGGAGCCTCGGGCAGAACCTCAGACAGCCCGTCGAATATACTCACGACATCCTCAGCACGGCCTCTGCCACGCCATGAGCCCAGCAAGTCCTTCCGGCTTTTCGCCATCGGGCCTATCAAAGCCACTTTCTGCCCCGGTTTCAGAGGCAATACTTCTCCTTCGTTTTTCAGAAGAACGAAGGTTTCCTCGGCCAGGCGACGGGCCACATCCAGACTTTCAGGAAGCAATATCCGCTCGCTCTCCGGTTTTTCCTCGACATAAGGATGTTCGAAAAGGCCGAGACGGAACTTTATCCTGAGAATCCTGCGCACGGCATCGTCTATTCGGGCCACAGACACCCTGCCGGACTCCACCAAAGCCTCCAGATGAGGCATGTAAAGATTGTCAGTCATATCCATGTCCAGACCGGCATTTATGGCATACTCCACAGCCGTGGCATCATCCGGAGCCATGCCCTGCGTCACCAGCTGCCTGACCGCATGCCAGTCGCCGACCACAAAGCCGTCATGTTCCCACATCTCCTTCAGAATCTCGGTCATGGTATAATGATTTGCAGACCCGGGAGTGCCGCTGATATCATTGAACGAACTCATAAGAGTAGCCGCACCGGCCTTGACACCGGCCTCGAACGGAGGCAGATACGTACTCCAGAGAGACTGCCTGGAAATCTCTGTATAGACATAGTCACGCCCGGCCTCAGATGCTCCATAGCCCACGTAATGTTTCAGGCAGGCGGCTATATTCCCCGGCTCTGACATGTCTTCGCCCTGATACGCCCTCACAGCCGATGCTCCGAAAACCGAAGTCAGATAAGGGTCCTCGCCATAACCTTCCGCCACCCTGCCCCATCTGGGGTCCCTGGCCACATCTACCATAGGGGAAAAAGTCCAGTCGATTCCAGCATCATACGACTCCTGAGCCGCCACATGGCACGCTTCACCGGCCAGGTCAGGATTCCATGAGGCCCCCTGGGCCAATGGTATCGGATAGATAGTCCTGTACCCATGCACAGTGTCATAGCCGAACAATATCGGGATTCCCAGACGCGTTTCTTCCATGGCGCGCTTCTGCATCGCATTCCTGGACACGGCATCATCTGCAGTATACAGCAGCGAGCCTATCTCAGGCGGCAGGACTTTCACCATTTCGCCGTTGTTGTTCACATTGTCATTGCTGCCCAGTGAATACTGGTTCAGCTGCGCTATCTTCTCCTGCAGCGTCATGCGTAACAGCAGATCCTCTACCCTCGTCTCAACAGGAAGACCCGCATCCTTATAAGGAAGTAAATTCCCGTCCTGCGCTTCCGCAACAATGCAGGACGCCAATATCAGACCTGACAATAATACTTTCATAAAACAATTCTTGGTTTTCCTCATCATTTCCCGGTAACAATACGCAATCCCTGACTATTCCGGGACAGCCACACTGAAACTGTAGATACACGTACTCTTGTATTTCTCTCCCGGCCGAAGGACGGCTGACGGCCATTCCGGCTTGTTAGGCGTATCAGGATAATGCTGTGTCTCCAGGCATACTGACGCCCTGTGCGGATATGCGATCCCATGCTTTCCCGTCACTGTCCCGTCCAGAAAGTTTCCCGTATAAATCTGGATTCCCGGCTCATCCGTATATACTCTCAGTTCTATTCCGCTCTCCGGCGAATACAGGGAAGCAGCCAGCTTGGCTATATCCCCTCCGGTATTCAGCACCCAGTTATGGTCATATCCTTTTCCGTTTTCCAGCTGGACATAATCTGCATCAATGTCTTTTCCTATAGTCCTGGCATTCCTGAAATCCATGGGAGTCCCCTCCGCCGGGAGTATCTCCCCGCTTGTCATGAAAGTCGAATCCACCGGAGTGAAACTGTCTGCATTTACATACAATATATGGTCTGTCGCAGGTTTTGTCGGATCGCCGGACAGGTTGAAATATGAATGGTTCGTCATATTGATGATTGTAGGCTTGTCCGTCGATGCGGAATAATCTATCCTCAGGGTATTGTCCTCACCGAGCGTATATGACACTTCCGCAGTCACATTGCCGGGGAAACCCTCGTCTCCGTCAGGAGAATCTATTGACAGGATCAATGTATTGTCTGTAGCCTGCAATACATCATAAACCTTATTCTGCCAGCCTTCAGGCCCGCCGTGAAGGCAATGCCCGTAATTGTTCCTCGGCAGCTGATATTCCACTCCGTCCAGAGTGAACCTGCCCTGGTTTATTCTGTTCGCGTACCGGCCTATCGCAGCACCGAAATCACTCGGAACCGTCTTGTATGCTGCAATATTGTCAAAGCCGAGTACTACATCCCGCATGTTCCCGTCCCTGTCCGGGACCATGACGGAAACGATCCGCCCTCCGAAATTCGTTATGCATACCTCCATGCCGGATGAATTCGTCAATGTATACAAAGCCGTGGACTTTCCGTCCGTCTCCGATACGAAATCAGTCGGATTCAGTCCTGACTCTGTCTCTCCCGGGCCGCCACAGGCAGCCGCAAAAAAAATCATTGAACAGTAAAATATCTTTTTCATTGCAATCTGAAATCGGTTATAAATATTTTCAGTGAATATCCCGTTCCGTCACTGGCGTCATTTTGCACGCAGGACCGGAAATTCGGTGACACGGAGAACGGTACGGCCGTAAGGCACCAGGGTGACAGTCTCGACTTCACCTGTCGGATGGGAGAATTCCCTGAATGTACCATATTGGCGTACAGGAGAATATGGAAGCGGAGCGGCGTCTCCGTTCACTTCGGTCCACGACGGCACTCTCACCGCACGGGCAGTAATGGTCCCGTCGGCATTGGCCCGGAAGGCCGACTCAGGATGGTCGATATCCTCGTAAATGAGAGAATAATTCCATGGCGACGCAGGTTTCACTTCCCAGTATTCCTGGCCTTTCCTTAGACCAGACCGGTTTACTTTCCGTGTCCATTCTTCTTTCACGTCCAGAGCATATACGAGAGGTCCGCGTTCTACTGTGGCGGAATTCTCGAACCAGCGGCTGACACTCACCTTCATAGGGAAATGCAGCTCCACTACATCGCCGTCATGCCATTCCCGGTCGATGACTGCGATTTCTCCCGGCGTAAAAGTCCCGGCTCCGGCCGTTTCCGTTCCGACTGATGTGGGGCCTGCCGAAGCCTGACATGACTGACCTGGCCGCACCACGACTTCCGGAGCGTCAGTCCACGACGGAACACGAAGATGCAAAGGAAAAGATACCGGTTTTTCTGTACTGATTTCCAGCCTGATACGGTCACTGTAAGGATAGTCTGTCACCTCCCTTATCGTCACGGAGACACCGGCCACCCCGGCCTGGACCTTGCACGGAGAATAAGCGAGGGCTGCAAGTCCTCCGTCGGAACTCCGGAGCCACAGGTTCTGGGTGAATTTAGGCCAGCCCTGATGGAGATTGCTCAGACAGCACGGATATCCTGTAAGAAAGCCCATCAGATTTGCCGTGCCGTCCTGCATGATGGAGAAATTGTGGTTTCCGAGCGAAACACTTACCTGATTCGTCTGCTGATAGTACTGATGAAGCCGGAAATCGTCCGAAATCTGGGCTTCAAGGGCATTGAACGCAATGCGTTCAAGATACTCGGCATAATACGGATTTCCCGTGATTTTCATCATTTCTTCGAGAGAATACATGAATTCCACTGCCGAACACAGCTCTGAACCGCGCGTAGGGTCATTGTCCCTGAGGCACTCGTCACCCCCGTACATTCCTGTCGGATAACTGATGAAGCGAGGCATGTCCGCGAAGAGCTTGTCTGTCGCCCTGAGCAGGCGGTCATCGCGGGTTGCAGACCAGTATACCACCGGTTCTTTCAGCCCCTGCGCCAGATTCACACAGTGCATGGAACCGGGACGTGAAATCCCCTCGTTCTCGAAATACTCCACAAAATCGAAGCCTTGCTCATGCAGCAGATCGGCAAGTTCCAGCAGATATTTCTCACCGGTACGCCGGTACAGCCACAGCACGATGTTCATCTCGTCAGCCTGCCGGAACGCAGCCCAGAATGTCCAGTGGTCCAGCGGCTTTTCTTCCAACGCTTCGAGCTGGTAACGGAAATACCTGTCGAAAAAGACCGGCACCCGCCCGTCGCCTGTGGCATTATAATACTGATACAGGACTTTCAGCATTACCATTCGCGGCCACCAGTCCATGGAATTGTTCCTCTGCAGTCCTGTTTCTTCAGGATAATCCGTCACAGGCCCGAAATTACCGTCAGGAGTCTGGCTGGACAGTGTCCATTCGATCCACGGCTGCACCTTGGCTTTCAGACTGTCATCGTCCAGAATATAAGCCAACGGCAATAATCCGTCTATCCAGTACGGGCCTCTTTCCCACTGGTCGCCGTCTCCTCCGAGCCATCCGTTCCTCGGTCCCATCACCTCCGGATATGTCTCATCCAGATCAGCTGAAATGTTATCCCGCTGAAGTTCGAGATTCTCCAGCAGCCACCCTTCGGGGGCAATACTTCCCAATGGCAGTTCTTCGTATGCGACCGTCCTTCCGGTATGCGAACACGAGCAGACAAGGACGACGGACGCCATAGCCGTCAATATTCTTTTCATAAAGCAGACATAATCAATATCAGTAAGACAAAAGAAAGCCACAGGTATGACTCAAAAGAGTGCAATCGAGTCACCCTCATGGCTTCCCACCACTATTACCAACCCGTAAAATCCGGACTATCCGGCTGTCATGATATCAGTCTTGTAAATGACCTGATATGCCTGGGATGTATCGGAGAGCACGAATATCTGATAAGTGCTTCCGCCTTCATACACCCTGACCACGACATGTCCTGTGGAAAGGATATCATCTGCATACTCCCCAAGACTTTCATCATTGTTGGCCAGTCTTCCCGTGGCGAATATCATCCTGTCACCGGTATACAGACCCGTATCCAGCATTCTTCTCATGACCGGAGACGTAGGCTGGTTTATCCCCCATACCGGTATGACATACGCTTTCGGACGTGTAGCGGAGATAAACTTCTCGTGCATCGCATCCGAGAATGCATGATGGTTGCAGAGCACGACTTCGCACGGAACCATTATTTCCGATACGGAAGTCTCCATGTCCACTGCACCGCCGGTATTGTTCTCTCCCTGGATATCAGCGCAGTCGCAGTAGTTGAACTTTCCGTAGGTCATCACGAAACCGCAGCTGGCACTGTTCTCTCCTCCGGATTTGAAACTGTCGCTTGTCTTGACCACCCTGGATCCGCTTCCGGAACCGGTCCAGACCATACCGTTTCCACAGACATTTCTGATCTCGAAATCCGGATATGACCGCGGATTACGCTTCAGTACGAACTGGGTATTGCTCCCGACTTCGAACATTTCCGTCTTCTGGCCCAGTTTATCCCTTTCTTCTATGAAATTCATGTAGTTCGGAAGTGTCGACAGATTTTCCGTTATCATTGCCGAACGTTCAGGATAATAGTTGTAGTCGGGATATCCCCTGTCCACCAGCAGTTTGATGTCAGTCAGACCGGCAAGTTCCGTGATTCCGGACAGCTTGTACGACTTGCCTGGCTGAGAGACAGCCGTATTGACTTCCCCTCCTATATGGTCATTGTGGAAATGCGTCAGCAAGGCATAGTCCAGGATCCCGTCATTGCCTGTCGGCCTGGAAAAATACTTTATATACTCCGAAACCCAGGCGGCCGGGGACTTGGAACTATTAGGCATCGCAGGTGTAATTTCCTGAAACGAACTGCTTCCCACATCACCGACATCCGCCAGCATGGTGGTACCGTCCGGGAATATCATGAAAGTGCAGTTCCCCCTGCCGGTATTTATGTGATGTATATCCAGCCAGCCTTCCTGCCATTCCGGCAATGTATCTTTCTGATACGTGTAGTCGAAATCATCGTCAGTGCCGTTGCATCCGCAGGCTACGGTCATCACCAGCGATGCGGACAAAAAAGTACTTGTCAAAATTCTGTTCATCGATTGGAAATTAATTCACGTAATTTGGATTCTGCTTCAGGTTCGGATTCGCGCTTATCTGATCCTCCGGCAAAGGGAACACGATACGGTAGTCCCCGTTAGGCGTGTGGGACAGCCAGTTCTTGGTCGTATAGACTCCGAACCGGATGGCATCACGGCGGCGGTGGCATTCCCATGCGAACTCCCAGCCCAGCTCATCGTACATACGTCCGAACTTGACAGGGGACTGGTCACCGTCAGGCGTATAGACATAATTCTTGACGGAACCGTACTTGTAGCTGGAATTTCCCAGAAGCTGGTCATCCGTGACAGTGGCTTTGGACGGATTGGAATCCCGGAAAGCCCTCTCGCGGACCTGGGTCACCAGTGCACCGGCACCCGCCTGGCCTGAACGGAGCAGAGCCTCGGCTTTCATCATCAGGATATCTGCATATCGGAACAGAGGATAGTCCGTGCTGCTGTTCTGGTGCGCCCCGGCCTCTATCTCGAATTTATGCATCCTGTATCCCTCATTTTCAGCTACATAGTCACCGTCAGGCATCTCGTTCACGAATATCAGGTCCTGTCCTTTCCTGTCATACGCGCATTTTGCCGTCTGACCGTTGGGAAGGATCTGAGGGCCCATAGCCCAGGTATCTTCCAGACGGCCGTCATCCGTGTCATAAGTGTCGATAAACTGCGGCACGCCTGAGATACACCCGGATCCCCAAGGGCCTTCTATGATATCATAGACTTTGGCACACTCGGAATGCAGGGAAGCGACATGAAGCCTCATTCCCCAGGCATTCGTAGCATAATCATAAGGAATCGTGAAAATGATTTCAGGACTGGTCTCCATGCCCGATGCCTTGAATGCATCCTTGTAATTCCTTTCGAGTTCGTACTTTCTGCTGTTTATCACATCATCGCAGACCTTGATGCAATCCTCCCATCTCGGAGTCCCGGTATACACTTCCCAGTTCAGATAAAGTGTGGCTAACAGTGCTCTGGCTGCTCCTCTGGTCATTCTTCCATACTGTGCCGGACCTGTTTCTTCCGTCAATGCCGGAATGACCGTAAGAAGTTCCTGTTCAAGATATTCGCATATTTCTGCCCTGGTTGTCTTCTCCGGCATCACCTGCTCGCTGCCTTTGATCAACGGAACATCCCCGAACAAATCAGTGACGTACCAGTAGTAGAATGCGCGTACGGCACGCACTTCGTTCTTGGCGTATTCAACCTCATCCCTGGATGCCTGGAGCCGTCCGGAATTGAGAATGTCGAGAGCTGAGTTGCATTTCACTATACCGCCGAAAAATTCATTCCAGAAAGCCTCGATAGTCGGTTCTTCAGAAGTCCACGAATGATGATGGAGTCGCCTGTATTCCCCCTGGTTCAGCCATCCTGTAGAGTTTGCAGGCATGACTATGGCATCTGCCGAAGCCTCCTGCAGACAGAAATTTTTCGTATAGTCCGCAATGACCTTAAGGTCTTTATATACCATGCCCATGGCAGTGCCGATATTCGTACCGTACTCGAAATTCGCTTCCGTCACTTCAGAGTAGACGGTTTCGTCCAAATCGACACAGGCTCCCGCCATCGGCGCCATGCAGAGGATAGATAAAAATATTTTAAATGTTTTCTTCATGTCCGATGATATTTAGAATTTCACAGATACCCCCAGCGTGAATGTCCTGGTGGAAGGATAGCGGTTCTTGTTGTCGATACCAGGTGCCAGACCTGTCACGCTGACTTCCGGGTCTATTCCCGAATAGCCTGTGATGGTCGCCAGATTCTGTACCATGGCATATATCCTGAGCCGTTTTACCCATGTATTGAAATTGAAGGTATATCCCAGGGTCACATTGTCTATCTTCCAGTAATCTCCTTTCTCCAGATAATAGTCCACATACGCCAAAGCCTGGTCCGTAGCAAGCGGCACCTTGCCGAACTTAGGCTCGAAAGCCTCTTTCAAGACATTTCCCCTGGACAGCATCGACGGCGCACCGTACTGCAGGCGAGGCATGTTCAAGATATCGTATCCGAACGCTCCTCTCATCGTGATGCTGAGATCGAATCCTTTGTATGTAAAGGAGTTGTTGAAATTCAGATAATGCTTTGGCAGACCGTTTCCTATGACCTGTTTGTCTTCAGGCACGGCATCATTGACTGATTTCGGCTGTCCGTCCTTTCCTTCGATGATCCAGTGGCCGGTATCATCGATGTCGATGGCCTTGTATCCGTAGAAATTGCCGATAGGCTGCCCTTCCTGAATACGGTGGGTACTCTGTTGCAGAGGTTCTCCCGTCGAACCCTGGTCCGAATAGCCGCTGGAAATGAAACTGTCATTTGAAAGCGATGTCAGGATATTGGAGTTCGTAGAGTAGTTGATCTGGCTGGTCCACTGGAAATCACGGGTCTGTACCGGGATGAAGTTCAGACCTACCTCAAAACCTTCGTTTCTCATGGAGCCGGCATTGGCAGTCATTGTAGAATACATGTACGGAGGAAGAGGTACCGTGTAGTTCCATATCAGGTCCACGGTATTGCGGTTGTAGTAGTCGAAACTTCCGGTGATACGGTCA
Source organism: uncultured Bacteroidales bacterium (assembly GCA_944323345.1). GTDB lineage: Bacteria > Bacteroidota > Bacteroidia > Bacteroidales > UBA932 > Cryptobacteroides. The sequence goes on along the minus strand of CALUSC010000028.1, from coordinate 12,153 downwards.
TTCAGGAAACCGAAATCAACACCGATATTGAATTCTTTCTTCTTCTCCCATCTCAGTTCAGGATTCGCATTGGTAGAAGGTTCGGCAAATTGCATCCATTCTCCGTTGAAGAACACCCAGGAGCCGAGATTAACGCGGCTCAACGACATATACGGATTTGTAGGAATCGTTCCTGTCACACCGTAACCGGCACGCAGTTTCAGAGCTGTCAGGAAATCCACATCCTCCATGAAAGGCTCGTTGGCCACATTCCACGCCACCGACACTGAAGGGAAATTTCCCCACTTGTGGTTCGCGCCGAACTTGCTGGAGCCCTCGTGACGGAGGCTGGCAGCTATCACATAACGGTCCTTGTACGAATAATTTATCCTGCCGAAGAAGCTCACCAGGACATCTTCCTGTGCGTATGAATACTCTTCTGCATCACCGGCCTTCAAGGCAGCTCCGGTTCCCATGTTGTTGTATGTCGTCTCGTCTGTCGGGAAATCATAGTTCTGCATCCAGTAGAACTGATAGTGGTTTTTCTGCCAGCCGTATCCTGCCATAACTGAGAAAGAATGCCCTTCGATGGTCTTGCGGTACTGGGCGGTAACCTCCAGCAAGTCATCCTGCGTTCTCACAGTGCCGCGTGAAGCGAACCCCGTCCTGGTAGCCCTTATGCTGTTCGGATGTTTCGATGTCTCGTAGTATCCCTCCGCGCTGTTATATACGCTGGACGATACCAGAGCCTTGATATCCAGCCCTTCTATCGGAGTCAGTGTGATGTCGGAATACATTCTCAGATATGTCTTCTGATGCTCTCCGCCTCCTTCTTCGAGAAGTGCCACAGGGTTGTCGTAAGCATTCTTGGCCATGTATGAATATGACCCGTCTTCCTGATATATAGGAGTGGTCGGATTATATATGAGGGCGTTCCTGTAGATTTCGGTATTGAAACTGCTGCCGTCTCCGCTGACATGGTAATTCCTCTGATACCCGCTCACACCGGCGTTGATTTTGAGCATGTTGTCGAACATCCTGTGGGTAATTTCGATACGCGGATAAAGGACATTTGTGTTACTCTGTTTCATTATACCCTGCAGACCGCGGTATTCGAAACTGGCCACATAATTAGTGTTCTTTCCGCCACCTTTCAGACTGACATTGTAAATCTGGCTCACCGGAGTGCGCATCACCTCATCCAGCCAGTCAGTATTCGCGCCGTCATCCCATGTGCCCGGGACTCCCTGTGCCACGATACTGCGATACTCCTCGGCATTCAGGAACGGAAGTGTCCTGGTAATCTGCTGGGTGGAAACCGATGCATTGAAATCCACTTCCGCAGGAGTATCCAGCTTTCCTTTCTTCGTAGTGACCAGAATGACACCATTCGTACCGCGGGTACCGTAGATAGCTGCGGCAGAACCGTCCTTCAGCACGTCTATCTGCTCGATATCAGACGGGGACACCGTATTCAGGTCGCCCGGAATGCCGTCTATGAGCACCAGAGGACTGGTGGACGAAGACAGCGTAGTGATACCTCGAAGCGAGATTTCGGAAGATGATGTCGGGTTCGCATCCGTAGTATTGACCTGCAGTCCGGGAATCTTGCCTTTAACCAGCTGGATAGCGTCATTGGTAGGCGTAGCGATAAAGTCTTCCGACTTCACGGAAGCGATGGCGCTGGCCACCTCCCCTTTCCGCTGCGTACCGTAACCTACGACCACCACCTCATCGAGGAATTTCATATCCTCGCGCAGGGTTATGTTCAGAGTACTGCTTTTGCCGACATTCACGTCTGCCGTGGAAAAACCGAGAAAACTCACCTCAAGGACATCGTCATCACCGACAAGTATCTCGAAATACCCGTTGACATCAGTAGCTGTACCTTCCGTAGTGCCTTTCACCACGACACTTGCTCCGACTACCGGTTCACGGTTCGAGTCGACCACGATTCCGCTGACGACCCTGTCAGTCTGGTCCGCTTCCGCGGCCAATGCATCCGCAGGATGGCCGGCGAGGGCAAATATCGAGAGCAGCAACGCTGCTGCTCCCGACAATCTTGTTGTTTTTAAATTCATATCGTTTCCGTAAAAAATATTTCAAATTCTACTCGGCCTTGTTGCCTGACTGAGTATAGACCGTATTTCCTGTATCGCCGGCACTGATATACCCGAACAGATGGTTCCCATCCTCGATACCGGCATCGGCGGCAGCGACAGCAGAACCTCCTTTGGCGGCAATGGAACCTCCGAACACACAGTCTGTGACGGTAATGCTGCCGTAATTGTTCCATGCGGAATTACCCACGAATCCGCACAGACCCGAACTCTTGAGGTTTCCTGTCGATTTTGCTTTATTTACGACTGCTTTCTCAGCGCCTTTGGCCTCCGCAGTACCTTCCATGTGGAAGATTCCCACAATACCTCCGGCAAACATATTACCTGTATCGGCAAGCGTCGATGACAGGGTCACATCACCGTTGTTTACATCCTCGCTCATGGAAATATTGCCTCTCACAATTCCTGCAATGCCTCCGGTCGGCACCCAGATGCTTGCGGTCTCGGAAATGACGGCTGCCTTGTTGGTATTCCCAGAGGTCGTACATGAGACATCATTTGACGAACCTATGATTCCGCCCACATACGAAAGCGGGCTATAGCTGGCCGCAGCCGAGTTGCATACGATGCTGACTTCAGCGGCGGAATTTGTATTGCCGCTTATTTCGGATTTCACTGTGCAGAGAGACGTGGCGATGATTCCTCCTGCATAGCACTCTACAGGCTCAGACTGCGAAGGATAAAGTTTTACGACTCCGGAATTCGTATTCTGACTGAGAGACATTTCTTCACAGTCTGAATATCCGACAATGCCTCCTGCATGGCAGGCAGTAAGTTTGGTGCTGGTGATATCCCCGGTATTCGTGTTGTTCTCGACGGTTATCTTCTTGCTTACAGAACCGGCTATGCCTCCGATTCTCGCCACGCCTAAGTTTCCTGCTCCGGAAGGCGCTCCGAGAGTGATGTCGCCGTTGTTCGTACAGCCGGTGATCTTGTTAGTGAAATTTCCGGCTTTGGAAACGTCGCCTGGCATCGCTACATTTGCCAGAATTCCTCCGACAAGTATCCATCCGTTGGCCGTCGTTACGGAGATTTCAGATTCGTTCTTGCAGTTTTCCATGACAACAGGTGCCATGCAATACATGTGGACGCAGCCCGCGATTCCGGCTACACCTGCCACTGTCGTGGCCTGGATGTCGAACTCTCCATGGTTTTCACAGCCTGAGACTTTCTTCTCCGCGTCGTCGAGATTCTGGACATAACCCAGAATACCGCCGGCAAAACTGTTCTGAGCCACTGAATTCTTCACTGTAATTTTTCCGTAGTTCCTGCAGTTCGTGAAATTCTGGCCGCGGTTCATACCGGCGATACCGGCGATTCCCTGAGTATTGGAGTGGTCCACGGTAATGCTGCCATAGTTCGAAGATTCGGAAATAGTGACGTCTCCATCTGATGCCCAGCCTGTGATGCCGCCGACATAGGCCAGAGTCCCGGATGTACCTGTAAGCTCGATATCACCCCTGTTCTCGCAGCCTGTGAGGGCGCTGTAGTTGCTGGCGGCGATTCCGCCCACCCTGACTTCGGAGCCTGCGTTACCGTCTGCATTGGCGATGATTTTCACGAAGTTCACCACGTTTTCCATGGTGCCGTTGTTATTCTGCACGAGACCTGTCTTCTGGCCGTTTCCAGTCATGGTTATGACACTCTTTCCGTCATAGTTTTCCCCGTCTTCAGAACCTACGGTCAGGTTTTTCAGAGTGCCGTACACCGTAGTGAACATGGCGGCATTGTCCGTTCCGGACACGGAAATATTATACACCTTGTGTCCGTCGCCGTCGAGATTGCAGTTAAGTGTGTATGGCGTCCAGGTCTTGCCGTCCATGTCGATATCGGCTGTCAGTTTCACATAGACTCCGGCAGCATAAGTTTCCCCGCCAAGAGCCATGAGTTCTTCAGCCGTGGATATGGTGAACGGATCTGTCTCGGTTCCGGTTTCGGTTTCGCCCATGGTCAGTTCTGCCGCATCCACTATGGCATTGGCCTTGAATTCCACTGTTTCCGACGTGGCTTCGGCCTCAGTGGCAGATGCCGACTGATAAACTATGGTAAGCCCGTTGCCGAAAGTAGCCGGAAGAAGGCAGACATAATATGTTCCTGCCGCAAATGTCTCGCCGTCAGGCACTATGGTGACGGACTGTTCGGTCTCCGGTGTCCAGGCAGCGTCTTTTGCCTTTATGCTGCCGTCTTCGGAAACATATACGTCACCTGCTATCGGACTCGAAGCCGCTCCCCGTACCGTGACCTGGGTAGTTCCTTCAGGGACATCCAGTTTAAGATAAGCTACGATGCTTTCGAACAGGATGTTTCCTGAAGCTTCCTTACCCATGCACACTATGGCAGAGGCAGAAGCTGTCTCGCCTGCGGAAATTCTCTGTGAATCGGGAATATATACCGATATCCCCTGGCCTGCAGTGTATGCATTGGCGGCCGAATAAGGATATACGGCCTGGAAAACCGTAGCGCGGCTGTCCACCTGGCCTTTGATTTCCGCGTTTCCCTGTTCGTCTACAGAAGCGATGCTGTATGTGCTTTTCCCGTAACCGTCATACATGGCTATGAGATCCGTAGTGCTCAGAGCCATATCCGGCTTTATTGCCACCTCGGCGATCGATGCAGTGAAAGTCTTGTCTACCATCGATGACGAAGGTTCGGTATTGCCCGGTTCTTCAGGCAATTTATCTTTCTTACAGCCGACTGCTGCAGTAAGCCCTATTGCCATTAAGGCAATGGCCAATGTTTTCATTCTGTACATAATATCGGTTATTAAATATGTTCATATACAAACGGCAATCGCCGCAGATCAATTCTCATAGCCGGAAGCTTCGCCATAGGAGGTTCCTGACTCAGTGTATTTTGTACTGTTGTTGTCCTTGTAGCCGAAAAGCCATGCGGCAATATTTGAATCCGGACCGAGTGTCACTTCATTGCCTGCGCCGCTGACATTGCTGCCTGATATCGTTCCGCCGACGACACAGTCTGTCACTGTGATGCTGCTGCCGTAGCTTCCCCAGGCTGAATTTCCTATAAGGCCGCAAAGACCTGTACTCGTAAGTTTTCCGAATGTCTTGTCCCCGACAAGTTCGGCAGATTCCGTCACAGGGCTCTGGGCAGAGCCGCTCGTGTCTCCCATATTGAAGAATCCTACAAGTCCTCCGCAGAATGTATCTCCTGCAGTACCTGCCGATGTCACTGTCACATCTCCGAAATTGATATTCAAGCTCATGTCTACGCTGCCTTTCACTCCTCCGATGATTCCGCCTCCAGGCACCCATACATCATTAACAGTAGACGAAAGTACCGATGCTCTGTTGATGTTTCCGCTCATGGTATTGGCATCGTCGTCAGACAGGCCTGTAATACCTCCGACACTTGAAAGGAGGTTGAGTTTGCTTGACTGCGAATCGCAGTCGATGCTGACTTCTGCCGCAGAGTTTTCATTATCGGTGATGACGGCATTGCCGCAGGCGGACGAGCCGAGGATGCCGCCGGCATAGCACTGGGTGGCAACTGATTTGTCAGGAGAGAGTTTTACTGAACCTGAGTTGTCATTGCCCGTCAAGGCAAGTTCCTCACAGTCGGTCCAGCCGAGGATACCTCCGGCATAGCATGTCGTCAGTTTTGTGCTGGTGACGGCTCCGGTGTTGGCGCTGTTCCCGATGGTTATCTTCTTGCTGGCAGAACCTGCGATGCCGCCGATTTTAGCCTGACCTGAAAGTCCCGCTCCGGCAGGTGCTCCGAGAGTGATGTCGCCGCTGTTCGTACAGCCTGTAATCTTGTTCGTGAAATCTCCGGCATTGCTGCCCGGCAGAGCCACATTCGACAGAATGCCTCCGAGATGCATCCACCCGTTGGCTGTAGTCACCGAGATTTCGGATTCATTCGTACAGTTCTCTATCGTGACAGGGGCGTAGCTCCACATGTGTATGCATCCGGCAATACCTGCGACTCCCGCCACTGACGGAGCCTGTATGTCGAATGTCCCGTGATTCTCGCAGCCGGAGAGCTTCTTCTCGGTTTGAGTATGGTTCTGGCAGTAACCCATGATACCGCCGACCCAGCTGTTCTGTGCTTCTGAATTTTTCACTATGATCGTTCCATAGTTGTCGCAGCCCACTATGTTCTGGCCCCTGTTCATACCGGCGATACCGGCGATTCCCTGAACATTGTCATTGTCGACTGTGATAGTTCCGTAGTTCGCCGACTCTGAGATAGTGACATCCCCGTCAGATGCCCATCCCGTGATACCGGCCACGTAAATCATACTTGAAGAAGTTCCGGTAACTTCTATTTCACCATGGTTTTCGCAGTTCTTGACAGTGCCGTAATTGCTGGACGACACTCCTCCGATCCTGACTTCCGTGCCTGCATCGCCGCTGGTGACAGCCGCAATTTTTGCAAAATTCACCACGCCGTCCAAAACACCCTTGTTATTCTGCACTACGCCTGCTTTCGAACCAGTCCCTGCCATGGATATAAGACTTTTCCCGTCATACACTTCACCGTCGGCAGAGCCTATGACTATATTTTTCAGGGTCCCTGTCACATTGGAAACCAGCCAGTCCGATGCCGTTACATTATAGATGGAATTTCCCTGGCCGTCCAAAGTACATTTCAGGTCGAACGGAATCCATTCCTTTCCTTCCATATTGATGTCGGCATTCAGAACGACTACATCTTCTGCCGCATATTCGTCTGCAGAGGCGGCAAAAGCCAGAAGGTCATCTGCATCGGACAGAGTATAAAGCTTCGTGTCCGGAACAGGAGCCGATTCTATGACCGGAAGCTTGGCATTGATCCCGGCTGCGATACTTACCGGCTGATCCGACATGACTTCGGCGGGACCTTCTTCATACTGGAAAGTGATGACCAGACCGCCTGTAAGTTCTGCAGGATGCAGGGTGAAGACGTAAGTCCCGGCCGTCATATCTCCGGCAGAAAGCGTGACGGATGTACTGCCGCCTTCCGCAGATACTTCAGATGTCATTTTCTCAGTATCGACAGACACCTGACCTGCCAGCAATTCTCCGTTCCTGCCTTTCAGGGAAACCGACTTCAGGGTGAAACCTTCAGGCACGGCGTTGACAGTAAGGGAAGCCAGGCCGCAGAGATTGCGGAAATAAAGTTTATTGTCCCCGGATGACACTGCCGCGGAAAGATTTACGTCCGAAGCGAACGTGCCGTCTACAGCCGTCTGTGTGGCAGGAAGTTCCGCCGTAATGATTCCGCCGGATACCGAGGACGACTCACGATACGGGTAAACCGCATAATATTGGCCGCCGGGAACCGCTTCCCCGCTGAATATGGCAGAAGCGCCTGAAATTTCAGATATTGAGAAAAGGTTGTTATTTCCGGCAGCATCGAATATGCTGATGGCATCTCCCTCTGTCCAGAAGACGCTTCCGTCTTCCTGGAGCTGGGTTTTGGTAGGAGCCGACTCGCTGGCAAATGTCATGAGGACTTTGCCTGCATCGGTATTCTGAGGATTTTCGATCAATTCCTTGGCACAGGAGGCCAGCATTGCTGTCGATGCGACAGCGGCAATCATACAATAAACAGTTTTCATAATGCTTACTCCCAATCAAATGAATAATTACTTTCACCGAATGACTGGTGCTCAAGACTGTTGCAGAATCCGTTTTCGCAATTCACGGAAACTTCATTGAATTTCGGACTCGAATAGTCCGGGGCGGCAGGACGGTTCATACCGTTTCCTTGCCTGTTTTCTAATGTTTTCATAAAACTTCGGTTGTTAGTTCAGTTTATTCATGGTTTCTATCACAGCTCTGTTTATGGCGGAAATTCTGGCCGGGTCCACTTTCACGACAGCCCTGTCATAAGTTATAAGGCCGTTCACTTCGCCTTCGACATCCGTAGTCTGGGTATAAATGGCCCCTGCACATCCTGTGCGGACCATTATCTCCAGCTCTTTCATATACTCTTCATATTGCCCGATAAGTTCTTCGGCAGACTCCTTTACACCGTCATAGCCCCATTTCTCTACAGCATTCCATGTATGTCCCGGCACAGGATATCCTATGCCGCCGAACTCGCCTATGACATTCACGAAATTCCTTTCGAAAAATTTCATGCACGGAACAGGATAGTTATGGACATCCACTATATCGCCGCACAGGCTGAAATTCCCTCCGGACGCCTCGTCGATCAGTCTTGTAGAATCGACTGACCTGGTAAATTCCACTATTTCCCTTGTGTCGAACTGCCCCCATCCTTCATTGAACGGGACCCAGACGACAATGCATTGGAATCCTTTGAGCGCATTCATTATAGATTTCCATTCACGTCTGAAATTCTCTTTCCACGGCTGCGGTATAATGCAGTCCGTTCCTCCGACCAGACTTCCTTCCGCCCAAACATTATCCACAGCCCTGACAATTTCCGGATCGCGGGCAGGGAACTGGCTATCCCAGAAATCCCCTATACAAGGCATATCCTGCCATACCAGCATTCCGAGAACATCGCACCAGTAATACCAGCGTGCCGGCTCTACCTTGATATGCTTGCGGATCATGTTGAATCCCATTTCCTTGGATTTCTCTATATCGAATTTAAGAGCCTCATCGGAAGGCGCTGTATAAAGCCCGTCAGGCCACCAGCCCTGATCCAGAAGACCGAGATGGAAAAGAGGCTCTCCGTTCAGTGCCATTCTTTTATACCGGTATTGCAGAGGCTTCTGCACTATCGAAATCTGCCGGACAGCGGCATATCCTGCTATTTCGTCCACTACTCTGCCATCGCGTTCTATACGTATTCCGAGGCCGTAGAGCCAAGGTTCGTCAGGCGACCAGAGCTTCATGTCATCAAGTCTTATCTCTGCCCTGCCTTTTCTGACGTAAGATTCAGCCAGGACCACCGATGACGGTGTTTCAGGAGAATATCCTACAGCTCCTTCGTACAGACACACCTTGATTTCATCTCCGACAGCAATGGCTGCATCGACAGATACCGACAGAAGTCCGGCATCTATGTCGCTTTCCACGAAATAACTGCGGATATGGCTCATCGGGACCGGCTCCAGCCACACTGTCTGCCAGATACCCGATACAGGAGTGTACCAGATGCTGCCCTGTATAAGACACTGTTTTCCGCGGGGTTGGAAACTGTTGTCGGTAGCATCCTTTACCTTTACCGTCAGAGTCTGCGTGCCTGCCTTTTTCAGAAAAGGAGTGATGTCGAATGAAAACGGATCATAGCCGCCCTTATGCGTTCCTGCCTCGAATCCGTTTACATAAACGACAGATTCCCAGTCCACGGCACCGAAATGAAGGATGATACGGCTCCCGTTCCATTCTTTCGGGACAGAGAAAGTCCTTTCATACCATAAAGCCTGCTCCTTGTCTATGCGCCTGCCGACGCCTGACAATGATGATTCGACCGGGAACGGAACGAGTATCCTGCCTTCACTGTCAAAATCTTCTGCATTCCCGTCTGTAATTCCATAATCCCACAGACCGTTCAGGTTCTTCCATTCATTACGGACCATCTGGGGCCGCGGATATTCCGGAAGAGGGCTCGACGGATCGATCCCGTCTGCCCAGCGTGAACGGATATTGTCTCCGACGGGAGACCAGTTACCGGCCGAAACTGGTACAGCTAGCGCTATTGACAGTGTCATTGTCAACAAATTTTTCATTTCAGCAATGTCTTTTAACGATTATTACACAATACCTTAGATACCTGTCCGGCATTCCGGGACCATTATTCCCAGTCATCCGACCTGAACGGGCTTGCCGGCAGGCCGAAACAGTTGTAGAGAGTAGCTTCCGACCAGTTCTTCATTCCGTAACGGACTGCCACCGGCCGTGAAACATGGGGAGAGGTTACGTCTATGCTGCGGCAATCCCGGCAGATGCGCGCTGTAGCGGGGTAGAAAACATGGTCTTCCCCGGCAAGTTCGAACCCCGGAAGATCCATATTTACCGGGCTCAACCCCATATCCCCCACATCGAAAGTCACATGGGCAGTATTTTCCTTGAAACTTGCTCCGGAAAACACGGGAGCCTGGGCTTCAAATCCGCCTACTCCGTAATCATTGGCCAGTGCCAGACCTGCAAGCCTGTCGCCGACTGTTTTCTTTTCAGCCGGATGGATGCAGGCGAATTCCCCTATATCATGCGTAGTAGCCATTCCGGAATTCGGGATCATGGACAGAGTCCTGGCCTGGGCCCACATCATGTATCCTGCTGTACGAAGTTCCGGATCATCATATCTGTACGGTGCTATCTGAGTGAAATAGAAAGGCATGTCATCGTCGCCCCATTGTTCGCGGAGCATTGCTGCAAACGCCGGCTGGAGTCGCATGTACTGCTCGAAGCGGTATCTGTTGTCGCAGCCCTGGTACCACACGAAGCCTTTTGCAGTAAACGGGATTATGGAATGCATCATACCGTTATAGAGAACTCCGGCCACTCTGTGCGGAGCATCCTTGCGGAATTCTCCGTTCTCGTAGCTGCTCAGATCGAATTCGTCCGGGAAATCTTCCTTTATCAGATCCAGATCCATCCAGGCCTCTATCGGTGTACCGCCCCACGATACGTTTATAACTCCTATCGGTACTCCCAGAACTTCATTCAGTCTTCTGGCGAAGAAATAAGCGGTGGCACTGGCTTCCGACACACCTTCAGGCGTATGTTCATACCATACTGCCGGGCAGTCGAATTCTTCTTCGAGTGATTTTATTCTTTTAAGATTACAGCACCTGACAGGAACATCGGGAGTGGCGCCTGAAATATATTCCGCAGAATTATTTACCGGCTGTCCGAGGAACCCTTTCATCTGCATTTCCATATTAGACTGTCCTGCACATATCCAGACTTCTCCTATAAGGACATTCCTGAATATTGTCTCGTCATGGTCACTGACTGTTATTTCATAAGGCCCTCCGGCATCAGGAGTGGAAACGCGCAGGAACCATTTCCCCAGGGCATCTGCCGTACATGAAACCTTTTCGTCCGACCATGAAACCGATACGGATACCGAGGCTCCGGGCTCAGCCTTACCCCAGAAAGCTGCATCGCTGTTCTGCTGAAGAACCATATTGTCGGAAAAGACAGATGGCATCGTGACGCGGGCCTCTGCCGCAGTCAATATCGCTGCAAGAAAAAGACAGGATAAAACAAAACGTCTGAACATCGTTAATTCCAGCGCCGGCCGACTCCTGGGCAGCATGTGTTAATGTGGTTAGCAAAAAAAGCGTGGAACTGCAATATATGATATTTGGGAAGTCTGATACAGCCCGAAATGAAAAAAAGAGCTAAACATCTGCAAATATAATCATTGATTTTCTGTGCTTTATGCGGTATCAGATTCGGGAATGACTTTTTAATTTGTCTTAATCCGTTGCAAGATTCTTCGGGATATATGGGAACATTTACGGGAATTTATTATACCTTTGCCGCATAACCGAAAAAGCAACGCAGATGAAAGTCACCGTCTATCTGAAAAAGTGTTCCCCCGAGGCCTCGAACATCTGTTTCAGGGTCAGGGATAGGAATGTGGACATAAAGGTCGTTTCCCCGCTTGAAGTGCAGGACAAGTATTGGGATTCCGATACCCTTAGCTACAGGCGCACGACAGCCGTGCCCGCCGCCGAGCAAAAACGGCTGCCGGAACAGATCGTCGCCATCATCGAGCGGGCGGAGAAAACTTTCACGGACAAGGCCGACAGCCGGTGGATGAGACAGGTCATAGAGGATGTACTGTACCCTGCCCGCGCATTCGAGCGCAACCATCCGAACCTGCTCGCCCGCGTCCACGAGTATCTGGAAAAGTTTGACGGTGCGGAGAGGACCAAGGAGCATATCGTTCGCTTCGAGCGCAAGATGACCCGCTACCACGACTACCGCCGGGAGATACTGGGCGAGGCGGACTTCACCCTCTTCGTGGAGACCGTCACGCTGGAGCAAATGAACGATTTTAGGGATTATGTCGTGAACGAGTACAGGCTGCGGCAGGAACATCCCGACTTCTATACTCCCCGCATGCTCATCAACCACAGGCCGAGGCCGCTTTCCGGCACGACCGTCATCAACATCAT
>CALUSC010000027.1 GCA_944323345.1 uncultured Bacteroidales bacterium | reverse complement strand
TTCCGGTTCTGTCACAGGACTGCCAGGCATTATAGATTCGGAGAATGATGTATTATAAAAATCCTGTATTTACAATGCCATGGGGCAAAATATTGAAATATTTTTTAGTGGATATGAAGATACGTTTGTTTTTGTCATTGATTATATTGCCGCTGGCGATAGCCTGCGGCCCTGAAGTGAAACCTGAAATTCCGGTGGAAGTCCTGCCGCCGGCCGGAGTCCGTCTGCTCCAGTCTGACGAAACCAGTCTGACATTCGGCTGGACTGCGGTGGACGGGGCTGAAAATTACACTGCCAGGCTGGAGAAAGACGGCAAGTATGACCGGCAGAAGCAGGTGACGACCAATACGGTGACATTTACGGGCCTGGAATCGGGCACCGCTTATCAGTTCAAGGTACGGGTGAAGACGGCAGACGGCGACTCGGAATATTCCGATCCGCTTTCCGTTGTCCCGGGCCAGTCGGAGCCTGATCCCGATATTCCGGATGATGAGCCTGATGTCCCTCTCGAAGGATATGAAAAGTTCAGGATACCGTCATACGAGGAGGATCTTGGCGCATTGGCATTTCCCGGAGCTGAAGGCGGCGGCATGTATGTCACGGGAGGCCGCGGAGGCAGGGTCATCCATGTCACGAACCTGAATGACAGCGGTACTGGCTCGCTTCGTGCCGCAGTGGAGGCCAGCGGTGCCAGAACCGTGGTCTTCGATGTCGCCGGCATCATAGAGCTTGAGTCGCAGCTCAGGATAGAGAACGGGAATCTCACGATAGCCGGGCAGACAGCTCCGGGTGACGGTATCTGCATTAAGAACTACGCCACGGTAGTCGAGGCTGACAATGTCATCATCCGTTTCGTCCGTTTCCGTCTGGGAAACAAGGTGCTCAATACAGATGGTGAAGACTGTATCTGGGGCAGGAGACACAGGGATATCATTCTCGACCATTGTTCCATGGCATGGTCCATCGACGAATGTGCTTCATTCTATGGAAACGAGAATTTCACCATGCAGTGGTGTATCCTCACGGAGAGCCTGAAAGATTCGAACCATCCTAAGGGAGAGCATGGCTATGGCGGAATATGGGGAGGCAAAAACGCATCTTTCCATCACAACATGCTCGCCAACCATGACAGCCGGAATCCTCGTTTCGACCATCCCCAGGTCTATGAAAATCCTGAGAATCCCGCACGCCGCGGTCATGTAGATTTCAGGAACAATGTGATTTTCAACTGGGGAAACAACAATACTTACGGAGGTGAAGGCGGCTGGTTCAATCTGATCAACAATTACTACAAACAAGGGAAAGATTCGCGGGACAGAAAGTATATCTACGATGTGAACGGCATTTATACTTCAAAAGATATTGATTACGGGTATCCTGAACTGTATGTTTCAGGGAATGTATATCATGACTATCCAGGCATCACGGCGGACAATCTTACCGGACTTTACTGGCATGATGACAGCTCGTATGAAGTTCCTTCGGATGCGGTCATACTTTCCTCTCCGCTCTCGCTGGAAGGTCCTTCGGGACAGGCAATTTATACCAGCACGCATTCAGCGCATGATGCATTCGCAAAGGTCTGTGATTTCGGAGGGGCGTCCAAAGTCCGGGACGAGGTAGATGCCAGGGCTGCAGAAGATGCTGAAGCAGGTGCGGGAGCCATAATCGATCTCCCGTCCGAAGTAGGGGGCTGGCCTGAATATACGGCTACTGACGAGGATCTTGAATCCGTTACCGATACCGACGGAGACGGCATGCCTGACTGGTTCGAGACGGAATTCGGCCTCGATCCGTCCGATGCTTCCGACGGTGCCGCGAAGAATCTCGACGAGCATGGCCGCTACACGAATCTCGAAATGTATCTCCATTATATCGTACGCGACATCGTTGCCTCCCAGGCTGCAGGTTCCGTTTATACACAGCTTTGATCTGTTCCGGCGGCAATATCATAGTGGGTGGGTCAAAAGTCACGAAAAACTGCATTTTCCATTATCCCACCCCGGTAATTCGTGCAAGTCGGGGTCATCCTCAAACGGAAAAAATACCGGAAAATCCGTCAAAAGACTGCGATTGTCAAAAAATACATCCAATACGATAATTATTGCCTGTCGTATGACAGGGCATTAAGTAATTTCGCACATTCAAATAACACTAACTAATAAGTTTTATGAATAATCTGACTTCTAAAATTTATCTATTGGTCGTGGGCCTGCTCGTCACGATGACAGTATCGGCCCAGCAGATCACAGGTGTTGTCAAGGATACCGGAGGGCAGCCTCTTGCAGGAGTCTCCGTATTCGTTGACGGCACAACTATCGGAACATCTACTGACATAGACGGCAAATATGTCATAGATATCGAAGATGCCAGAGGCAAGATCCTGGTCTTTTCGTTCATAGGAATGAGAGAGCAGGAAGTGCATATCGGCAACAGTACAGTCTATGATGTCGTACTGGAAGAAGATGCCAATTTCCTGGAGGAAACCGTAGTCATCGGTTATGCGACGGTGAAGAGGAAAGACCTTATCGGCTCCGTATCTTCAGTGGACAGCAAGGCTCTTGCCGCCATGCCTGTGACGACTGTGGGCGAGGCTCTTACCGGTAGGATGGCAGGTGTGCAGGTCACTACTACCGAAGGAGACCCCGATGCTGATATCAAGATCCGTGTCCGTGGTTCGGGTTCCATCACGCAGGACAGTTCTCCTCTTTATATAGTGGACGGATTCCCTGTGGAGAGCATTTCCGATATTCCGGCTTCTGATATCCAGAGCATAGACGTGCTGAAGGATGCTTTCTCCACGGCCATTTACGGTTCCCGCGGTGCGAACGGTGTAGTTCTCGTGACTACAAAGGGAGGTACGAGCGGCAAATTCTCCGTAAGCTATAACGCGTACTGGGGACAGAAATGGATGGCCAACAAGGATGCCGTCGAGGTCAACAGTCCGTATGACTTCGTGAAGAACCAGTACGAACTTTCCATGATCAGGGGCAGGTATAATGAAGATTATGTCCCGTATTTCGGTATTTATGATGACATGGGACTTTATGAGAATGTACAGGGCAATGACTGGATACAGCAGATTTTCGGTAATACCGGAACAAACTTCAGTCACAATGTCTCTGTTTCCGGAAGTACCGACAAGGTAAGATGGACCGCAAGTTACTCGCATATCGGAGACAATGCCATCATGACAGGCTCTGACTACAAGCGTGACAACCTGAACTTCAAGGCCAATTACAAGCCGATAAAGGAACTGGAATTCGATATCAATGCCAGATACTCCCATACATCCATCATGGGATCCGGTTCGAACTCCATGAATGATGCCGGCTCCACTTCAGGAAACGGCCGTCTGAAACATTCTGTACAGTACACTCCGATTCCAATCGCCGAGGGTGTCATATCCGGTTCTGACCTTGAGGAAGACTACGGCGACAATGCTCCGCCTCTCCAGTCAGTCGCAGACAACGACAACAAGCGCGTGCGCCGCAACTGGACAGTGAACGGTGCAGTCACATGGCATATCATCAAGAATCTCAATCTCCGCGTAGAAGGCGGTCTGGAGGATTATAATCAGGAAAACAACCGTTTCTACGGACTTACTACATACTATGTGGGCAACACGGCCCAGTACCAGGACAAGCCTGCCACAAGATATACTGATACCTACAGGCAGACTATCCGCAATACCAATACCCTCAGCTACAACTTCGAGGAAGTGTTCACGGACCAGCGCCATCATCTCGATCTTATGGTAGGCCAGGAGTTCATTTTCAAGAAATCCAACGAACTTACCGCGGTAGTGGAAAACTTCCCGGATTTCTTCGATGCCCAGACGGCCTGGAACTTCATGTCGACAGGTACCGCCATCTCTACCAACAATTACTATGACCCGAATGACAAACTGCTTTCATTCTTCGGCCGTGTGAACTATGTATTCGACGAGAGGTATTCAGTATCTGCCACGATGCGTGCCGACGGTTCGTCCAAGTTTACCGAAGGCAACCAGTGGGGCTATTTCCCTTCTGCAGCAGCTTCATGGACCATTTCCAACGAACCATGGATGGAAGGCGCTTCCGGATGGCTCGATAACCTGAAACTCCGTTACAGCTACGGTACTGCCGGTAACAACAACATCCCTTCAGGCATGACCATGCTTAACTTCGCCTCATTCTCCACTTCATGGATATCACAGAGCAATACATACTGGGCTCCGGTGACTGACGGAGGCGATACCATCATGCCGAATCCTGACCTCTCGTGGGAAACGACCGTTTCACATAACCTGGGTCTCGACTTCTCGTTCTTCAAAGGCCGTCTGAGCGGTTCCGTAGAGGGGTATCACAACACTACCAAGGATCTTCTTATCCAGTTCCCTACGGCAGGTTCGGGATATGAATTCCAGTACAGGAACATGGGTTCCGTGATGAACAGAGGTTTCGAAGTTTCCCTCAATGCCATTCTCGTGGAAAAGGATAATTTCGGACTTACCCTCGGAGCCAATCTTTCCATGAACGAGAACATGGTTACAAGCCTCGGAGGTCTGGACAGGATCGAATCTGAAACCCAGTGGGCTTCTACCGAAGTAGGTACGGATTATGTCGTGGAAGTCGGCCAGCCTCTCGGAAACATGTACGGATATATTTCCGACGGCATGTACTCTGTAAAAGATTTTACTTCGGACGGGAATGGCGGATGGACCCTCAATGAGGGCGTCGCCGACGCCTCCGCTGTAATCGGAGAGACTTACATGCGTCCGGGAGCCATGAAACTCAAGGATATCAGCGGTCCTGACGGGAAACCTGACGGAAAGATTGATGCTAATGACAAGACTATCATAGGAAACGCCCAGCCTAAGGGATTCGGCGGCGTCACGCTTACCGGTTATCTCTACGGTTTCGATTTCTCCGCGAACTTCAACTATGTCTTCGGAAATGACATCTATAATGCCAACAAGATAGAGTTCACATCATCCAGGAAGTACAACAACAGGAACTTCATGAAGACAGACGAAAAGAGATGGACCAATATCGACTGGAGTACAGGTCAGCTCATTTCTGATCCTGAAGTGCTCGCTTCCGTCAACAAGGATGCCGAACTCTGGTCGCCTGCCGTAGGCAATGCAGTTCTGACCGACTGGGCCATAGAAGACGGTTCGTTCTTCCGCCTCACATCGGCTACCATAGGTTATACTCTTCCGTCGCACATCACGATGAAGGCCAAAATCTCCCGCCTGCGTTTCTACGTGACCGGAACAAACCTTTTCTGCCTGACCAATTATTCAGGCTACGATCCTGAAGTCGACACGCGTCGTGCCACTCCTCTTACTCCTGGCGTAGACTATTCGGCTTACCCTAAGAGCATAGGTTATGTGGTCGGAGTCAACCTTACTTTCTAATTCCAAACAAGACAGAGTTATGAATATAATAAGAAGAATCATTATCGGAGCAGGCCTTGTGGCCGGACTGTCACTGGCTTCCTGCGACCTTACGACAGAGTCCCAGTCTACTTTCGACGAGACTCAGGTCTTCTCTGACCCGACACTGACCGAGTACCAGATCTTTTCCATCTCACAGTGTTTCGGAGAGACGAACTCCCACAGGGGACGTTACCTTCCGTGGTATGGATACAATACTGACATAGAGTGGTATATTTCCAATACGTCGGATGACAAATCCGATATCGTAAAATACGACATGATTTCTACCAACAGCCAGCTGAATCTGGCCAACGGGCCGTACAATGAACTGTTCTCAGGTATAGAGCGTGCCAATCTCGCCATAGACGGCATCAGGACCTACGGAAATCCTGAAACCCGTCCGGAGATGGCTGCACTTCTCGGAGAAGCTCTCGTGCTTCGTGCGGTACTTTACACGGAACTGCTCAAGGCTTACGGCGAGGTGCCCGCCCGTTTCGAGCCTGTAGATGCAGAGACCATATATCTGAACAAATCGGACAGAGACGTGATTTACAAACAATTGCTTTCTGATTTGGAAGAGGCTATCGGATATATCGATTATTATTCGCCGGCATCTGTGGACCGTGTAGGCAAGGCTTTCGCTCAGGGAATGTATGCCCGCGTGGCCCTTATGGCTTCCGGTTATGCACAGAGGCCTGATGACGGCCAGGTCGGCACCGGCAATACTGGAACCGTCAGACGTTCATTAGACCCTGAACTCTCGAAGAATGTCCTTTATCCGAAAGCTCTCGAATTCCTGAGAGACTGCATCACGAATTCCGGACTCGATCTGATGGATTATGAGGAACTCTGGAAGAGCGTGAATAATATGGATCTTACTGCAGGCAAGGAGATTATGTGGGTTATTCCGTTCAGCAATTCCCGCGGACGCTGGAATTATACCTTCGCCATCAGGAACAACGGCCAGACAGACTGGTCCCCTACCACATCCGACCGTGGCGGCCAGGCAGGTCCCGTACCATACGTTTACTACTGGTATGATGATGATGACACCCGCCGTGACATCAGTTGCGTCAACTACGAGTGGGAAAACCGCGGCAGCGGTACCCTTCCATATCCTGCCGGTATCGCTAACTGGTATTTCGGAAAGTATCGTTTCGAATGGATGAACACTTCACCATACGGCGGTGGAAACGATGACGGAGTGAAGCCTGTATATATGAGATATGCCGACATTCTCCTCATGGCTGCCGAGATGGCGAACAGTTCAGGAGACGGTGAGGAGGGAAATGACGAGCGTACTCTCACCAGGGACGAGTCTTATGCAAAGTTCTGTCTCCAGACGGTGCTTGCAAGAGCGTATGGCAGTTCACCCCGTGCTGAAGAAGAACTCCGTGGCCTGACCGGCGAAGAAGCTATCTTCGATGAAATAAAGAAACAGCGTGCCCTCGAATTCGTAGGCGAATTTCTCCGCAAGGCCGACCTCATCAGGTGGAACTGTCTGCAAAGCAGTATGGAAAAAGCTGCGGACGAGCTTGCCGCCATGCGTACAGATGCCACGGGTGCCATTACAGGAAAGAATTATGGCCAGCTCGGTGACTATCTCTGGTATCGTCATACTACTGCCGACGGCATTCCTGCCATCGAGATGTATGGTATCCACATAGGAGAGAATCAGGCTACCGAGACTTCATGCCCTGCCGAAGGAACAGGCTGGCAGCCATATTTGAATTCCGAAGGAGAACCGTCCATGTATATCAGCCCTGAATCGGCTTTCAAGACAGACTCAGGTGTGGACAAGGCTTCCACTGCCGGGTTCTATGATGCCAACCCTGATCTCAAGCAGTACTGGCCGATTCCTGCCACTACCATTACCAATTCTCAGGGAACACTTTTCAATGACTACGGTTATTAGAATCGGCGGTCCGGGAAAAGACCTTTTTGAAATCATTATTCCAAAAGACATTATTATATGAAAAAGATATTTTCGATATTATCCATCGGACTTTCGGCATTGGCTCTGTCGGCATTGACTACGGGCTGTGTCGAGGAAATACCTGAGGTCATCGAGGAGCTTGAGCTGTCGAACATGCTTACTCCGAGCAGTATATCAGGTGTGGTTGATGCGTCCACCGGTACTACGGTGACGTTTACATGGAAAAATTCCAATGCTGTGGTATATCGTCTTCAGGTGTACGGGTTCAAAACCGAAGACGCTCCTGAAGCGGCAGAGATTACGGCAGATTTGCTTTCAGACATGACTCCTGCTCTCGACGTGGTCGTACAGCCGTCCGAAAGCGGCAGTTCTACCAGCTATACCGCTGAAGATCTGGAGCCGGAAATGAGCTACTATGCCCGTGTATGCGCCATGTCAAGCGAGGATCCCGATACGAAAACTGTCGGGGATTCCGAATGGGCATTCACATATCCGATTGATACGTACAGTGTGATGGACCAGCTTCCTTCATTCAGCGTGAAGGAAAGGACTTCATCTACCATTACAGTCCAGTGGACCGTAGCGGAAGGCGATACCGACGGAATCAATCAGGTTCGCGTCTTCCCGCATCCGACAGATGCTTCTCAGGCTTTCCTCCAGGTGGATGTGGCTTCCGGTGCTACTGAAGCTGTTGTCGGAAAACTGAATCCTTCGGAGAAATACACTGTCCAGCTGCATTTCAACAGTGCAAACCGCGGTCAGATGTTCGTTTGGACCACTCCTGACTGGGAGGGCGTACAGGATGCAGCCGATACTGCCGATCTGAAACGTCTGCTCAGGGAGGCCGGAACTCCTGCGGAAGGAGCTGAAGGCCCGCTCAGAATCCGTCTTACCAACACTGATACTCCTTATGATCTGGACGGAACAGTCGATGTCCTCGGACCTGTGGAACTACTCGGACAGCAGACTACCGACGGCGTCAGTCCGGTAGTGAACGGCAAATTCATGCTTCTTCCTTCACAGACAGGTTACAAGTACTGGAATCATGAAGGTACTGAAGAAGTGACGATAGCCGGACCTACTGCCGGTGCCACTTCTATCAGATTTGAAGCCATTGAGTTCGACGGTGCGTCATATACCCATGATAAACCGTTGCAGGTAAACGGCGATTTCCCTGCGGAGAGTCCGCTTTCCATACATATCATAAACTGCGAGATTCATGGCTACAAGCACGGATTCTTCTATGACAATTCCAAAGTCGCTACATACACGACTATCGAAGTGGAAAACAATGTCATTTCCGATATCCTGGGTGACGGCGGTGACGGTTTCGATATCAGGGCAGAGAGTACTGTCAAGAATATCACGATGAAGAACAATACCTTCTCCAACGGTATGAGGTCATTCATCCGTATAGATAAGGGAACTCTCGAATCTTTCACTTTCGAGAACAATACGGTAAATAACCTCGCATCATTCGACAACAGTAATAATAAGGGTCTGTTCAATATAAGGGCTGCCCTCTCCGGATCATTTACGATAAAGAACAATCTTTTCCTGAATCTGAACGGAGTTCCGTCAAGAACAGTCATGTTCCCGGCACAGGCTACAGCATTCCCTTCGGAAGTGTCAGGAAACTATTACTACAATCTTGCGGATACATTCTTCTATGCTGACAGCGAGAATAAGGTCGCAGCTGACGAATTCCCTGAAAGCAAGGCCATTGCAGGAGGTGGTTCTGTCCTGTCTGCAGATCCGTGCGAGAACAGTGCAAGAGGTATCTTCAACGTAACCGATGCTTCAGTGCTGGCAGCAAAAGCCGGCGATCCGAGATGGCTTGTAGAATATGTCCCTGAGCCTATGGCGGATCTGGAACCTGTACAGTACGGCGAATGGAATCTTACGGACAAGAGTTCATACGGGCAGAGTCTGGAAGAGACTACCGTAATCAACAATACCAAATTCATCGTGGCATCCAACCCTATCAATATCCTCGATGAAGGTATGGAATTCAGTGCGGAAGCCACTCTCCAGTACGGAGGTGTCCCTTCAGACTGCGCCATTGCATTCATGGTACAGGGACCGGGATCGATTTTCGCATCCGCGATACAGTCCGGAAACGGAACTGCAAATGATCATATAACCATTGCATTGGGCGATACCGAAGGTAATGCGGCCACTGTATCCGGTTCAGTATTCGCCGGTGCAGAGAATCAGAAGATTGTCTTCGACGAAATTCCTGCAGGTGAAAACAGGCTTGTCTACATTTATGCCTGCGGCCCGATAGTCCTTACGGATCTCGAATGGTCGGATGATATCAATACGGGAAGTTCTGCACTTGCCGACCCTGTCGTGACTCCAGATGTCGCAACTCCAGGGGCTCTTACTCTGTCCTGGCCGGCTGTGGAGAATGCCGGAAGCTATACCATCAGCTTCGGAGCGAAGGAGTCTGATGCGGAATATGCGGAGGATGAATATATTATCCGTGGGGTTACCGGTACATCCTATACATGGGACGCTTTCCCTAGCGGTACATATACCGTGAACGTGCAGGCTATTCCTGCCGAACCTGACAAATTCGAGAACTCCATGATCGTCGGTACCGAAGTGACTGTAGCAGCTCCTGCTCTTACGAATATGTCTTCCGGAACTCTGACTCAGGATGATTTCAGATTTATTTCTGCCATAGTAGGTACGGACAAACTTGCAAAGGGACACGTAATCACTTACAAGAATTTCATGTTTACCGAAAATAAGGGAGAAAAAGTTTCGTTCGGAGTAGACTCGAATTTCGGCGCATACTACAGCACAGGAGGTTCAAGTTCAGTCAAGGCTAATGCTGCAGAGGCTTCGCAGACTATAAGGTTCCTGGCAGCAGGTGCCGGAAAACTGACAGTAGTCGCTACATCTACTTCTTCAGTCGACCCTGAAAAGCCTAGAAACGTAGGATATGGAGTCAATGGAAAGAAGAGTGAAATCAAACATGAGGTTCCTGGCAAGCCTTCCGGTGCTCTTGATCCGGCTACTTCTACATTCTCATTCGATATCAGTGCCGCTGCCGGCGATGCGATAGATATCTACGGCGATGCGAACATCTATGTGATGAACGTGACGTGGGAGCCGTCAGGCCAGCTTCCTCCGGTAGCCGGTCTTACTCCGGTCACTGAAGCCACTACCTGGGGTTCTGATGAGTGGGCTGCATTATACGAGCAGCGTACGGATCAGTCAGTAGCTTATGGAAAAGATTTCAATATTGCCGATGAATATTTTGTCGTTAACAATTTTATGATTTATTCCGGTGCATCTGATACTAAATTCCGTGTAGGTGCGGACAATGAGTATATCCAGTTGGCTTCGAAGAGTTGTAAAAAAGAATCACCTCAGGATTATGATAAATGTTTCCTCCGTTTCAGGGCAGCAGGTAATGGAACCTTGACTGTTTCAGCAAGACATACCAGTGGTACTGCTGATGGTGCCGGTGAAAGATTGATTTTTGTCGCTGTCGGAGGTTCTGCTGATGCCGTTTCAGTCGGTACAGTACTTGATGAAACGTTTGATGCAGGTGTCAATGTCAAATTCACAGAGCATAAATGGATTATAACCGCAAGTAACGGTGATGCCATTACCATATTTGAAAATGATGCGCTGAGAATAGATAAAGTTACCTGGACTCCTGCCGAGTAGTATTTACTTTGTTCCGGCAGATTTGTAATCTGCCGGAACAAAAATTAACTATAACCTGATTTTCTATTCATTAAAGGCTGTGCCCCGGAATTTCACCGGGCACAGCCTTTTTGTGTATCGGACTGACAGGAAAAATCAAAGGCGGCAGACCATCTTTTTCAGAACATCATCAGGCCCGGATGACATGAAAACGCTGCACCCCGTCCCTGACGCGGAATCTTTTCCGGACATGTTTGCGGATACCTTCCTTTCATCTTCAAGGATGTCGGCCAGGTGTCTGGCCACTGCGGGAGCCGGATCTATTATCGTTACTTCCGGTCCTGCTATTTTCCTGATTACATCCATCAGAAACGGATAGTGGGTGCATCCCAGGACTATCGTATCCGCTCCTTCATCGAGCAGAGGTTTCAGGCTTTTCGCGACTACCTGTTCTGCCTCAGGACCTGATACCGTACCGTTTTCCACCAGTTCCACGAACCCCTGTCCGATATGTTCCACAACAGTCACGTTTCCATGCGACTGGTCTCTCGTGTGGCGGTATTTCTCGGCTTTCAACGTGCCTGCCGTAGCCAGTACGCCTACGACTCCTGTTTCAGTCATCTTTATGGCAGGCTTTATGGCAGGCTCCATGCCGACAAATTTTATATGGTCCCGCTTTCCTCCTGTCAGCTCCAGCATTCTTGCCCGGACATCCGGATCATCGGTGTCTGAAAATTCTTTTCTCAGATCGGCTATCGCTGCCGCAGTGGCGGTATTGCACGCTACCACTATGATATCCGCTCCTTTTCCTATAAGGATTTCAGAGATTTCACGCGCGCGTCCGGTTATATATTCTTTCGTTTTCTCTCCATAAGGGCAGTGGGCATTGTCTGCATAATAGACATAGTCTTCCTGAGGGAGAAGTTTCCTTATCTCCCTGTAAACAGACAATCCTCCTACCCCTGAATCGAATATCCCGATCATTGAAGTTTTTTCAGTCCTTTCCTCCACCGAGAGCCTTGTACAGCGTCACAGTGTTGGCCAGCTGGTTGTATTTGTCGGATACCACGCTGAGCTGGGCGTTCAGGAGCGACTGCCGGGCCGTAAGAAGTTCCAGATAAGACCCGTAGGCAGATTTTCTGTAGAGCAGGTCGGCTGTCTGTACTGTCCTTTCCAGATCAGTGCACTGTGCCTGATGCTTTTCCAGCATTATACCTGCAGTTTCTATGGCGAACAGGGCGTCGTTGACTTCCTGTCCGGCATTCAGAATAGTCTGCTTGTAGTTCAGCTTTGCGATTTCTTCTTCAGCCTTGGAAACCTTCAGGTTTGCCTTGAGCTGGCCTTTGTTGAAAATAGGCTGCGCCAGCTGGGCTACGGCATTCAGCAGGACTCCGGCAGGGTTCGATACTGCCTGTCCGAGACTGTTGGTCCATCCTGCACTGCCGCTGAGAGTCAGCTTGGGGTAGAATGCGGACCTGGCCTGATTTGTAGTATAATATGCTGCCGCGAGAGCCATTTCAGTCTGATACACGTCAGGCCTGTTCGACAGAAGCTGCAGCGGAATACCGGCGGAAACCGTTTCCGGAAGTACCTGTTCTGCAAGAGTGCTTCTGTCTATGGTTCCTGATACGCGGCCGAGCAGTGCGCACAGAGCGTTTTCTGTCTCTTTCTGCTGCTGTTTCAGCTGGGCGTTGGAAGCTTCCAGTCCATACAGGTTCGCACGAGCCTGGGTTACGGCATTCTCATTTACAGTACCGACTCTCAGCTGCGCTTCGAGGGTCCTGACCTGTTCTCTCCAGATTACAACGCTTTCGTCGCTGATTCTTACCTGCTCGTCCATCATGAGCAGTGCATAATAGGACGTGGCGACAGTAGCTATGATCTGGGACTGTACCGCCTGTCTGTATGCATCCTGTTGGAGAAGTGTAGCCTGGGCTTCTCTTTTCGCGTTAAGCAGGGACCCGAAAAGGTCGATATCCCAGCTGACAGCCCCGCCGAGATTGTATCCGAACGTCGCCTTGTTTCCGTCGATGCTCGATACGGAACCCTGCGGAGAGAGATTCAGCGACGGTGAATAAGCCCATTTGGCGGAGTAAAGCCCTGCCTGGGCCTGTTCTACCCTGAGGATTGCAGTCTGCAGGTCGGTATTGTTTACAAGGGCCGAATCTATAAGATTTTTCAGGTAAGGGTCGGTAAACAGCTCTTCCCACGGCATGCTGCCGAATGATGAAGTATCTGCAGGGTCAGCTATAAGTTCTGCCCGGTACAGACTGTCCGTATTTACCTGAATGTCTTCCGGCCTGTGGTATTTGCGGTATATGGAGCAGCTGCTGGCCATTACCGCTATCAATGCGAATAATATTACTTTTCTCATATCTCACTCTCCTCTAACTCCCTGTCCTCTCTTCTCTTGCCCATGACTTTCTCTTCGATGTACTGGAATACCACGAAGAACATAGGCGTGATGAACAGCAGGGCTATTGTTCCGATAATCATACCTCCGACGACACCTACACCGAGTGACTGGTTACCGTTTGCACCTACTCCGGAAGCTGTTACGAGCGGAAGCATACCGAAAATCATCGTGAGCACGGTCATGAGGATAGGCCTGAGTCTGACGGAGGCGGCCGATACTGCCGCGTGGCTCAGTGTCATGCCATGCTTTCTCCTTTCAGTGGCGTATTCCGTAATAAGGATAGCCGTTTTCGAGAGCAGACCTATCAGCATGACTACTCCGATCTGCATGTAGATGTTGCTTTCCAGTCCCCACATCCTGGCAAACAGGAAGCTGCCCATGATACCGAACGGAACGGAGCAGATGACTGCGAACGGCAGGAACAGACTCTCGTACAGTCCGCATAGTATCAGGTATATGAAGACGATGGCTATAATGTATATTATAGTAGTGGAATGCGATTCTGCCAGCTCTGCTTCCTCCCTGGTCATGCTGGAGAACTCGTAGCCGAATCCTGTAGGCAGTGCAGTCTTGGACACTTCCTGAATGGCTGCGATGATGTCTCCGGAGCTGCAGCCGTCAGCAGGCATACCCTGTACCGTGATGGACGGGAACATGTTGAACCTGTCGAGGTTTTCCGCTCCGTATGTCTTGGTAAGAGTAACGAACTGGCTTACCGGAGCCATTCCTGAAGGGGTCTTGACGAAAATATTGTCGAGAGCCTGCATGTCGTCACGGTATTCAGGCTTGGCCTGAAGCATTACACGGTACATCTTGGTGAACCTGTTGAAGTTCGAAGAGTACATACTTCCGAGATAGCCCTGCATGACAGACAATACCTGGTCGCTCGTGATGCCTGCCCTCTGGCACTGTGCGGCATCCACGTCCACCCTGTACTGAGGGAAGTTGGCACTGAATGAAGTATAGGCCATCTGAATTTCAGGCCTCTTGTTAAGCTCGTCGATGAATCCCTGGGTCACATCGAACAGAGTACCCATACCCTTTCCTGACCTGTCCTGAAGGGTTACGAAGAAGGAGTTACCTGTACCGTAACCTGAAATCATAGGCGGAGCGAAAACGAAGATCTGCGCGTTCTTGATATGCGCCGTGCGTGCATATATCATATTCGATACGGCAGTATTGCTGTTTTCCTTGCCAGGACGCTCGTCCCACGGCTTGAGCTTGATGATCATCATACCGTGCGATGCACCGGAACCGCTGAAGCTGAATCCGGATACCTGGTTGTAGACAAGTATCTGAGGCAGATCCTTGATGCTGTTCGCCACTTCGTCGAGGGCTTTGGTAGTCTCGTGAAGAGTACTTCCAGGAACTGCATCGACGCTGACGAACAGGGTACCCATATCCTCGTTAGGCACGAGTGAAGTCTTGCTGGTACTCATCAGATACATCAGTACGCCGACAGCAGCTATGAGAATCAGTCCGGCAGCCCACTTGTTCCTGATGAAGAAAGTCACGCCATGTTTGTATTTCTTCGACATGCTCTGGAACGCGGCATCGAAAGCTATTCTGAACCGTGTGGAGAACTGCTTAGGCTTTTCTCCAGGTTTCACTTCCTCGTTCGGTTTGAGGATCAGGGCGCACATCGCAGGCGAGAACGTCAGGGCGTTGACAGCGGAAAGACCTACGGCCACTGCCATGGTCAGACCGAACTGCGTGTAGAATACTCCTGAGGTACCGCTCATGAATGATACCGGGATGAACACGGCCATGAACACGAGGGTGGAAGTCACGATAGCGGAAGAAATTCCGTTTACGGCATCTACGGTAGCCCTGTACGGAGATTTGTATCCTGCATCGAACCTCGCCTGTACGGCCTCGACCACAATGATGGCATCATCGACTATCGTACCTATGGCAAGCACCAGTGCGAACAGGGTTAGGAGGTTGATACTGAAGCCAGCCACTATCAGGAATGCGAATGTACCTATCAGTGCCACGAATATACCCAAGGTAGGGATGATGGTAGCCCTGATATTCTGCAGGAAGACGAGCACGACCAGCACGACCAGCAGGATGGCTTCCAGCAGGGTCTTGATTACCTCATGGATGGAAGCATCGAGGAAGTCCTTGGTACTCATGATGTCCACCAGCTCGATGCCTTTCGGCAGGTTCTCCCTTACTTCTGAGAGGTAGCTGTCTATCTCGTTGATGATCTCGTTTGCGTTACTTCCGGAAGTCTGGTTGATCATACACTGTACTCCCGGTGCACCCATCACCTTTCCTGAATATGAGTAGCTCACGGCTCCGAGTTCTATGTCGGCGATGTCCTTCATCCGGATGATGCTTCCGTCAGGGAGTGCCTTGATGACGATGTTCCCGAACTCTTCTTCCGTGCTGAGACGTCCCCTGTATTTCAGAGTGTACTGGAAAACGTTTTCGGAATCCTCTCCGATCGAACCTGTCGAAGCCTCGATGTTCTGGCTGGACAGAGCTGCGGAAATGTCGGACGGCTGAAGTTCGTACTGTGCCATGATATCCGGTTTCATCCAGATACGCATCGCATAGTCTCCACCCATGACATTTGCCTCTCCGACGCCGGAAATACGCTGTATCTCAGGCTTGATGTTGATGGACATGTAGTTCGTGAGGAATGTCTCGTCGTATGTGCCGTCCGGGCTGTACAGAGCGAATATTTTCAGAGTACTGCTCTGTCTCTTCATCGTTTCGACACCGACTCTGGTGACCTCGGCCGGAAGCAGTGAAGTGGCGCGGGAAACCCTGTTCTGTACATTCACGGCAGCCATGTCAGGGTCAGTTCCCTGCTTGAAATATATGCTTATAGAAGCGCTTCCGGAGTTACTTGCGGAAGACTCCATGTATGTCATGTTCTCCACACCGTTGATCGCTTCCTCCAGAGGGACGATCACACTGTTCTGCACCGCCTCGGCGTTCGCACCGCTGTATGTGGTGCTCACCCTTACGGTAGGCGGTGCAATGTCAGGATATTGCTCTACCGGCAGGCTGACAAGGCCTATCAGACCGAGCAATACAATGACGACTGAAATTACGACAGACAGGATAGGTCTGTCTATGAAATATTTAAGATTCATTTTCTATTCTCCTTATTTTTCATCGGCAGCTTATTCTGCAGCTTCTTCTTTCTGCTGGGTCTTGGCTGCATCTGTCACGTATGTGCCCTCCCTGAGCAGTCCGGCACCGGTAGCTACGATGACATCACCTGCCGACAGACCGCTTTCCACGATGTATTCCTTGCCGTCATTGATGCCGAATACGGTAATCATGGCTGAAGTAGCCTTGCCGTCCACCACTTTGTACGCGAAAATCTTGTTCTGGATTTCGAAGGTAGCTTCCTGAGGTATGACCAGGCAGTTCTCCCTATAATAAGGTATCGAAATGGTTGCGCTGCTTCCGTTGATCAGAAGCCCCTGAGGATTGTCGAACACGGCCCTTACCCTGACTACGGAATTTTCTACGATACCGCTTATGGCATCAATCTTACCGGTAATGCCGTATGTGGAACCGTCACTGAGAATAAGCGAGACAGGAGGGTATGAAGCTATGGTCTTTTCGATGGACCCGTACTGTTTGATGAGCCTGAGAGCTTCTTTCTCTGTCAGAGAGAAATATGCATACATCTTTGAGTTGTCCGTGACAGTGATCAGAGGCTCTGTCATCGCAGAACTTACGAGTGTCCCGACACGGATGGATGTCATACCTGCGACACCTGTGACAGGACTGCTGACCTTGGCGAAGGAAAGATTGTTGGCGGCGCTGACTTCCTGGGCCTTTGCCTGTGCCAGGGCAGCTTTTGCACTCAGATATGAGTTCCTGGATGTCTGGAGCTCGAAATCCGAGATGACGTTTTCCTTGTAAAGTTCCTCCTGGCCTTCGAGAGTCAGTTTCGAAGTAGCTTCCTGAGCTTCAGCCGTAGCCACGGCAGCCTTTGCCTGCTCATAAGTGGCGGCATAAGGAATGGTATCTATAATGAACAGAGTCTCTCCTTTCCTGACGTTTGCTCCCTCTTTCACGAGTACGTCTGTGATGAATCCTGACACCTGAGGGCGTACTTCCACATACTGTTTGCCTTCTAGCACTGTAGAATAGGTAGTGGAAAGCGTCCTGTTTTCAGTGGTCAGCGTAAGCAACGGATAAGCGCTGGCCTGAGGCTGGCGACTTACTTCTTCTTTGCAGGAAACCAAACCGGCGAGAAGACACAGCCCTGGAATAAATACTTTCAATACTTTCATGTTATTTATAATTAATGTTTTTTCTTTCAATTTTTGCAGGTGCAAAAATACCTCAATACTTTTATACGGCATTTGTATAAATGTCGTATTTATTTGTCAAATTGCCGCATTGGGGCATGTAAATTGTTTGATTTTCTCTTATATTTGTCCGTAACGGACAATATTTGTATATTTGGACACATGAAGACAATTAATATGCAACAACTGTGCTCATTTGCACAGGATGCTCAGAAAATCGACGGCAAGTTCATTCTGCTTACAGCCAATGATACGGCAATGCTGCAGAAATTCAGGCTTATAGGCTGTCGGATCATGCTTCTGGTGTTTTCCGGCAGGCTTGAAGTCGAGGTCAACGGAAAGGTGACGATGCTCGAACGGTGCGATTTTCTGGATATTCTTGAAGGTACGAGTTTCAGTCTGGGTTCCTGCGGCCCGGATCTGGATTTTTACTGCATCCTTACTTCGAGGGAATTCATAGCCGAAGTCCTCCAGAATATCGTTCCGGGACCGAAAGACTATTTTTCACTCCTGCTGGTGAATCCGGTACTGCGGCTTACCGCCAATGCTACATCCAAGCTGTTCAAGCAGATCCGTATCATCGACGATGTACTTTCCGACCTGGATCATAATTACAGGACTGAAATGGTCCGCACGTATTTCAAGGCATTTGCCCTGGAATTGGGAAATCTGCTTATAAAGGACCAGCATCTTCCCGCCATAGAACAGAGGGTGCTGGCCAAAAAGGATTCGCTCATGGCCAATTTCATGGATCTGGTATGGAAGAATTTCCGCAGCCGGCGCGAAGTTTCTTTTTATGCCAGGGAATTGTGCGTATCCACCAAACATCTGGCGAGGGTTGTCAAGACTTGTACAGGGAAGACTCCGCATGAAGTGATAGATGCTGAAGTGCTGGGTCTGGCCATACAGCTGCTTAAAAACGAGGATATGCTGGTCCAGCAGGTAGCCGATCATCTGCATTTTTCCGACCAGGCGGCTTTCTCGAAATTCTTCCGCAAGTACATTCGCATGTCCCCTACGGAATTCCGCCGGAACATCGACTGAAATATATTTGAGTCTTCAGTATGGGCAGTCAGGATACATATTTTTTTTCAGGCCACGTAACTGTGCGGTCCTCATGTATTGACTCATACAGGGTATATGACTATTTCTTTGCAGAATGGTTAAGGGAAAATTTCTGATGCTGATTTTATAGGAAAACGCACCTTTGGAAACGGAACTGCTGGTGTAGGCTCCATTAAATACTCGGTCCATTTCTACCCTTCGATCTCCGCGAACATGCCGGTGCTGAGGTATTTTTCGGCGCGGTCGGGGAAGACCACCACGATATTGCCCTTGTCGATTCTGGCAGCGGTACGTGCTGCCGCCAGCATGGCCGCCCCGCTGCTCATTCCTGCGAAAATCGCTTCTTCGGCAATGATCCTGCGCGCCATGGTGATGGCTTCCTCGCTCTCGATCATCTCCTGGATATCTATCTGCGACGGGTCGTATATGGCAGGCACGATAGCTTCCTCCATGTTCTTCAGCCCCTGGATATAGTGCCCGCGGACAGGGTGGGCGCACACCACCTTTATTTGCGGATTCATCACTTTCAGGAACTTGGACAGCCCCATGATGGTTCCTGACGTGCCCAGTGCGCATACCAGATAGTCTATCCTGCCTCCTGTCTGCTGCCATATTTCCAGGGCGGTGGACTGGTAATGAGTGAGATAGTTCGCGGCATTCTTGAACTGGTCCGGCATGAAGTATTTTCCCGGATTCTCCGCTACTTTTTTTCTGGCCAGCCTTATGGCTCCGTCCGTACCTTCCTGGCCCGGTGTAAGAGTCACAGCGGCTCCGTATGAACGTATGATTTTCCTGCGCTCCACAGACACGGCGTCGCTCATGACTATCTCCACTGAGTAGCCCTTTATGATGCCTACGATAGCCAGGCCGATGCCTGTATTCCCGGAAGTAGGTTCTATGATGGTCTGCCCGGGCTTCAGTCTGCCGTCCGCCTCTGCATCCTCTATCATTTTCAGTGCGATCCTGTCCTTGATGCTGCCCGTGGGATTGAAGCCTTCGAGTTTTGCGAAAATATTGACCGAAGGATTCGGGTTAAGTCTGTTTATCCGGACCATCGGGGTGTTGCCGATAGTTCCGAGGATATTGTCATTGATATCCATTTCTTTGTCTGTTTGGGAAGTCCGTTTATTCTGCGAATTTACAAAATAATCCCATATTTTTTCTATTTTTGTAAGATGGTCGTCCCGACCAATATCATATTGGCCGGGATGATCAATATGATGACGGACTTGACAAACTAAAACTTTTTAATATGCCGCTGACATTGCCCGAAGGGTACAGGAATGTGCTCGAAAACGTAGAGAATACCGAAAAAGCGATCAAATATGTGAAGGATATGTTCCAGGAGAACTTGTCGGCCCAGCTGGCGCTGCTGAGGGTGACTGCACCTATGATGGTGCTCTCCGGGACAGGTATAAACGATGACCTGAACAGTGTGGAGAGGCCGGTGTCCTTCCCTATCAAGTCGATGGGGGAGAGACCTGCCGAAGTGGTGCACTCGCTGGCGAAGTGGAAAAGGCTGAAACTGGCGCAGATGGGTGTGGGGCCCGGCAGGGGTATCTACACGGATATGAACGCGCTGCGGCCTGACGAGGATCTGGACAACCTGCATTCAATCTATGTCGACCAGTGGGACTGGGAGAAAGTGATACGCCGCGAGGACAGGAACATCCATTTCCTGAAAGCGACTGTGCGCAGGATTTACGAGGCCATAAAGGTGACGGAAAACAAGGTTTTCGTCGAGTTCCCGCAGATAGAACCTATGCTGCCGGAGGATATTTTCTTCATTCATTCGGAGGAGCTCCTGCAGCTTTATCCTGACATGACCGCGAAGGAAAGGGAAAATGAGATAGTCCGGAAGCATAAGGCTGTGTTTGTGATAGGAATAGGTGCCGATCTTTCTGACGGGAAACCGCATGACGGGCGTGCCGCGGACTATGATGACTGGAGTACGGTGGATTCGTATGGCTTCGAGGGGCTTAATGGAGATATACTGCTGTGGAATCCTGTGCTGCAGAGCGCTTTTGAGGTGTCGAGCATGGGTGTCAGGGTCGATGAAGCCGCTCTGGAGAGGCAGCTGGCCATCAGGCATCAGGAGTGGAAAAAAGATCTGTATTTCCATAAGAAACTCCTTGCCGGAGAGCTCCCTTGCACCATAGGCGGAGGTATAGGCCAGTCGCGACTGTGCATGTATCTGCTGCGCAAGGCCCATATCGGGGAAATCCAGAGCAGTATCTGGCCGGAGGATATGATTGCCGCTTGTAGGGAGCATGGTATTGAGCTGGTGTGATATGTGAAAATTTTCTATCTTTGCAGGATGAGGGTGACTCAAAAGGGTGCTTTCTGCGTTACGCTTGATTCGAAAATCCTCATGTACACCAGTACACTATGGTTTTCTCATTTTCGCAAGCCTTGAAATCCCATCTTTTGACTTACCATCATGAAAGAAAATCCATAAAGATGATAACAGCAGAGCAGATAAAGGAACTCAGACAGAGGGTCGATACCCTGAACAAATGTCTAAACATAGACGGAAAGCGTCAGGAAGTGGCGGAGAAACAGAAAAAGACTCTGGAAGCAGGATTCTGGGACGATCCCAAGGAGGCGGAGAAGTATTTGAAGGAGCTTTCCGGTGTGAAATCATGGGTGACAGGTTATGACGAGGCCGCTTCCGCAGTAGCTGACCTGGATGTCTTGTATGAGTTTGCGAAGGAGAGTGCCGATACGGCCTCCGAAGATATAGAAACCTCAGAGATGAAGGAACTTTCAGCAGGATTCGGAACTGCATTGAAACTGGTCGAGAATCTGGAACTGAAAAACATGTTGGGAGAAGAAGGTGACAGTCTGGGTGCGATCCTGACCATCAATTCCGGTGCCGGCGGTACCGAGGCGAACGACTGGTCCTCCATGCTCATGCGTATGTATATGCGTTGGGGTGAAAGAAACGGATACAAGCTTACCGTTACAGATCTGCTTGAAGGGGAGGATGCCGGTATCAAGTCGGCGACTATACAGTTCGAGGGCGATTATGCTTTCGGCTATCTGAAGGCTGAAAGCGGTGTGCACAGGCTGGTACGCATTTCTCCGTTCAACGCCCAGGGCAAGCGCCAGACCACGTTTTCTTCGGTGTTCGTATATCCGCTCGTGGATGACTCCATAGAGATAGAAATCAACCCTGCCGACCTGGAGTGGGATACCTATCGTTCCAGCGGAGCTGGCGGGCAGAATGTGAACAAGGTGGAGACCGGGGTGCGTGTGAAGCATATCCCGACGGGCATCGTGGTGGAGAACACCGAGACCCGTTCCCAGCTGGACAACCGCCAGAATGCCCTGCGCATCCTGAAATCGCGTCTGTACGACCTGGAATTGAAGAAACGTCAGGAGAAGCAGGCCGAACTGGAAGGGCAGAAGAAAAAGATCGAATGGGGTTCTCAGATCCGGAGCTATGTCCTGCATCCGTACAAGATGGTGAAGGACTTGCGCACGGGCTATGAGAC
>CALUSC010000026.1 GCA_944323345.1 uncultured Bacteroidales bacterium | reverse complement strand
CTAATCTCCATTTTTACCTCCGTTTTTAGCCCGTGGATGGGCAGATTCATAAACATTCTTCAGTTTCTCGATGGAGTTATGCGTATAGACCTGCGTCGCCGCCAGTGATGAATGCCCCAGAAACTCTTTTATAGAGTTCAGGTCGGCACCGTCATCCAGCAATTCCGTCGCTACGGTATGTCTAAGGACATGAGGCGATTTCCGTCCGGAAAAACCTTCAGCCTCCCCCAGTTCCTGTCTGACTATCCTGTCCACGAGTCTGGGATATACCGCAATTCCTTTCGCTGTGACGAAAAGGGGCGAGTCGCCGGACTGTATGCTGCCCGCCATCGTATCAACTGCTTGTAAATATAATGAAATTTCCTGACAAAATGAAGGCAGAAGCGGAATTTCTCTCGTTTTGTCTCCTTTTCCATGCACACGCATCACATGTCGGGAGAAGTCCATGTCTTTCCGCCTGAGCCCTACCAGTTCCGAACGTCGGATTCCGGTATTGTAGAGAGTGGAGATGACTGCCCTGCAGAGTCTTTTTTCGTAACTTTTGACCGTCAGGTCAGGGATATCTGAGGCATAAGCCTGTGTCGCCGCAAAATAGCGGTCCATATCTTCCTGTCTGAAGAATTCCGGCAGCCGTCTGCTTGTTTTCGGCCTTTTCACCAGCCTCACCGGATTGGTTTTCAGCAGCCCCTCCCCTATCAGGAAACGGCAGAATCCACTGATTACGGAAATGTGGAGATTCACAGTGCGTTCATTCAGTTTCCTGTCGAGCAGGGCCACTTCATATCCCCTTATCATATTCGGAATCAGCGACGCTATCAGTTCGTCGTCATCTGCAGGCCCGGCAAAGCGGCAAAACTCGTCCAGGCTTGCCGCGTAAATGCCGCAAGTCCGTTCCGAGTATCGTCTTACTACGGAAATATAGTCCAGATATCTGTCTATCAGAGGGCTTTCCATAAGAAAAATCATTGCCCGGAGGGCAGCGGAACCAGTCCCATCCGGGAGGCCTTTTCCCGCATGAGCCTGTCGGCTTCCTCGAAATTGTTCCCGATGACTCCGTCCAGAATGGCATTCTTGATGTATTCTTTCAGCTCGCCTATCTGACGGCACGGCGGGATTCCGTAGACTTCCATGATATATTCTCCCGTGACGGGGTTCTTGAAGTTCCTGATGGCATCCTTGGCCTCGACTTCGGACAATTTCCTGCGCACCAGTTCGAAATTCTGCCTCAGACGTTCCACTTTCCGCGGATTCTTGGACGTGATGTCGGCGTTGCACAGGAGCATCAGATCATCTATGTCATTCCCTGCGTCGAAGAGAAGGCGTCTCACAGCAGAGTCCGTAACTTCCTCTGTAACAAGAGCTATAGGTCGCAGATGCAGGAGTACCAGCTTTTCCACGTACTTCATCTTCTCATTCAGGGGCATCTTCAGGGACTTGAATATTTTAGGTATCATCCGGGCGCCCACCACTTCATGTCCGTGGAAAGTCCAGCCGGCGTCCTTGTCGAATCTCTTGGTGGCCGGCTTGCCTATATCGTGCAGGAGAGCCGCCCATCTCAGCCAGAGATTCGGTTCGGTACGGATTTTTTCCTTTTCTTCGCCATCTTCAAACTCATAATCCTTCAAGGTGCCTGCGGCAATGGCTTCGGCTTCGGCGGCCGCAACGTTGTCCAGGACTTCGAGCGTATGGGAAAAATTCTCCTTGTGGCCGTGCCCTTCGACGTTTTCCGTCCCTTTCAGCCGGCACAGCTGCGGAAGGATAAGTTCCAGAAGCCCGGTCTCGTCCATAAGACGGAATCCTATGGACGGTCTGTCGCAGACCAGCATTTTGTTCAGTTCTTCCGCTATCCTTTCCCTGGAAAGTATCTCCAGCCGGCCCCTGTTCAGTCTGATGGATTCAAGAGACTCAGGCACTATCCGGAAAGGGCGGTCACTGCTGCTGAGCTTGGTCGCGAAGCGTATGGCTCTGATCATGCGCAGAGGGTCGTCGCTGTATGTCGTATCCGGATCGAGAGGAGTCCTTATGATGCCTGCATCCAGATCGCGGATGCCTCCGAAAGGGTCCACGAGAGCGCCGAAGTCTTCTTTCTGCAGACTGAATGCCATGGCATTTATGGTAAAATCTCTCCGTCGCTGGTCATCTTCCAGGGAACCGTTCTCTACTATAGGTTTACGGGAATCTCTCCTGTATGACTCCTTCCTCGCGCCCACGAATTCCACTTCCACCCCACGATATCTGAGCATGGCGGTCCCGAAATTCCGGAACACGGAAACATGGCTGCGGACCACTTCCGCTACTGCTTCCGCTATTTCAATCCCGCTACCTTCCACGACCACGTCGATGTCTTTTCCCGGTCTTCCGAGAAAACAGTCGCGCACATAGCCGCCTATAACGAAAGCCCTGACGCCTTTCGATTCCGCGATGTCTGATATGATATGGAAAATCTTGTTATCCAGAAATCCCTGTATTACAGTCATTTTTTCTCGTATTTACACATTTCGTCATAAGATGGAAGACTGCGTACGAATCCGTATCCTCCCTCCGGTTTTCTCATGCATACGCAGGTCCTGTGCCCGTTCGTTATGAAGATGAATCCCACGTCCAGGACCATATTGTAGCCCACTACCTGGTCGAGGACGGAGCGGTCGAGCGCTGTTTCGGGGCGTTTGCATTCCACGACGGCCACAGGAGAAGCATTCCTGCCGTAGATGACTATGTCCGCTCTGAGCCTCTTGTCTCCCAGGGTGAAGCCTACTTCGCTCATCATCATGTGGCGCGGCACTCCCATCATTTCTTCAAGCTGTATTATGAACCACTGCCGGACGTCTTCCTCCGGCGTGAGGGCGACTTCCTTTTTCCTGAGCGGATCCCAGACTGTACTCTTTTCCATCATTCGTGCAAAGGTACTGTTTTTTGGAGAAAATCCACAATCACAGCCTGTACCTGTCTGCCGCAGTGATGCCCGCCTTCGAAAAATTCTGTCCGGAGAAGTCCTTCCGCACCGTGGTCGGAGTATATCGACTGCATTCTGTCAAAAGCCTTTTCCACGGCATCGGCCGGGAAAAGCTTGTCCTTCATCCCGTTCAGGAACAGATATGGTTTGGGGACGAGTTTCAGTGCTATGTCAGGAAAGTCGTATTTTTCTCTCAGGCGAGGTATCAGCATGGCATAGTCCGAGGCCTTGTACGGCGTGGGGAGAGTTTCTTTCAATGTCATCCAGCACAATGATACTCCGGTTCTTACGGCAGGGCTGTATGCCGTGAGGAGCCAGGCCCGGTGCGCTCCCATGGACCAGCCGAATGCGGCTATAGCCGTGCTGTCCACAAAGTCGAGTTCCGAAAGGAGTTCTGCCGCCATAGCGTCTTCCTTCAATGTTTTTTCGGCCCAGACCGTGCCTGCGGCGTAGAGGCTGTCATAGACTGTGCGCTGGCCTTCATATATTTCTTTTTTCAGGGAATCGAGAAGGGGTTTTCCGGTTTCGGGTGTGCATGCGGTTTCCTGCGGGGTGAATTTCAGCCGTGACCATTGCCGGCAGGCATCCGAGGAACGGCTTCCCCAATACAGCATGTCGGGGACTATGACTACATATCCGAGGGCAGCGAGGGAATCGGCGAAATAGATTCCGTCGAAATTGTCTCTGATCCATTGGGCGGAGGAGATGCGGATGTGTTCAGGGGCTGAGGCAGCGGGCCTGACCAGTTTTTCTTTGCCGATATCGAATCTGGCTCCGTGGTCGTGCAGTAGGACGAGGCCCGGTTTCGGGGTATCCGGCGTGGCATCGTCCGGGACAAGGAGATATGAGCGGACGGATTCTGTATCGGAGACATGGTATTCTATCAGAAGGCATTCGTATCCGTCACGTTGTTCGTGTGCGATGACTGTCGTGTCGCATGGCCGGGATGCTTTTGCGGTCTGTGGCAGGGTGGCGTTCGCGGTCCATGGCAGAAGTGAGAGGATGAGGAGGTGGATTATGGCTTTCATGGTGTGGATTTTTTTTGCAGTGTGGTTTGGTATCGGGGTATCGTTCTGTGGTGGGGCACGTCATGGTGTTGTTCATGGGGCTAAAGTTACGGATTTTTCCCGACTCGCAGGCGGTATTCTGCTGCGACCGGTAACGTTTTGCGGGGATTTTGCGACAGGTCGTGGGGGGGGGTAGCGAGAGATGAGGGACTAAAGCCGGGAGGGGCGGAAAGCGGCGTTAGTCATGCAGGGAGATGGAGGATTAAGAATCACATGAGCTGGAAGTTTGTGTTCTGCCGGGCACAAGGCAGGAGCTGGGACAAAAAAAAGACCGGCGGAGTGACCGCCGGTCCAATAATTTCACTAATGTCAGTTTTTATCTCTGGGCACCGTATTCAGCGTATTCAGCAGCAGGTGTGAAAGTAGACAAATTACCACCTTCAAATGGATCTACTTTTAATCTGTTTGATTCCTGCTCAAATTGTCCGCTAGTCGGTTTATAATTATTATTCTGGAATATCCTAAAATATTTGACTGCCGTATCAGTAGACAACTGATATGAAATATTATCATAACATTCAGGAGCTGCAGGATATTTATCGCTAAATGCTCTTAAGAAATTATGATAGGCGTTAGTAATCGTGTCTAAGGACTTATTAAAATAAGTTATATTCCTAGTTACCGTTGCATTCTCAATCTCATTTGCAAGTACTGCAGAAGAATTATTATAGCAAATATTCACAAACGTATTGTTTACAATTTTAATATCGCCAATACTAATTTGGTTGGTAGCCGCATTATTAGACGCATTTATAAGGCGGAAGTTTGAAATAAGATTATCAGTATTATAAAATATATTGTTTGAGAAATTAACAGATGTAAGAACATGAGGATTAGATCCAGAACTCAGAATATAACGATTAGTAGATGTTCCGTTTACAAAGATATTGCAATCAACTATATTCAGTTCTTTTATTGATGTTCCCTCTTTTGTCATTTGAATAACAGGTTTATCTTCCCTCATTGTTATATCGCAGTTACTCAACGTCAATTCACCAAATTCAGATTCGGCAATAAATCCTGTTTCTATTGCAGTTCCTTCATTATTTGCACTATTAGGCAAATCAATTTCAAGATTATGCAATACTAACTTCGAATTTTCATGAGTCATTAGATTTGCTCCTGACCTAATGACATGTGGCTTATTGTTCGGATCTGCACCGATTACTACGATATTCCCGGCATTACCTATTGATATCGGAGCATCCTGATCCGGGACATCTATAAAAATGATTTTACCGTCTCCATAAGTACCAGAGGCATTATATATAGCTGATTTTGTACCTGTCATTTTCATTATATCATCATCAGCATACTGACTCTTATTATAGGTCTTACCGGCAATGATGATA
Source organism: uncultured Bacteroidales bacterium (assembly GCA_944323345.1). Lineage (GTDB taxonomy): Bacteria > Bacteroidota > Bacteroidia > Bacteroidales > UBA932 > Cryptobacteroides. The sequence goes on along the minus strand of CALUSC010000026.1, from coordinate 19,177 downwards.
TTTTCGCCTGCCATAAACTTGTCATACAAAGACTCGGATGCAGGAGTTTCTACTGCAGAGCCGTCTACTGAAACTATTCTACCACCAGAAACAGGCATTTCGACAGATGAGGAAACCGCTTTTTCAGAATATGTACCGTCTGAATATGTGACCGTCACTATCAGACCAGTGTATGTTCCAGGAAGCAATACTGCGTAGAATTTATCGGCCGCAACAGCCTCATCAGCTACTACCTTAACTTCAGCGACAGCATTTTCGGCTGCTTTTGCAATGTATTCGTCTCCTGACATTTCGACAGTATAGTCACCTGCCAGTTTCTCAGTAGCCTTTACAGCCACTTCCTTGACAACTTTGTCCCCAAGATTTTCCACATTCACCTGCAGGATGGAAGCGACGTTGCTGAATGAAAGTTCGGTAGCTCCGCCGAGAGCCTTGGCCACGGACGGGTTCAGCATGGTGTCGAACGTACCGGCTACATAATGCTGCTCCGCAGGGAGGACAGACGAAATGACTGTTCCGTTCAGTTCGGCATCATTTGAAAACGGATAGATAGCATAATAGTCGGCCTCCGGTATAGCCTTGCCGGCAAAAGTAGCGGAAGGAGTTCCCGGCTCGCTTGTGATGGTGAATTTATTCGCATAAGTACCGTCGAATATGGCCACAGCATCATCTGCGGACCATACCACAGCATTATTATCAGAAGGAACCAGAGCGGTCTTTGTAGACAATGTAGTGAACTCCATCGGCACACGCGGATCGGATGCTACCGGAGTAAGCTTGCTTTCTTCAACAGAACATGATGCAACGGAAAGCATGACTGCCCCAGCTGCCAGAAGTATGGTATTCTTATTCATAGTTTTTCTGGTTATCGGTGTTATTATTCAACTTCAGTAAAAGGATTGAAACCATCATGATAAAGGCTTGCGCAGAAACCTTTTTCTGTATTCACAGTGGTCATTTCCAATGACGGGCTTACATATTCTTCGGCCCTAACGGATTCAGTAAGATTAAGATACATAATTAGTTATTGTTTAAGTTAACATTATTTTCAAGACGGATGTTATCCTGTGGTTATCGCCGTACCTTTTCACATATCTTTGTAAAGATATGAATTCCAGCGTTATTTTCCAAAAAAATCTGAATGTTACTCTACTGAAAAATCTATTTTCACCAATTTCTGCACTCCGTACTGCATGTAATCGGCATTCGGGATGAAATCCTCGTAATGTCCTCCCGCATACGGATCTTTGTCTATCATCAAAGGATTCTCGGAAACGCCGCCGTCAGGGACGAAAGTGGCATTGTAGAACATATTGAAAGCCGGGATATCGGACTTGTTACTGCCGTTGTACAGGATATTGTCGATGCAGTACGCACTGTCCGGATAACCGTCAGCAGCCACGGCCCTGAGAATATTCATCGCACCCTGGCCTGACGGTATATTCGTATTCCTCAGATAGAACAGATTCCTCGTAATACGCGCTTCACCGAAATCCAGGGCCACCGCCATCGCGGTACTCGTCCACGCAGTCTTGAAGAAAGTATTGTTTTCCACGACTATGCGCCCTACCGATGTAGCATTGGTGATATTGCCGGCATCATCCGTCACATTCCCGCTCACCAGACGGAAGTTGAGAGCACCGGCACCGGTATTCCTGAAGATATTGTTACGGAAAATGATTTCGGAATAAGCATTCTCATTGGCAGCCGCATGGAGTATGAACCTGTTGCCCGCCCCGTCGGGAACATCGACGGTGCAATTCTCCATGACGAACCTGTCCAGATAACGCGCGTTGCTGATGCTGTAGAACGGGGAATTGTTCATGGTAATGTTACAGCCGTCCAGCACGAACTCGCCGAAAGCCCCTTCAGCAGAGAAATTCTTGTTTACCGTAAAGAAATAGCTAGTAAAATCCGCTGCAGGAGCAATATCGACGTTTTTAAGGACGAGTCTGGATTCCTGACCGGAGCAAGGGACCAGATATTTGTTCGCCGAAAGGGTTATCTTAGGTTTCTGTCCAGGGTCACCTACCACTATGACGTCAGTCTGTGCGGCGAAATTGGAAATGACGGCATCAGGCGCCAGGAACAGGATATGTCCGTAATCCTTGCCGTAAGTGACGCTGCCTGCCGAGAGGGTCGCCTGCGAATTTACTGTAACGTCTCCTGAAAGATATTCTATCTCATCATCTTCGAACTGGCTGCGGTTATAAGCCTTCCCGCCTATGTAGATATCCTGGCCAGCCATGAAAAGTCCGTAAAGACCGTCATGCTCAGGCACTGACGCAGAAGATGCGTCCACGGTAACGGAACGGCCGCCGGAAACAGGCATGTCCACATCGGAGAATGTCCTTTCAGAATATGAATCATCGGAATATATGACAGTCACGGTCATGGAAGCGTATGTCTGAGGGAAAACCACCAGATAATAAGGCCCGAAGACCAGACTGTTTTCACCGTAAGCAAAAAGCCGCACTCCCTGGCATGATTCTCCGGAGACGGGAACTGCTGAAAAGACATCGGCATTCATATCTACCGTATACGCACCTGTCAGGCTCTTGTCAGCCCTGACCTGTATTTCCCGTACGGATTTGCCGGCCGGAAGATCAGTCACAACGACCTGAAGTACAGAGGCCACGTTCCGGAATGACAGGGTGCGGCTGCCGTCCGGAGTCACGGCAGCTGACGGATTCAGCATGGTATCGAAAGTCCTGCCGGAATAATGCTGCTCGGCAGGCAAGGCAGCGGAAATCACACACGAAGCGGCATCGAACACTGTCCCGGCAGAATAAGGATAGAATGCATAATACTTTTCCACCTCCATGGCATTCCCTGCAAAGACCGCGTATGAAGTACCGGCACCTTCGGTAATCGAAAACATATTGTTATACACGCCATCGAAAATGCTGATGGCATCTTTCTCCGACCATAATACCGAAAAATCCGATGTAATGGATGTTCTGGTGTCCGTTCCCGGACAATCACTTGTCCTGAATTCCATAGGAATCCTCTGCTGCGGAATTTCAGGAACAAGAGCGTTATCATCGACTGAACATGATACTGCGGAAAAAATCACAGCACCAAGGATCGCCGACAAGGTTCCCTGTAGATGCATAAATCTGTTATAGTTTTGGTTATTAATTATGTATATTGAATTAAATTTTCCTGTAACATTCTGCCAATATAGGTATTTTCCTTAATCCGGCAAAATTTTTCTTGTTCCGGAAAATCCTTTCCGGAACAAGAAAATAAATCTTACAATATTCAGAAAACCAGTGACATATCCTTTTCAAGCATTCTGGCAGCCATATCTTCCGGAATGAATTTCCACGTGCCGAGCAATTCCGGATCCACGATATTGTCCCCGGTCAATGTCCCGGCCTCGCGGACGGCATCATACACAAGATCCCTGATTTCCGGATACCGTGCCACCACTCTGGTGTCTATCCTGTCGGTGTCGATACCTGCACCGTTACGGAGAAGTCCGCCACCGCCGCTCGCCCTGTATGAAGTCATCGCCACATTATAGGTGCTGTCTGCACAGAACGGGGCGCCGGACGCAAGGGAAATTATATTCACTCTCTCACCCTGCGGCTTGCGGATATCCACCTCATATACCAGACCTGCAGCAGAGTCGAAATTATAGGCCCGGCCGGTAAAAGACCACCTGCTGCTGCCGGTACGTGAGTCCGGTCTGTTTTCAATCTTCAGAAGATGCTCTCCGGAGCGGCCTGAAACGGTGTTTATCCACTGTCCGTATGAGTATTCCAGATAATCCTTGATTTCCTTTCCGGTCATTTCCACCACGAAAAGCTGGTTTTCGAAAGGGTATATCTTGAAAAGGTCATTGTATACGAGTGTGCCCGGCTCTATCACACCGTCGTATGTAAGAGGTGCGGCGAATGAAATCTGCGCAGGCTCACAGCCCAGGCTGACAGAATGGATGAAATCGATGTACGGGCACATCCCCTTATATGAATCACGGGTGACCATACGTAATCCCAGCTCCCCTACCGGCGTGAGAGTAAAGTCCCTGACAGCCTCATAGTCCGGACGGAAATGCGACCGCATGGCTGTATCCACGTTCTCTTTTCTGACAGGGACGAGTGAAGCCGACAGGTTCCTGGATACTATTTTCCCGTCTTCCACCGTCAGGTCTATCCGTCCCAGACCGACATTCCGGCAATGGCTTCCGGAATTCACCAGACATATCGAGTCCGACTGGAATACTGCAGGAGAATGGTCATGGGCGCAGATGACGAAATCGACGCCGCGGAGTGTCTGGAAGAGTGCCAGACCCTGGTTCTCCGGATATGAGATTTCTCCGTCACCGCCTTTCGCCACGCCCTCTCCGGTGCCGGTATGCGCAGCCACTATGACAATATCGGGCTTCTCCCTCTTTATGACCTTATCCACATATTCCTGGGCGTAAGGGATGAGACTGACGAACTCCATGCCGCTCCACAGTTCCGGAGACAGCCAGTTTTTGATATTGGGATTGGTGAAACCTATGACAGCTATCCTGATACCGTTCCTGGTCATGACGAGATAATCCTGGAAATACGGTTTGCCTGTATGCAGGCTGTCCTTCGGGCGGCTGTCTGTCCTGACAGCATTGGCCGCGAGAAGCGGGCACGAAAGTTCTTTGCGGAGCCTGTCATATACAGGATGTCCCGCCTCTATATCGTGATTTCCCACCACTACGGCGTCATAGCCCATGTAAGCCGTCATTCTGGAATACACGTGCGGGGTGAGCGTGTCGACATAATTATAATAATAGGAGGCATTGTCCCCCTGGACGCAGTCGCCGGCATCGATGAGAATGACATTTTCAGGACCGGCGGCACGTCTGATACTGTCCACGACGGAATATGCCGCAAGGAGGGAGCCTGACGTACCGCTACCGACGTACAGGGAGTCGAAATAGCGCCCGTGCACATCGTTGGTCGAACATATATAAAAAGAATAAGTGCCGTCTTTCGGGCCGCATGAAGCCGCTATAAGCGGCAGCATAAGAAGCAATGCATGCAGAATCTTTCTCATATATTATATATAATATTGTATATTCATTAGTGTCGTGACGACTTATGTCCTGACATGAGGGAAGGAAGGTCGAATTTCAGAGAGACGACCTGCTGCCAGCCTGAATATCCTTCATTGAAATGGAAAACCGCGGAGACCTTCAGAGTCAGGAATGACGCTATCCGGGGTTCATAGTACAATTCAAGCCTGTCGTACAGGCCCATGCCGGAACCGCCTCTTTTTACGCGGAAAAACGGATCGCCGAAATAGAGTCTGTTGCCGTATTTGCAGCCTCCGGCATCGGTCCTGTCATAATAAGGCATCATGTCCGTACCGTAGAAAAGGCGGTTCTCCATACCGACATTCCAGTTTCTGACGGCCAGGGTAAGTTCCCCTCCATGAGGGAATGTGTACCTGCCTATATTGCGACGGTCATTCTGGAATGACTGGAGCCATCCCAGGGTCGCGCTCAGGTCCTGAAGGCCGGACAGGCGCGAAAGGTCAAGACCGATATAAGGATTCAGCAGTATGTTGTCCACCACTCCGGCGACTTCGCGCGAGCCGGCGAAGTGGTACATGTAGCCGGAATAGCCGAGTTTCAGGAAATCCTGCACCAGGGAAGCCTCTCCGCTGCTGAAAATCATGAAGCGTTCGCGCCGCGAATCCCCTTTCTGGCCCATCCAGTCGCATCCTACCTCGTAATATGCCGACGGTCTGCTGAATTTGAGAATAAGGCCTTCGAGATTGGTATCATAGAACGCCAGCGAATCCGAAAAGAATGCTGTTGAATAGTTTCCGCCCATAAAACTGCGTGGAAAGATGCCCGCCGCAAGAGTCATGTCCGTCCTGCCGAAAGACTTCTTCCACTGATAGTAAAGGACGAGTTCGCGGAACACATCGCCTATGACAGCCTCGGAACCGAAATCCTTCATGATGTCCACTCCTGCCATAAGCCTGTGCACGGAACCGTCGGTCCCGTCTATCCGTATCCCTGCCGCCGGTGTAAGGCGCGCCCCGAAAACCGTCATCGACGGATAGAATCCGCTGGCCGAATACTCCCTGTTGTCGAAACGGAAATCGAAGTCCAGGTCATAGTCGAACGAGACCTTCGTACCGTCCGTAGCGGCCCATGCAGGTATCGCGGATACGAAAACGAATAATATGGCAAACAATGTTCTTTTCATCCGGCTGTCATCGTGTATGGCGGCATCGCCTGAAAATCTTCCAAATTTAGCATTTCGCCGGGAATCGTCAAAAAAATTATGCGGCGATTCATTATTTGGATAACTTTGCCGTAAGATAGAATTGACAACGACATGAAACTGCAGACTCCCGTAGAATTGGAAAAAAGCAGGACCATGCTCCGGCCGGATGAGAAAATCCTGATGCTGGGAAGCTGTTTTGCAGACAATATCGGGAAAAAAATGAAAGACATAGGCATGGATGTCTGCGTGAATCCATTCGGGACTCTGTATAATCCCGCATCCCTGTCGCATGCTGCCGGAAGACTAAGGGAAGGAAAACCGTTCGAGGCCTCGGAATGCAGGATGATGGGAAGCGGAGCGGACATGGTGTGTTCTTTCAGCCACCATACTTCATTCGCCAGACCGACGGAAAGGGATTTTCTGGACAATGCCAATGCCTCCCTGGCCGAAGCGTCTCTCTTTTTCCACGACTGCACTGCCGTCATAATCACCTTGGGCACAAGCTGGTGCTACAGGCACACGGAAGAGGAACGGATAGTGTCGAACTGCCTCAAGCGCAATGCCGGCGAGTTCTGCAGGCTGAGACTGACGGCAGGAGAATCGGCCGGATATCTGGAAAAAATCATTGCCGCGGCAGCTGGCAGCCGGAACGGAGTGAAAAAAATCATATTCACTGTAAGCCCCATAAGACATCTGCGCGACGGCGCGCACGGGAACCAGCTGAGCAAGAGCGCACTTCTGCTGGCTGTGGACGAAATATGCGCGAAGTACGGATTCTGCGATTATTTTCCGGCATACGAGATAATGATGGATGAACTGAGGGACTACAGATTCTATGCTGAAGACATGCTGCATCCGTCGCAGCAGGCCATAGATTATATATGGGAGCGTTTCTGCGACTGGGCCATGACCGACACGGACAGGCAGACGGTGAAAAATATGGAAAGGAAATACAGACAGTCCTGCCACCGTCCGATCCTGCACACGGGAGGAAGTCGGCAAATTTGATTAATTTTGCAGGATATGCGCATATAAGACGCCTGAAATGAAAACAGCTATAGTCATCCTCAACTGGAACGGTAGAAAATATCTGGAAAGGTTCCTGCCCGGAGTGGTAAAATCCGTCGGCCCTGAAGCATCCGTAATCGTAGCCGACAATGCTTCTACAGACGGTTCCGTAGAGCTTCTGAAAGAAAAGTTTCCCGATGTCGGAACGATGATATTCAGCAGGAACCGGGGGTTCACCGGAGGCTACAACAGGGCTCTCATGGGGCTTGAAGCCGAATATTTCGTGCTGCTTAATTCAGACGTGGAGGTGAGCGGAAACTGGCTCGGTCCTCTCGAAGAATGGATGGACAGCCATCCGGAATGCGGGATATGCGCCCCGAAGCTGCATTCTTTCACCGAAAGGGAAATGTTCGAATATGCCGGAGCTGCAGGAGGCTATCTCGACAGATACGGCTATCCGTACTGCAGGGGCCGGGTAATGAAACGTCTCGAAAAGGATACAGGGCAGTACGACTCGCCGGAAGATGTATTCTGGGTAAGCGGAGCCTGCCTGATGATCAGGGCCGGACTGTACAGGAAATACGGAGGCCTGGACGAAAAATTTTTCGCCCACATGGAAGAAATAGACCTGTGCTGGCGGATACAGCTCGCCGGATTCAGGGTGACTGTAGTACCGCAGTCCACCGTCTACCATATAGGGGGCGGCAGCCTGCCGAACGATTCTCCGCGGAAACTGTACCTGAATTACAGGAACAATCTTCTGATGCTCCGGAAAAACCTGGCCAGGACATGGGCGCTGAAGTATCTGAAAGAAGGAATGAAGACCGGGGAAAGCGCGGCACGGGGGATGAAGGCCGCACGAAGGATCATTCTGGCCAGAATGCTCATGGACGGTGCGGCATGGCTCGTATATCTGCTCACTTTCAGATGGAGTTACTGCAGTGCGGTGATCCGGGCGCACAGGGATTTCAGAAAGACCAGGGACAAGGTCACGATGTCGGATATTTCATTATATTTGAAGACTTGCGGGAAATGCGCGGATGTCGTGGGATACACTGACCGGTGGATAGTACCGGCCGCATTGTTCTACGGCAAAAAGGTTTTCGGCAAAATCGCGGAGAAATAATTAGTACAGAAAGATATGAAAATAGTGATAGCAGGAGCCGGGGATGTCGGTACGCATCTGGCCAAGATGCTGAGTAACAACTCCAACAGTGTCACGATGATAGACGAAAAGAAGGAGAGGCTGACGGCGCTGGCCGAATACACCGATGTAATAACGGTGGAAGGATATCCCTCTTCCATAGCCGTACTGAAGGAGGCCGGAGTGGAAGACGCCGATCTTTTCATCGCGGTCAGCCCCAATGATTCGCAGGAAGTGAATATCGTCAGCGCGATTCTGGCCAAGCAGATGGGAGCCAAGAAAGTGACTTCCAGAGTGGACAACGAGGAATATCTGTCGTATGAAAACAAGCTGCTGTTCACCCAGATGGGAATAGACCTCATGTTTTATCCCGAAAGGATAGCCGCAAACGAGATCATCGAACTGCTGAAGAGGACAGCCTCCACCGAATCCATAGACTTTGCCAGGGGGAAACTGCAGATGGCAGTATTCAAGCTGGAGGAAGACTCCCCTATCATAGACATGAAAATCTCGGAATTCGCCGCCGCAATACCATCAGAGACCCTGACTTTCAGGGTAGTGGCAATATCCAGAAACAACGAGACCATCATACCGAAGGTGGACACCAAGTTCAAGTACCATGACCTGGTGTTCATCATCGCGAAAAGGGAAGGCATGCCTGAGCTGATGAAATTCATCGGCAAGAGCAATATCGAGGTGAACAAGCTGATGATATTGGGCGGAGGCCCGATCGGGGAAATGGTGGCCAAACAGCTGAGCAAGCAGATAGACAGCATCAAGATCATCGAGATGAAAAAGGAAAGATGTATCGAGCTGTCCGAAATCCTTCCGGACAATGTGATGGTAGTGAACGGCGACGGCAGGAATTCAGATACTCTCGCCGAAGAATCCATAAAGGATTACGATGCATTCGTAGCCGTTACGAGCAGTACGGAGACCAACATCCTCACATGCGCCGCAGCCAAGAAACTGGGAGTAGGCAGGACTATAGCCGAAGTGGAAAACCTGGAGTACATAAAGTTGGCTGAAGGAATGGGCGTGGATGCCGTCATAAACAAGAAGCTCATCACCGCAGGAAGGATATTCAAGTTCACACTGAGCGACAAGGTGCATTTCGTCAAATACATGAGCGGTACGAATGCGGAAATACTGGAGTTCGTCGTAGCCCCTGACAGCTGGATAACTAAAGGCAAGCTGAAAGACCTGAGTTTCCCTCAGAATGCCATCATAGGCGGAATTATAAGGGGCAATGAATCGTTCATTGCCGTAGGCGATTCAGTAATAGAACCTTACGACAGGGTGGCGGTATTCGCGCTGCCGGAGGTAGTGAAAGATGTGGACAAGTTTTTCAGATAAGATATGGCCAGCTACCTGCAGATAGAGAATATATCGAAGTCCTATGGTCCGAAGGTACTTTTCGAGAATATCGGATTCAACATAAACGAAGGCGACAAGATAGCTCTCATTGCACCCAACGGGACAGGAAAAACGTCGCTGCTGAGGATATTGGCCGGAAAGGACAAGTCCGACTCCGGCGGAAAAATAACTTTCCTGAAAAATATCAGAATAGCCTTTCTCGAACAGGAATATGATTTCGACCCGGAGGCCGGCATCATCAGCCAGATAATGAATCACAGCGCAGACTTCACCGCCGGACTGGATCAGGAAGGTCTCTGGCAGTACGAGCTGAGGGTGAAGCAGTTCCTGACGAATTTCAGACTGACTGACTTTTCGAAGAAAATGAAAGAGCTGTCGGGAGGTGAGGTGAAGAGGGTGGCTATAACGGAAATGCTGGCCTCGGAAGCGGATTTCTTCATCATGGACGAGCCGACGAACCATCTGGACATCGATGCCATAGAGTTTCTCGAAGGATGGTTTTCCAGAGCGAGATGTACGCTGCTCATGGTGACTCACGACAGATATTTCCTGGACCATGTGTGCAATACGGTGATGGAGCTGGACCGCGGGGCCGTTTATACATACCGCGGAGACTACGGCAATTATCTGGAAAAAAGAGCAGACAGGATAGCCGGTTACAACGCGGAAACGGACAAGGTGCGCAATATACTGCGCAGGGAACTGGAATGGATGAGAAGCACGCCTCAGGCCAGGACAGGGAAAGCGAAGTACCGCATCGACGCCTTTTACGAGCTGAAAGACAGGGCGGCGCAGGCATATACGGAGAAATCCGTGTCCATGGACGATGTGAAAGGGGCTTCCAGGCTCGGCACGAAAATAATAAACTGCAAGGATGTATCTTTCCGCTACGGAGACAAGTATTATCTGGACCATTTCACATACAATTTCCAGAGATATGAGAAGGTCGGCATCGTCGGCAGGAACGGAGCCGGGAAAAGCACGTTCATAAATCTGCTGACGGGGAATTATACGCCCGATATGGTGTGCACAGATCCGGAAGAGTACAGGCTCAGAGGGAAAGACGACGCCAGGGGGCTGCTTACCGGAAGCATCGAACGCGGGGAGTCCCTGAAGATAGGTTATTACCGACAGAGCGGGATGTCGTTCAATCCGGACGACACTGTCCTGGACATAGTGAACGACACGTACCTTCTCGGCAGATTCCTGTTTCCTCACGATATGCTGAACAACCGGATCGAAAAGCTGAGCGGCGGTGAAAAACGCAGGCTGTATCTGCTGACCATACTTAAAGAAAAACCGAATCTGCTGATACTCGACGAGCCGACCAACGACCTGGACATAGTCACGCTCAACATTCTCGAAGAATATCTGAAAGAGTTTGCCGGAACTCTGATAATCGTATCGCACGACAGGCATTTCCTGGACAGGCTCGCAGATCATCTTTTCGTATTCTGCGGGGACGGAGTGATAAAGGATTTCATCGGCAGTTACAGCGAATACCGTTCGTTCATAAAGGATTACGAGGCCGGACAAAAGGCTGCGCAGAAACCGTCAGGCATATCTGAAGACAAACGCAGGCAGAAAAACGCAGACAGGCCTGCAAAGACGAAGCTCAGCTACAAAGAACAGAAGGAACTGGAACAGATAGAAAAGGACCTGGCGGACCTGGCGGAAGAAAAGGCGGCTCTCGAAGCTCGGATCAGCAGCGGCGCTCTCCCCTACGAAGATCTGCAGAAAGCCTCGGAACGCATAGGTGAAATCATATCTCTTAATGATGAAAAAGAGATGCGCTGGCTGGAACTTTCGATGAAGACCGAGGCCTGAAATGCTTTTCACAGGCCCCGCATGCGTGCCCACGGAATGACGCCGGCCGGAGCCTTCTTCTGCAGAAGAAGCTCCTTCATCTTGTCCATATAAGGGGCGACATGAGAGTAAAACATGAAATAACCGTCACACAAAGCGTTCAGACCGGTCTCGCCTGACTCCGTCCTGCTGAATCTGTGCTTGGGGCATTCTCCGTGACAGGCGAAATAATACCGGCATTTCCTGCATTTGTAAGGCAGGCCGTTGCGCTTGTCTATTCCGAATCTGGCCTGCACTGCGGAACTCATCATTTCTCTCAACGGTGTCTCGAGGATATTCCCGACCTTGTACTGCGGATACACGAAATGGTCGCAGGAGTAAAGGTCGCCGTTATGTTCCAGGACGGAATTCCCCCCGCAGGTTTCCGCATAGGAACATGTTCCTGGAAGGGCCCAGCACCAGTTGGCCAGAGTGCAGTCGAAAAGATTTACAAAATACCGGCCTACATCATTCCTCACCCACCAGTCGAAAATATCGCACATGAATTTTCCGTATTCTCTGGAAGTCACTGACCACGGAGCTATCTGCGCACCTTCGGCAGATGGATCGACGATATATGGACGGGCGCTTTTGTTCGGCTTGCCGGACTTTGACAAAGGATACCTGACATGTTCCACCACAGGCATGAACTGCATGAAACGTGTTCCCAGCTGTTTGAGGAACCGGTAGACTTCCAGGCCCCGGCCTTCGCTTGCCTTGTTCACCGTGGACATGGTATTGTATTGCACGCCATGCCGGTACAGGATATCGATCCCGGCCATTACTCTGGCAAATGTGGGAGCCCCGCCCTTGTCCTTGCGGTATTTGTCATGGATATCCTCCGGGCCGTCGATGGAAACGCCTACCAGGAAATCGTGATCCCTGAAAAATGACGCGAACTCGGGAGTCACCAATGTCGCATTCGTCTGAATAGTATTGCGGATGACCTTGTCACCGCAATATTTCTGTTCCAGGCTGACGGCTTTCCTGTAAAAATCGAGTCCGAGGAGCAGAGGTTCCCCTCCGTGCCAGTTGAATGTGACTTCGGGGACATCATTTGCGGAAATGTATTCGCTTATGCATTTTTCCAGTACCTCATAAGTCATTACGGGTTCGCGTCCTCCATAAATCTGCGCCTTGTCGAGATAGTAGCAGTAATGGCAGTCCAGATTACATGACGAACCGGCAGGCTTCAGCATTATGTTGAACTGCATGGGGCCTGAGAGCCTGATGGCGTCATCGAGTGTCAGGGTTTCCTTAAAAGATTCCTGCATGGCTTTCTGTCAGGACTGGTTTTCCGTATCCGCACCGGCCCCCGCATCAGTATCGGCATCGATGTCCGTATCCGTGTCGGTGTCAGTGTCGGTACCTGCACCCGTGTCAGTATCTGTATCAGTGTCCGAATCGGTATCCTCATCCTGGTCGGTACCCGGTTCTGTACCTGTATCCGGTTCCGGTTCTGCGGCCGGTACAGTCACAGTATTCGAAGTTACGAAATCCGAATATGCATAACCGTCGGCGCTGACCGCACGTATCCTGCAGTAATATGTGACTCCCTGTCCGACTCCTTCGAACAATACCCCTGTCTCGGTGACGGATTCGGCGGCCGCGACTTTGGAACCGTCCTCCGCATCTTCCAATGACACATAGTAATGTCCGGCCCCGACTACCGGCTCCCACGTGAAAAGGAGGGAATTTTCTCCCTGGAGGACGAGTTCGGTGCCGGACGGTGCCGGCAATGTCATTCCGCTCGACGGCCCCGGATCCTGGCACGACAATACGAGTGCCGCGAATGACAGAGAAAACACTGTCTTGAGCATTATGGATAGTTTCATTTCAGTCTTGATTTCAGCAGGCAAAGATACAAAATATCTGTCATGAAGATTTTATATATGACATTTTGTCAAAATATGATGTCCGGCACTGATATTGCGGCATCCCTGTTTCGCATTTGAATCAAACTTTAAAACACATACGACCATGATTACAGAAAATTTGCAAAAAGCCATCAACGACCAGATCACCGCTGAGCTGTGGTCTTCGAATCTTTACCTTCAGATGTCTTTCTATATGGAGAAAGAGGGCTGGGACGGAGCCGCCCACTGGCTGGCCAAACAGTCCGAGGAAGAAAAGGAACATGCCACCGACATGGCTCACTATCTGATCAAGAGAGGCGGCGAAGCCAAGGTGTCAATGATAGATGTAGTTCCGGAAGGCTGGGGCAGCTATGCCGATGTATTCGAGAACGTTTACAAGCATGAGTGCCATGTATCCGAGCTGATAAACGGTGTAGTGGACATCGCGTCTGCGGAAAAGGACAAGGCCACTCAGGATTTCTTCTGGGGTTATGTCCGCGAACAGGTCGAGGAAGAAGCTACTGCTTCATCCATCGTGGACAAAATCAGGAAAGCCGGAGATGCCGGGCTGTTCTACATCGATGCAGAACTCGGGAAAAGGTAGTCCGGACTGACTGCGTGGAAACAAAAAAGGAGACGGGATTCACATTCCGTCTCCTTTTGCTTTTTAATGTCCGGCGATGATTACTCTGCAGGAGCGATGGCACCCATAGGGCAAACATCGGCACAGCTGCCGCAATCTACGCAGAGAGAAGGGTCGATCTTGTAGATATCGCCTTCACTGATAGCGCCCTGAGGGCACTCTGATATACATGTGCCGCAAGCTACGCAATCATCTGAAATTTTGTAAGCCATATTCTAATCCTTTAAGTTGTTAATGTTTTGCGTCTCAAAACAGATGCAAATTTATCTGAATATTTTTAAAATTCAAACATTCATTTCATGTTTTATGTTTTATTATCTTTGCATCCGGAATTCAAGTTACTGACATGAAATCAATTCTTTCCAGATCATTGGTCCTGCTCATTGCATTGTCCGCAGGACTCTTCCTGCCGTCAGGGAAAAACATTGCCTCGGCACAGGAAAAAGTGGGGAATATTGTCGAGTTCGACAAAATCATACACAATTTCGGCGATGTAATGCTGAGCGACGGGCCGCTGAAATGCACTTTTACGATGAAAAACATAAGTGCGAAACCTGTAGTGATCTATAATGTAGTCACGTCCTGCGGCTGCACGGATGTATCATGGACGAGGGAGCCGATCAGGCCTGGAGAGTCGGGAACCGTCTCCGCAGTCTATACCAATGACGAAGGTCCTTACCCGTTCGACAAGACCCTGACTGCGTACATTTCCGGTATAGGAAAACCTGTCATATTGAGAATCAGAGGGATAGCACATGAAAAACAGTTGAGTCTGGAGGAACTGTATCCGGAACGGCTGCTCGGGACCGGTGTCAAGGATCTCGCTCTCAGATGCGGGAATCTGGAACAGGGCGGACAGAGAAGCGATGAAGTGAACATGGCGAATCTGGAAGATTCTCCTGCCGCGGTCGCATTCACGGAAGTGTCTCAGGGACTGGACATGAAAGTGACTCCTAATCCGATACCGCCCCACAGCGTGGCCAGGCTGCAGTTTACAGTGTCCGCCAGAGAGGGCGTATGGGGAAAGAATCTTTATTATGCCACACCTGTCATAAACGGAAAGTCTTCCGGAAAGAAAATGTCCGTATATGCATTCACGAAAGAGAATTTCAGCCATCTGACTGCAGCACAGCGTGCGGACGGATCGAGGCCTGTCTTTTCCAACAATACTTCTTCAACAGGAAAAGTGAAAAAGGGAGGAACCGCGACCGGGAACTTTTCTTTCAGCAATGTCGGCAAGGAAGATTTCAGAATATACAAGATAGATATCGACTGGCCGGGGGCGACTGCTTCGTTCCCCGACAGCGTCAGGTCCGGATACAAGGGAAACATCAGGATTTCCGTAGATACGTCCGGAATGCCGGAGGGTGAGATGCTGGTGACCGCCACCCTGACTACAAATTCCCCTACCCGGCCGATAGTGAATCTTTTCGTAACCGGCTGGATAGAATAGGTCATGCTGCATCTTTTCCTGGACATACTCAGAAATTCCATCCTCATCACCGGGCTGGTCATCGTGATGATGATGCTGATAGAGTCGCTGAACATAGAGTCGGGAGGCTCTTTCTTCAGCGGGCTGAAAAAGACCAGGACGGGACAGATTATCTTTTCCGCCCTTCTCGGTTCCATTCCGGGCTGCATAGGAGGTTTCGCTTCCGTTTCCCTGTATACGCACAGGATGATAAGTTTCGGGGCCCTGATAGCCATGATGGTGGCTTCGTCAGGGGATGAAGCGTTCATGATAGTGGCCATGGTGCCTGACCGCGCACTGATGATTTTCGCCATACTGTTCGTCATCGCCGTGGCGAGCGGTCTGGTCACTGATTTCGTATGCGACAGAATCAGGTTCCGTGACAGAAGCCTCGAAGCCGGGCTGACCGAAGACACGCACTGCAAACAGGACTTCGAGGTACATGAACATGCAGGAAAGACCAGAAGGATAACATGGAAAAGGGTCGTGATGTTCATAGGAGTCTTCATATTCATCGCGGCACTCGTGTCAGGGATACTGGACCACGGTCACGGCGAAAGCATCCAGGAAAACAATCCTGCCAGAATAAATTTCCTGGACGAGAGATGGATGCAGTACCTGTTCGCCTGGATGAGCCTTATCGTACTGGTTTTCCTGGCCGTGGCTTCAGACCACTATGTCGAGAAACATCTTTGGGACCATATAGTGAAAAAACACCTGCCAGGCATCTTCTGCTGGACATTCGGAGTCCTGATGATAGTGGGGTTCGGTCTCAAATACCTGGATATCAGCGGATGGATAAGCAGCAATACTGCCCTTATGATACTGCTGGCAGCTGCCGTGGGGATGATTCCGGAATCGGGTCCGCACATGATCTTCGTGACGCTTTATGCCGGAGGGATAGTCCCGCTGCCAGTACTTCTGGCCAGTTCCATCTCGCAGGACGGACATTCTTCGCTTCCCCTTCTGGCTGAAAGCAAGAAGAGCTTCGCCGCAGCGAAGCTCATCAATTTCATAATAGCCATAGCCGTCGGCTACGGAAGCATGCTTTTCATGTAAACGTCACTCATAGACGAGTTCGAATTCATCCACATACAGAGTGCTGCCCACCCCGCCGGTAAAATAGTCTCCGTAACGGCTTGCGCATGCCGTTATCACTATGTATTTCGGTGTCCTGGTCATGTCCCTGTAATCGAGGTCTATCCTGAACTCCTCATAGTCCGACATAGTCTCGGACGTTTCGAGCACCCCGTGGGCGATGATTCCGGGATCATTGTCGACATCGACAAACGTGCCTGTGTTCGTATTGATGGCAAACGGCTTGTCCCAGTCTGTCAGGAGTATCTGTATCTGGCAGATATCGGTCTGTCCCTTCATGCTCTCGTACGGGGCCTTGGCCATGTCGATCATCTTCGGCTGATACTTGTACCATCCTTTAAGAGCCTGCGGACGTGAAGTGAACGGCACGCCCCAGTCAATGGATGCGCCCAGACCGGATGTTCCACCGAATTTGCCGGTATATATGTTTCCGGCAGCAAGCACTATCAGCGCTTTCTTGCTTTCAAGTTTCGCAGCCTTCTTGCCCTGTCCTGACACCGCCACGTCTACCTCTTCCGGGGTAGTCGGAGTGATGCCGAACGAACCGGAACCGGGATTGGCGGAATCCCATACGTGATAATCGGCACTGAGGTCAGGCATCCAGACGGAGCCGTTCTTGTACCAGTCATCGAAATCGGAATTCTCCACCTGGGCCGCTTCCTCCGTAGTGAAATTGCCTTCTTCGGAAACATCCCCGTTCACAACCATGAGATCATAGGCCGTAGCAGGCGTAAGACCGGTTATCGTGGCCGATACTTCCGAGCCTGAAATACTGACATCCGTCACATCTGTCCATACGTCCGAACCGGACAGGCCGTATCTGAAATACGGCTGGCCGCTGCCGTCGAAAACGGCTGATACATCAGCACGGACAGCCCAGGCATTCGTCTGAGAGAGAGAAAGTTTCACATTCATCAGCACTACGTTCACGCCCCATCTTGTCTGCATTCCCTTATGTTCGAAAATGAAGTATCTCCAACGGTTGCAGTCGAGGGTAAGCGGAAATCCGGTATCAGCTACCAGGTTCCCGTCATTGTCTTCATAACCTTTGAATACTGCACCCTCCAGCTCCAGTTTTATGCTTTCGAAAATTATTTCCGACAGGTCCTCGCTGTCGGATACCCTGACATAAACGAGTTTGTGCTCCGTGTCTATCTCGGCATCCTCCAGCTGGCCCTGGCACTTCACATACCTTTCTATCGGCTGTGTGGCGACAATGGTCCATTCATAATGCTGGTACGTATCCAGGACTATTTTTACAGGAGAAGACAGATCTATTATATCGCCGTTTTTCAGGTCATCGCACGTGGCTGCCTCCGTAAAAGCGAATTCCGTAACCATGACAGAAGTCATGTCCGCAGTTTCGGACAATACGACAGATATTGTCCTGGTATCAGGATCGATATCGGCAGAGACCTGACCGTCCACCGCGAAAGCCGTCACCTCCGCATAGACATGCGGATAGGACATATCATTCTCCACAAGACATGAAACTGCAGCAAAAACGGCCAATATCGTTGAAATTATGTACCCGGCTATTCTCATATCATTTCACCTCCCCGGGTTTCTTGGCGTAACCGTGTCCGGTAGGAATATAGAACGAGAGTCCGAAACCTATGGACAGAAGGTTCACCTTGAAATTTATCCCGCTGTTCTCCATCTGGCTTTTCTCCACCTGGTTCGTCACCTGCTCTACTTTCTGGTAATTGAAACCGAGAAGACCTACCGAGATTTCGAAGGCCACTTCATCAGTCAGAAATGCCATGACCCCAGGTACCAGACCGAGTTCAGCGCTGTATATATCCTGATATGTACCGAATTTCTCCCCTTCCACTATCTTGTAGGTCTTGGCCTGGCCGTAACTGCCTGTCGCCCTCACTTCGGTAAACATGGCGAAGCGCTTGCTGGTGCCGAACGGGATATATGTCCTGGCTGTCAGCGCTCCGGTGTACGACTGTTTGAAATACCGGAATCCCTGCAGGGAGAACGCCATGTCATCCATAAGGGTCAGATCCACATTGTCGAGTCCGAGCACCGATCTGCCATAGTCGAACCTGGCTCCTACCGACAGGTTGTCTGCCACGAAATAGGAAGCATAAGGGGATATGCTGAACGAAGTCATGTTCCCGTGCAGATTCTGAATCAGCGAAAAGAGCGCGGCATAACCGGAATCGTCGGCCATGTTCCCGATGCTGTAGTCATGGTAGGCCAGAGATACGCCTGCCCCCACTGTACCTTTGGGGATGAAGACCGTGTTGGACTTCCCGATGCCGCGGTCGAACCCCCTGACTACTGCCGTAGTGTCTTTGGCAAAGGCATTGACAGATGCGGATACCGCACCTGTCAATAAAACCATCGCCGTCAAAAGAAATCTTTTCATATCAAATATCCTTATTCGGACAATTCATCGGGATCGTACACGAATTCGAACTCGTCCACCCAGAGCGTACTCCCGACACCGCCTGTGAAATAGTCTCCGTACTTGCTGGCGCAGGCTGTTATCACTAT
>CALUSC010000025.1 GCA_944323345.1 uncultured Bacteroidales bacterium | reverse complement strand
TCATAAAGATATAGAAAACATGAAAAAGACTTTGATAACGATATTGGCTGCAGTTCCGGCACTTATTTGTGCCGGAGCCTGCACCGACTTCCTCTATGAAGGCGAGGTGGACCTTACTCCAAAGGAGGAGGAAGAAGAGTTCGTCTATCCGACAACTTACGAATTCAACCATCCGTGCGCTTATGTGACAATGGATGACATAAACAGGGCAAAAGCGGCAGTTGCAGCTGCTGATGAGACCGACCCCGCATACAAATGCTGGCTGGAGCTTTGCAACAGCAAATATGCCGTAAAAGGATATACGGCAAATCCAGTGGAAATACTTGTCCGTGGCGATCCTACCGGAACCGGAGTAAGCAGCCAGAATGTACTCAATGCCGGCCGGGATGCCGCGGCGGCTTTCGAACTGGCTCTCCGCTACCAGATTTCCGGAGACACGGATTATGCGACCACAGCTGTGAAGATTCTCAACGACTGGGCTGCTACATGTAAAAAGATTACTTCCAACGATGCTGACTTCAATCTTGCAGCCGGATTCCAGGGCTATCAGTTCGCCAATGCCGCAGAACTTCTCCGCGACTATGACGGATGGGCCGAGGCCGACCAAAACGCATTCAGACAGTGGCTTATCGATGTATGGTATTCCATAAACAAAGGATTTATCGATTCGCACGGCGGTACAAATGTATGCAACCTCCACTATTGGTCGAACTGGGAGCTGGCGAACCTCGCATCCATTCTCGCCATCGGAATTTACACGGAAAATCCGGAAATGATAACATACGTTTACCGGCAGTTCCGCGAGGGTGAAGGCAGCGGGGCTTTGCACAACATGATCCCTTATGCCACGGTTTCAGACCCTGCCGGCCTGTCATCGACCCCTATAGCACAATGTATGGAGTCCGGACGAGACCAGGGACATGCAACTCTAGTTTCTGCCGTTTGCGCCGAATTGTGCCAGATGGCATGGAATATCGGCATCGATTTCTGGGGCATGGAGGACAATTTAGTGCTTTCGATGTTCGAATACACTGCGATGTACAACAGCAATCCTTATCCGACTGTAGAAATGCCGTTCACCGAATACAGCTATTGCACTGGTTGCGAATGCCGGAACCAGACACACGGCGCCATACATACGGCTGTGTCTTCTGACGGACGTGGAACCATCCGTCCGTGCTGGGACCTGATCTACAGCCACTACAAGTCTGAAGGACTGAGTGACAAGCAATTGCATTACACAAAGCAATTCGCCGAACAGCTTCGGTACACAGACGGGGAGCTGACGGGAGACTGCGGGGCAGGAGACAGCAGATATAACAATAAGGACGGAGCGGAGACGACTGCAAATTTCGACCAGATCGGATGGGGTACGCTTCTGTTCTATCAGAACTGACGGAAAAGCAAAACGATTCTTCCTATAAATATAAATGAAAAGGTACGCATACATAATCGCAGCAGCGGTATTGACACTCGCTTCCTGCAGGACGGAAGAAATAGAACCGTCATCTGAAGGAGATCTCATCCTGCGCGAATACATTGCCGTCATCGATGGCGGGGTTTCCACAAAAGTAAGTTTCGGAAAACCCGTCGGAGATGAGGGCGCACTGACCATTCCGGCATCCTTCGATGCCGGGGACCGTATCGCCCTGGTGAGTGCCGACATGCATACCGTGGCAGAAGGGACTGTAGCCGAAGACGGAAAGAAACTCACGGCCTACGTACCTGAAGGTTTTGTGCCTGCTGCCGCATATTACCCGTATGATTCGTTCGACCAGGAAACAGGCCGGCTTACAGTGCCTGCCAGACAGTATCCTGACGTGAATCCGGTTCTGTTGACCGGAGCTACCGATGACGGGGAAACATTCACATTTACGGCTTCAGAAGAAGTACCGTCGGCTTTGGTCCGCTTTACCCTGACAGGGAACGTCCGGCTGAAAGAAATCATCCTCCACATTAACGAGGAAAATGCTTCGGTCAATGACACTCCGGCCCATACCATGACATGGAGTTCAGGACACAGCCTTTCCGGCGAGCCGTACGACGTATATTTTGCCGTAAATGCGAGGCCTCAGGCATGGCTGTCCTTCGAATTCAAGACAGATGACGTGGAAGGGGCGGACTCGAACCTGTTCAGGAGAAATGTAAACTGCCTCAACCTCAAGGCCGGAAGTTTCATCGACCTGGGCCCTCTTGCTTTGGGAAAAGACGATATTTCAGGAGGGGCCGTACTTTGGAAATTCGGCACTGACGGGGACGGAACCTGCGGATGGACAGTCAGGACATCCGGAGCCTCCATCGATAATGACGCCAATCCTCATTACGCTACCGTGACCATGACGCAGCTGTCGTCAGGAGCTTACCGCGGTGATATCGCGAATGCTTCGGCATTTCAGGCGAACTGCGGGACCTACAGGTATTTAGCCGTGATGTCGAGCATGGAGAATCCTTATACCGGCGGAGGCAGCATCTCCAAAGGGCCCAATGTCACTTTCGACACTTCCCTGCTCGGTGACTACGGCAGCAATGTCAATTATCGCAGATTCGACACAAAGGCAGACGGTGTCAACGTCCTATGCTACGACATGTTGTCGGAATTTTCACGGGGCACGGTCTGGACCAGTACCCTCTCCTACCAGGATTTCGCCGCTGAAAGCTTCCAATTCAAGGTAGCTGACCTGTCGGTCAATGGCGGTACCGCTCCTACGTACAAGGTCTACTGGATAGGCTTTTTCAACAATATGGAGGACATCGAAGCCATGATAGCGGAAACCGAGGCCGAACTCGGCCTGTATGACCATCCGTGCGCATACGTCACCGAAGCCGACATCGACCGTGTAAAGACAGCCGTCAGGAGAGCTGACAGCTCCGATCCGGTCTACGCCGCGTGGAACCGGCTCTGCAGCAACAGATACGCCCAGTCTTCTTATACTGCGTCTCCTGTGGAGATTCTGGTCCGCGGAGATGCCACCGGGACAGGTGTGAGCAAGGAAAACTACATGAATGCCTGCCGTGATGCGGCGGCAGCCTTCCAGCTCGGACTACGGTACAGGATTTCAGGTGATAAACAATATGCCGACGCGGCAATAGACATCCTGAATGAATGGGCTGACGTCTGCAGGCTGATTACAGCCAATGACAAGAACATGTACCTTGTCGCAGGATTCCAGGGCTATCAGTTCGCCAATGCCGCTGAACTTCTCCGCGACTATGACGGATGGGAGGCATCCGACCTGGCAGACTTCAAGGAATGGCTTCTATCCGTATGGTATCCGAACAACAAATGGTTCATCGACAACCATGGCGGAAGCGAAAACTGCGATCTCCACTATTGGTCGAACTGGGAACTGGCGAATCTGGCATCCATCATGGCCATAGGCATTTTTACCGACAGCCCGGAAATGGTCTCATACGTGAACAAGCAGTTCCGGGAGGGTGAAGGCAGCGGTGCCTTGCACAACATGATCCCGTATGCCCCGGTTCCCGACCCTGCCGGCCTGACATCGACCCCGATAGCACAGTGCATGGAGTCGGGACGTGACCAGGGACATGCCACGCTCGTGACTTCAATGTGTGCCGAGCTCTGCCAGATGGCCTGGAACATAGGCCTGGATTTCTATGGATTGGAAAACGACCTGGTCCTTTCGATGTTCGAATACACTGCAAGATACAATTCAGGAGACATCGACAGTCCTGTCGAGATGCCGTTCATGCAGTACGAGTATTGTCCGGAGGGCTGCGGATGTTCCGGAAACCACGGAGCAACCCATACTGAGATATCTGCGGAAGGCAGAGGAACCGAAAGGCCTTGCTGGGACCTGATTTACAATCATTACAAGTCCCAAGGCCTGAGCGACAGCCAGCTGTATTACACTAAACAGTTCGCAGAGCAGCTCAGATACACTGACGGCACCCTGACAGGAGACGGGGGCGCCGGTGACTCACGCTACGGGTCGAACAGCAGCGCTTTCGACCAGATCGGATGGGGCACGCTTCTGTTTTATCAGGAGTAGCAGGAAACACTTTTTTATAACGTTATAAAACCATTATTATGAAACAAAACACTAAAATCGAATTTTCAGGAGCGTATGCCGCTCCGGAAATGACAGTCTGCACAGTGCAGACGGAAACGGGCTTCGCTGCATCGCAGCTCAACATCCAGGATCTCGACTACACGTCAGTAGACAACTGGGAGTAATCATCCAACATTAAAACTTACGGAACAATGAAAAAGAGTATTTTATGGGCTGCCATGGCAGCAATGGCCCTGACCGCTTGCAACAAGGAGGAAATAGCAGCACCGGCAGAGGGACAGAATCTCGTATATCGTGAATACACCGCGACCATAGCAGACGGTGTTTCCACTAAAGTGAACTTCGGAGAGCCGGCCGACGGAAAAATCTCCGCTTATTTCCAGGACGGTGACGAAATCGCCCTTACAGACGGCACAAACGTTTACAAGGGAACTGTCAGCAAGCCTGAGGGCGAAGCTAACACCCTCATCAAGACTGAGGTACCTGAAACATTCGCTCTGAAAGCGGCATACTATCCGTATGAGGCGTACAATGACGGAAAGCTGACCGTACCGACCACTCAGACATACGGCTCAGTCCCGGTTCTGCTCCAGAGTTCTTCTATCGAAGGCGAGAACATCACGTTCTCCGCAGCTGATGCAGGTTCCGCAGTCATCTGCTACACCCTCACCGGCGACATTGCCATCAAGGAAGCAAAACTCTATACTCCGACAACTGCAAATTTGATAAATTACAAGAATGCCGATTATGAGTTAAATTTTGATGAACCTCTTGCATTATCTGACATTCCTGAAAAAATATATTTTGTAGTTTCTGCATCGGAGGCCAAATCTGTAACGCTCGAAGTACTGGCCGAAAAGCCCGAAGATGCATTAGGAACAGCAGACTTCAGCTATTACAGAAGAAAAACTTCTGTTATTGAGTTTACATCAGGTAAAGTAATCGAAATGCCACTCCTTGAATTAACAAAAGAATCAATCAACGATGGTGCTATGGTTTGGAAGTTCGGTTCTGAAAATGGAGGAGCGAATTCGTGGACTGCTGGGAATAATGGCATATTAGATGCGACAAACCCACACTATGCAGCTGTAACAATGGGTTCTACTTATACAACGACTCAAAAAAATGGTGATAATGTAGTAGAACTTGACCAGCCATACTATACTTTCAGAAGCGACTTCGGAATTAAGACAGGGTTTGATGTAAATATCGGAACGTATCGTTATTGTGCAATCATGTCCGATGTTGAATATATTGTCAGGGATGGCAACATTGCGATTCCTGCCGAATCTGGTGCTAAAGTCAATGTGGATGATAAGAATATAGCCGGACGTATTACATTTGACACTGCAACATTTGGACAATGGCATGGAAAGAATTCCGCAAACGGGAAAACAGGGGCAATCAAAACCGATATTGCAAACACGAATGTATGGTACTATGATATGCTTGGTGACTTTGGAAATGGGACATTCCTTCCGACTAATGAATTTACAACTTTTAAAGCTAATCAGGCATTCCAATTTAAAATTGCCGATCTTAAAGTTACGTTAAAAGATAAAAACAAAGTGGATATTGAGGCACCTACGTATAAAATCTACTGGATAGGCTTCTTCAACAACACTTCAGAAATCCAGGCCATGATTGACCAAACCGAAGCAGCCGTTGCCGGCGAAAACACTCCTGCCGAATAGTCAGTTCTGACCTTATATACTTTATAAACATGGGGTTGACTCAAAAGGAGGAATTTCAAGGCTTGCGAAGATAAGAAAACCGCAGTGTACTGGTGTACATGAGGATTTTCGAATCGAGCGTAACGCAGAAAATACCCTTTTGAGTCGGCCTCTTTTTTAAAATAATTCCCTCAATGAGTGAGGATTTCGGCAAAAACCAGCACTCGTTGAGGGAGAGTGTCCATCCGGGTCTGGCCGGCTACAGGGTCATGGAACCCCTCCTGATCCGCGTCCTTAAATAACGGAGACTTCGAAATCTCTCTAATCTACGTACCATCCTCCCGCTTTCAGTACAGAAATCCGAAAGTCCATAACGGGACGACATTCATGTACCCGTACTCTATATCATCCTTTACGATATAGGCATCCGGGACATCCTTTATCTGACGCTGTGACTTGCTCTTGCCTCCGACTTCGAAAGTATATTTTCCGACCCTGAAGTCTGCCGCGGGCGAGGAAACTATGTCAGCTACAGGCATTACCATTGAGAAGAATGCAGTCTCCCTTGCATTGCCTACATTTGTCACCTCACCGGCGATGGCGTAAGCTATATTCGTATTGTTCAGATAAACTTTTTCGACCTTTCCCAAAGAACTTATCCCCCATGTCCCGTCTCTCAGAATATTGAGCAGCTGGGCCTTTTCGAGGTAAACAACCAGGTCTGCAACCAGATTCCTGTTCAGGTGCAAATCCTCCGCTATCTTACTGTAATTAGGCTTGAACGGGGCCGACTGGGCCACTATATACATAAGTTTCTTCAACGCCCTGGCTGTAGAAACCGACATTCTGGTAAAATCCTTTATGTCATTATCCAGCACCTGATTGATCACAGCCAGAAGCCTCGACTGATAGCCGGCTTCCTTGAAATACGGATAATAGCCGCTCTCCAGATACTTTTTGAACAAGGCTACCGGACGAAAATCCCTGTACGGGAACGTTACTTTGTGGTTCAAAATATCATCAATAGTATTGACCGGCAGGTCGATACCTTCCGAGATGGACAGATATTCCCGGAATGAAAGTCCGTAAAGGCGGTATTCAAGTTTCCGTCTGCTCAAATCCGCTCCGCCCTTTTCCAGCTCAAGAATGGACGACCCCGTATAAACTACTCTCAGATCGGGATAGCTGTCGTAAATGTTCTTGATCTCAGTAGACCAGCCTTGATATTTATGTATCTCATCAATATATAGAGCCTTCCCTCCATTTAGATAAAAGTCGTATGCCAAATCGACCAGACGATGTGTAGAGAAATAAATATCATCCGCAGACACATACAGGACTTCCTCCGGATTCTCATGCAACTTTATATGCTGAAGTATAAGTGTAGATTTACCCACACCTCTCGCACCGAGAATCGCTACCAGCCTGGAGTCCCAGCGTATCCGGTCATGAAGGTATCGTACAAAATTCACCGATGTCCCTTCTATCTTCTGGAGAAAAGTTCTTCTCAATACATCCATATTCTTCTATGTTTTCCACTTCAGGAAACAAATATACAAAAATTGCAATATAAATATTGCAATTTTTAAAAAAGTTGCAATGTCGACATTGCATTTATTTACGGGCATATTGTGAAGGCGTGCAGCCGAACATCTCCTTGAAATACTTGGTGAGGTATTTCGGCGTGTTGAATCCGACCATATCGGAAAGTTCGGCCAGCGATATGTCAGGTCGCTCAGTGATTATCTGCGCGGCCCGTTTCAGCCGGATGGTCCTGATGAACTCCGATGGAGTCATCCCCACCAGAGACTGGAGCTTCCGGTACAGGTTCATTCTGTGCATGCTCACATCCGACGACAGTTCCTCCACTGAATAGTCAGGATTGTCCATATTTCGCTGGACAGACTCCATAATCTTGTCCATCAGCTTCTCATCCAGCGAATTCACAGCCACATTCGCAGGCCTTATATCGGTATCTGCAGAAAAAGAAGAAATCCTCCTCTGCCTGTCTTCTATAAGATTCCTGATCCTGGCCTCCAGAATATCCATCTTGAACGGCTTGGTCAGATATGCGTCTGCGCCGGTTTCATAGCCTTCCAGCCGGATGTCATCCGAGGTCCTCGCAGTCAGCAGGATTACCGGTATGTGAGACGTTTCTATGTGTCCTTTCAGGCGTTTGGTCACTTCCACTCCGTCCAGCCCAGGCATCATGACATCGCAGACCAGGACATCAGGCTGTACCGACTGTATCTGTTTCAGGCAAGTCTCTCCGTCAGGAGCTGTAACTACATCGTAACGTTTTCCCAGTTCGGACGCCAGGTAGGTACGGAAATCTTCATTGTCGTCCACTATCATCACTGACCTGCGGTCTTCCCGTCTGTCGTGTCCTGCATCAGCATGTTCTCCGTCCTGTCCGGCGGCAATAGTCTGGCTCTGTGCTTCCGTACCTTCACCGGACAGTTCCAGGTCCATCGGAATCCAGACGCTGAACACGGTCCCTTTTCCCACTTCGGACGAAACCCCTACCCTGCCGTGATGCATTTCCGCATATTGCTTTACGAGGCTGAGACCGATTCCTGAACCGGTAGTCATCATGGCATTCCCGCTCTGGTAAAACCTGTCGAAAATATGTTCCAGGTCGCTCTGCGGTATCCCGGTGCCCGTATCGGACACATCTATCCGAAGGACGTCCCTGCCATCCTCGCTGACTTGCGACAGTTCCAGAGAGATGTATCCGCCTTCCGGAGTAAATTTCATGGCATTTGACAGCAGATTATTCAGAATCTTTGACATCTGGGACTTGTCGAAAGCCATCACAGGCCTGTCCAGACCGTTTTCCAGCACCAGGCTTATATTCTTCCGCTGGGCCGCCTCCATGAATGACGAAACTATATCGGATGCAAACTCCGCCATGTCCCCTTTTACCAGGCGGAGCTTTTCGCCGCCCATCTCCAGCTTGCGGAAATCCAGCAGGCGGTTCACAAGCGACAGCAGCTCGCGGGCATTATTATGCATGGTCTCCAGTTTGGAATAAAAGGCGGAATCCCTGTTCTCCTTCATGATGCTTTCGAGAGGCAGCAGGATGAGCGACAGCGGTGTCCTCAGTTCATGCGAGATATTGGTAAAAAATCTGAACTTCATCTGATCCAGTTCTTCCCTCTGCTTCTGCATCTGAATCCTTCTGTCCACCAGTATCTGCTCTTTTTTCCTCCTGAGATAGAAATATACGGCCAGGACCGTACCTCCTGCCAGGACTGAAAAATAAATCATGTAAGCCAGCATGCTTTTCCGGAAAGGAGGATGTATGGTAAAACTGATTTCCGCAGGAATGCGGCTCCAGTCCGTGCCGTTGTCCGCCGCATAAACCTTGAATACGTAATCTCCCGGCTCCAGGTAAGTGTACGTCGCCTTTCCGAGACTCTGGGAATGCAGTTCATTCCACTCCTTGTCGAAATTCACCAGAATATAGCGGTACGACGTATGAGTCGGGTTAATATAATTCATATTGGAAAACCAGAACGTCAGAGAGGACTCATCGTGCTTCAGATCCAGATGAATCCTGCCTCTGTCCGGGTCTCCGTATCCGATGCTACCCCCCCCCGGACGGATTCCGCCGTCAGGGATATTCCAGGAATCGAGTTTTCTTCCGGCCACGGAAATGTCGGAAATCTGCGGGGAAATATCGAAAGAGTCCTGATACATTCTGTCGGGACGGACTATGGTCATACCGTGGGCGCCTCCGAAATAGATGAACCCGTCCGGATGTTTCAGCACGGAATTCTGAAAGAATGCGCCTGCCGTAGCCCCGTCATTCTCGCCGAAATTGGAAACGGAAAAGAAATATCCGTCATCCCTTTTCACGGGTTTGATTCTGGAAATGGAGTTGAACGTGGCAGCCCAGATATTGCCCAGGTCATCGGCAGTCAGGCTGATGACATTGTCATTCGGCAGTCCGTCATCCATTCCCACGGAATAAACGGTCCGGTCGTTGAGGTCTGTTATGGAAATCCCGTCAGAAGTCGCTATCCACAGCAGATTGCGCATGTCGAGGACAGCCTGGTTGCTCTTTGTATAGCACCTGACAGAATGCAGATCTGTATCCACCCTGTCTTCAGCCGGAGAATACTGGAAACGACCGTTGTCACCGGACATAAGCAGCAGACCGTCGCCATGGTCGCATATATCCCTGACTATCATGAAGCGCGTGACTTCAGGATGCGAATCTCTCAGCATTTCTATTGTACCGTCACCGATATCGAACTTTCCGACACCGCCGTAAACCGAGATCCAGAAATTACCGAGATAATCTTCATAAAATGCCCTGACACAATTCAGGTTGGGCTTTTCAGCATAATAGGAAAGCTCGGCGCTGGATGTGCCGGGAAATACATAATGTCTGATCTTCCCTCCGTCGATACAGAATGCCCCGTTATAGAAAGTTCCGAGCCAGATCCTGTCCATGCTGTCACGGTACAGGCTAATGCACAGCTCCCTCGACAGTTCAGGATACGGGACTGTCATGGAATCATTCCGCGGATCATACCGCAGCAGACCGTTTATGGTCCCTACCAGCACCGTCCCGTCCTTGTCCGCAACCATGCATTTGACGCCCTCGTCAGGCATCTTTCCCGATGAAAGGGACGAAGAATTCACAGTATGCAGATGATATATGTCCTTGTGCCAGAAAAGAAGGCCTTCCGACAGCGTGGCTATCCATATTCCTCCCCTGGGATCGGCGTAAATCTTCGAAATATCGGTATGCGGATATATTTTCTTTCCGTTGGTCTGTTCCAGATACGGGAAGGACGTTATCTCTCCTGTAGTCCCGTCTATAAGACTGACACCGGAACGTGCCGTCCCAACCCACAGATTATCCATACTGTCGATAGATATGGTCGTATAAAGATCCCTGCCGCCGGACAGGATTCCCGCCACGGACTTCAGGTCACCGGTATCCGTATCGTAAAAGACGAGGGCGCGGTCGGACATCGCCCATACGTCTCCTCCGGAAGTGATGACCATATCCATCCTGCTGACTTCGCTTTCCCCGTCGCAGATGCCGGCCAGCCTCACCACGTTTACGATCGTCTTGAGAGACATGTCATATTCCGACAGTATGCCGTTTATGGAAAGTATCCACAGACTGTTTCCGGACTGGGCCATGAGAAGAGGTCCTCTGACATCCGGCGCCAGATCTATCTTTTCGGATTTTCCGCTTTTCCTGTCGCACTTGAAAAGACCTGCATCTCCGGCAACTGCCCAGTAATTGTCCTCCGAATCTATGAAAAGGTTGCCTATATCCTCATCTTCCAGTCCGTACTTTGAAAACCGCCCGGATATGTCATATTCGAAACTTCTGGTATTCAGGTTGAAAATCCATATATGGTCGCGGCTTGTGCACCACAGGAGATTTTCCGTCCTGTCCAGATAAGAATTGTTTAGCCCGCTGTATTCGGCATAAGGGATTTCGATAGGATTGTATTTATAGCTCTTGCATGAAGCCCCGTCGTACAGGCTCAGCATCGTGGAAGTCTGTATGCACATCTGTCCGTCGGGAAGCATGGTCATATTCCGGACATTATTGTCAGGAAGTCCGCTCGAAGTATCCAGCATTCTGAACAGATAGCCGTCTGAAAATTCCGGATAAGGCTCTGAATGCAGTCCGGACGGCGCGAGAAACAGAAAAGCCAGCGCCGGAACTGCCCAATATAAAAGTTTCATAGTGTCGTCATGTGGTTTCAATCTTTCAAAGATACCATTTTTTCAGATTTTCCATGAGTAAAACAAAAACGTTATACGTATAATTAATAGGTCGACGGGAATGAACCATCATGTTATTGCCCGGAAACCGGGCAATAATGGAAAACTTGAAGGTCATGAAAAAAATCTTGTCTGTTTCTGCGGCTATAATTGCCGCCTGCATCGTCAATGCTCAGGAATACACTGTAACATCTCCTGACGGTCTCCAGGAAATTCTGATAGAAGTATCATCCGGAGAAGGTGCGGAAACCTGCGGAATCCGGTATTCTACTTTTTATGACGGCCGGCCCGTAATAATTTCTTCCGGCATGGATCTTACCATAGACAACCATGTATGGGAGCATGCCATGGGCAAAAAATTCAGCCAGCCGGAAAAATGGTTCGACAGGCTGCAGCTTTCGGATACGACCATGACATGCAGGGACACGGTCTGGCACAACAGCTACGGCGAACGTTCGTCAGTCAGGGATGCATACAGGGGGCTTGTCCTCCATTTCACTTCCGATGATGCTACGGGATACGGAATAGACATAGAGTTCCGCGCATACGATGAAGGAATAGCTTTCAGGTATATGCTCCCGATGCATCCTACGGCCATCTATCACCGCATAAAGGCGGACAATACTGAATTCTGTTTTCCTGAAGGCAGTCTCGCATGGTACACCTCCTGGGCTCAGGGAGAATACCGGCTCAGACCGTTCAAGGGCTGGGAGGACGAATGCGAGCGTCCCATGACTGTAAAAATCAGCGACAGCCTCTATGCATCGGTAGGAGAAGCCGGCCAGACTGATTTCCCGCGCATGAAACTCAGACTCGGTGCCAGGCCGAATACCGTCATCGCATCACTGAATGATGACGGCACCGATGTCGTCACACCGTACAGAATGCCGTGGAGAGTGGTAATGGCAGCTCCGAGCTTGGGCAGACTTCTGGAAAACAACGACATATTCCTGAACCTCAACGATGCGTGCGCCATAGCTGACGAAAGCTGGATAAAACCTGGCAAAATCATGCGCGAAACCAGGCTGAACACTGAAAACGCCATGGCAGTCATAGACTTCTGCGCAGCCCGCAACATGCAGTACATCCTTTTCGACGCCAAATGGTACGGCCCTGAATTCGACTTCAGGAGCGATGCCACCCAGGTGATTCCGAAACTGGACATGCCTGAAATCATAGCCTATGGAAAGGAGAAAGGCGTAGGCGTCTGGCTGTACGTGAACCAGCATGCCCTGCAGACACAGGCGGAGGAACTTTTCCCTCTTTTCGAAAAATGGGGAGTCGCAGGCGTGAAATTCGGATTCGTACAGTTCTGCAACCAGCACTGGGCAGAACATGTGCACCGCCTCGTCAGACTGGCGGCGAAGCATCACCTGATGGTAAACATACATGACGAATACAGGCCGACAGGCTATTCCCGCACTTATCCTAACTTACTTACCCAGGAAGGAATACGCGGAAATGAAGAATTTCCTTCAGCCAGTCATGACGCTATCCTTCCTTTTACACGCATGCTTTGCGGAGCAGGAGATTACACCGTATGCTACTTCGACCCGCGCATAAAGAACACGCACGCCCATCAGCTGGCATTCCCTGTAATCTTCTTCTCCCCACTGCAGACACTCTACTGGTACGACACTCCTGCCAGGGTGAAAGATGTGCCCGAACTCGAATTTTTCGACAATGTCCCTGTCGTATGGGATGACACCAGGGTAATCGATGACAGCATAGGAGAACATGTCGTCATTGCCCGCCGTTCGGGCGACCGGTGGTTTGCGGGGGCGATTTCCGGAGACGACGCCTGCCGGGTCATGATTCCTACCGGGGAATTTCTCGAAGAAGGAGTGGAATATGTCATGAAAACCTACACTGACGATGACAGTGCCGATACCCCTACAGGTGTCAGGGCGGCAAGCTGGCTCATCGAAGGCGGAGACATGCTGAAGTTCGACCTGAAAGCCAAAGGAGGCGCCGCCATGCAGTTCATTCCTGCGACAAAAGAAAACATGAAAGGCGTCAGAAAACTGTCTGCGAAAGCCATACTGTAACCGACCATGAACACAATTCTGAAAATGATCATGAAAAACCATGCCGGGAAAATGCCCTTCCGGGCAATATCCCTGTCTGCCCTCCTGCTGGCGGCTGCCCTGTTTCCTGTCCGGGCCGCCGCAGGCAATGAAACGCTGTACGGAGGCACATCCGTAAGCGACGGGACATCCGTACTCGTCACCCATCCTGTACCCCAGGGCATATATTACGCCATGCACAACGATGACTTCACCGTCAAGGTCAGGATACCTGGAGGCGAATGGCAGGATCTTTACGAGTACAAGGTAAAGGTAAACATGGATGCACCTTCCGAAGCATCCATGGTATATTTCGATTTCACCGGCAAGGTGGAGGTCATGGTAAAGAAAAACAACGGCATGGCACATGCCGCGGAAATCAGGCCTCTGTCACGAGGGATACGCAGCCGGCTGAAAGACAACATCCTGACATTCACGCTCGACTATCCGCAGAACATTTCCGTGGAATTTGACGGTGACCGGCACCGCAATCTGCATATATTCACAAACTCTCCCGAAAAAGATGTTCCTGACCCCGAAGACAAGGGAGTGATGTATTTCGCCGCCGGAGTGCATACCCCGGCAGAAGGTGAAGACGGATTCAGGATACCGTCGTTCACACATGTATATCTTGCCCCCGGAGCCGTGGTGAAAGGCACCCTCATCTGCGATTCGGTCAGAAACGTGACTATCGGCGGACGCGGCCTTCTGGTGACCCCGCAGAGAGGCATTCAGGCTACATATTCCGAAAACATCCTGGTAAAGGACATAATCGTGATAAATCCCAGACATTACACTTTCCTGGGAGGCCAGAGCCGCGGCATAAATATCATCAACCTCCGGTCGTTCAGCTACCAGGGATGGAGTGACGGCATAGACGTGATGAGCAGCAGCGACATCGATATAGACAACGTATTCATGCGCAACTCCGATGACTGTATCGCCATATACGGGCCGCGGTGGGAATACAGAGGCGACACTCGTAACATAACAGTCAGGAATTCCGTCCTTTGGGCCGATATCGCCCACCCTATGAACATGGGGATACACGGCTACACGGGCGACGGGAAAGGCAATGCGATAGAAAATATCACGTTCCGGAACATCGACGTACTGGAACATGACGAAGATGACCCTGACTATCAGGGATGCATGGCCATCTGCTGCGGAGACATGAACCGTATCGGCCATATACTCTACGAAGATATCCGCGTGGAGCGGATCGAGGAAGGGCAGCTCTTCCACGTGGAGATAGTATTCAACAGCAAATATTGCTCTGCGCCGGGAAATTCCGTTTCGGACGTAGTATTCAGGAACATCAGCTGCGCCGGCATCAAAGACGTGAATCCTTCTCTTATAAAAGGCTACGACGATGACCGTACGGTCAATGGAATCGTCTTCGACAATGTCCGCATCGGCGGTCGGAAAATGAAGAGCTTAGACAATGTAATTACGAATGAATACATACATGACATCACGGTGAAATGACAGTATTCCGGAAATACGGAATAATGGATTTCATTGTAAACCAAGGATAATCACATGAAAAGAATTTTGATATCTGCAGCGTTCATCGCAGTCTGTGCAGTCTCTGCCGCACAGACACGGCTGGAAATACCGGAACTCGGCACGGAATATCCGAGAATGACTGACGGAGCAGAATGCAGGAAAGGCATCGTGGAACTGCTGGAGACCGGAGCCGGGGAAAAGGCCATGGAAGGACTTGTCGCGAAGATCCGGCCGTTTGCCGAAAGGCATGTCACCGATCCTGAATGGATAGTGAGCAGGCTGCAGATGTATTGGGATACTCACGCTACGGACGTATATGTGAAAGGGGAAGTGTATTCGCATGCCGAGGGGCATGCGCCGGTCCCGACAGTACGGTTTACAGGAGCGAGAGAGGCTTCATCGAACTACAGGAGACCGGCATTGGCCGACATCCGGCCATATCAGGACACTGCCGGACTGTGGATGTACAACAAGACCCTTCCGGGAGAACCGTTGGAAAAGGTGGAGCCTGGGAAAACCGGAACAAACATAACTTCCATAAATTACGAAATCCTGAATCTCGCCCGCGATGCCGCCTTCCTGTACTGGTGGACTGAAGACCGCATGTACGCTGAATTCGCTGCGGATATCTTCGACACTTACATGACCGGACTTTACTACAGGAATGTACCGGTCGACCTGAACCACGGGCACCAGCAGACTCTCATAGGACTGACATCCTTCGAGGTGATACACGAGGACATAGCCGTATCATGCGCAGAATGCTATGATTTCCTGCACGGCTACCTGCAGGAAACCAGGCCGGAAAAACTGGCCGTCTATGAAGAAGCTTTCAGAAAATGGGCGGACAATATCATAGCAGGAGGTGTCCCGCACAATAACTGGAATCTTATCCAGGCCCAGTTCGTACTCAGGATAGCCCTGATACTGAGCCCCGACAGCTGCTACGAAGACGGCAGGGGGCGCGAATGGTTCCTGAACGAAATCCTCAATGAAAGTTCCATACGCCAGTGGTCTCCCGGGAAACTCATGTACTATGGTTTCGATGCTTCCACTGGACTGTGGAAAGAATCTCCCGGATATTCCACCATGGTGGTTTCCGAATGGAGCAGTTTTGCAAGTCTTCTCGACACCGTGCTGGGGATAGATCTCGTGGAAGCATATCCGATATTGGCCGACGCAGTGGAGGCCACACCCGAATATCTGTTCCCGAACGGAATCATCTGCGGATGGGGAGACACTCACTGCGGACCTCTCAGGACAGACTATTTCCCGCGGATGATAACCAACGCACAAATCCACGGCAAGGCCGGACAGGAAAGGATTTTCACTGAAATGTACAAGTGTTTCGTTCCTGACGCCGGGAAAACAGGCAGCGTAAAAACGCTTCCGGCGAAGGTTTCCACATTCACTTCCATGAAGCCTGCAGTACTCGATCCCGACATTCCGGCCGGGAAAATAGAAGACTATGTCAGTCCGGTATTCTGGTCGGAGGAAGTAAGCTGGTTCGCCGCACGCACGGGAATGGATCCGCAGCACAGCCTGATGATAAGCATCGCAGGCTCCATGGGGAATCACATGCATGCGAACGGAATTTCCATGGAACTGTACGGAAAGGGGTACATAATGGCTCCCGACATGGGACGCGGTTCGGGATATACGAATCTGGACCACAGGGAATTCTACTCACAGTTCCCGGCTCACAATACAGTCTGCGTCGACGGTATATCCTCCTATCCTACGATGCAGTCCTGCCATGGATTCAGACTGACAGGCTGCTACCCGGAGCCGGGACAGAAAGACGGCTTCTACCGCGGGATAATGTGCGGAGACTTCGGGTTCATCGAGCCGGAAACGTATTCTGACCAGCGGAGACAGGTGCTGATAGTGAACACGGATCCTGAAAACGGATACTACATAGATATTTTCCGCTCCCGCAGACGTGACGGAAAGGACAGGATGCACGACTATTTCTACCATAACATCGGACAGGTATGCGAACTGTCAGTCCCTACGGAACCGACGGAAGAACTGGCATTCGCAGGAGCCCACCTGAGCGCATACTCATATCTGTGGAACAAGTCCG
This sequence comes from uncultured Bacteroidales bacterium, assembly GCA_944323345.1. Classification (GTDB taxonomy): domain Bacteria; phylum Bacteroidota; class Bacteroidia; order Bacteroidales; family UBA932; genus Cryptobacteroides. Next base: position 10,307 of record CALUSC010000025.1, on the reverse strand, counting down.
CAGCCATGACCGCCGACGATGTCCGGGGAACATTCACAATGAATTGCAGCGACGGCACCGAAGCAGGAATGAAAATGTGGATGAAAGGCGAAAAGGACAGGAAGGTATTCAAGGCATATTCGCCGTACATAGACGGACTGAGCAGGATGCCCATGCCGTATGACGTGAAGAATTCTCCGTGTCTGACATTTGTGGCCAGACAGTACGGTGAAGCCTGGTCACATCCTTTTACGGCTGTCTTCGAACCGTTCAGCACAGACCTCCCGGGCGCCATAGAAAATGTGGAATACCTTCCGTGCGGAGAAAATTCCGATGCTGAGGGGATTTCAGTACGTAAAGCCGGAGGAAGACATGACGTCATAATAAGTTCCGACAGGATACAGGAATCAGCGTGCAGCGGTCTCCGCTGCAATGCAGTCATAGCCCTCGGCAGCCGGCTTCCTGAAAACGCGGGAAACGGTCAGGAGCAGGAAGTCCAGGTTTTCATGCAGGAAGGCACTTTCGCGGAATTCCATGATGTCAGCATTTCCTCAAAGGTACCGGCCAAAGCAGCCGTAGTGGTGAAAGACGGGGAAATATGGTACACTTCGGACCAGGAATGTACGGTAAGGGCCTACGGAAAGAAATTCCGGCTTGAAGCTTCCGATTTCAAGAAAATTGACAAATAATTCAATAATTCAGCGCAACTGTTAGGTAAATTTACGGATTGAAACGTATTAATTTCTGTATCATGCAAAAAATGAAAAACTCATTCACATCGGCAGCCGCGCTGAAAGCCATAGCGCTATGGTCCGCCTGCATTCTGTGCACAAGCATGGAAGCCAGGGACGGAAAGGATACTTTCACGAATCCCGTAATATGCCTGGACTATTCCGATCCGGACGTGGTCAGGACAGGTAACGATTACTGGATGACGGCATCTTCGTTCAACTGCGTCCCCGGACTTCCTATCCTGCATTCTACAGATCTGGTGCATTGGGAGATAGTAAATTATGCCCTTGAGAAACTGGTCCCGGAAGACTTTTTCGCCGTACCGCAGCACGGGAAAGGAGTATGGGCGCCATGCATAAAGTTCCATGACGGGTGGTACTACATCTACTGGGGAGACCCCGATTTCGGCATTTTCATGGTAAAGACGCAGGATCCTGCCGGAAAATGGTCGGAGCCTGTGCTGGTGAAAGCCGGGAAAGGACTGATAGATCCGTCTCCGCTGTGGGACGATGACGGGAAAGTCTACCTCGCACATGCGTGGGCCGCAAGCCGCAGCGGACTGAACAGCATAATAACTGTCAGTGAAATGAATGCGGAAGGCACTGCATGCATATCGGACGAGGTGATGGTTTTCGACGGGAACAGGGACGGACATCATACCGTAGAAGGTGCAAAGATATACAAGAGGAACGGATGGTACTATATATTCGCGCCTGCCGGAGGAGTGGCCACAGGATGGCAGCTGGTAATGCGCTCCAGAAACATATATGGCCCTTATGAAGCCAGGAATGTAATGGACCAGGGGAGCTCTGACATAAACGGGCCTCATCAGGGGGCATGGACAGACACTCCTTCGGGAGAAGACTGGTTCATACATTTCCAGGAAAAACAGCCGTTCGGACGAATCATCCACCTCAACCCGATGGAATGGACGGAAGACGGATGGTGCGTGATAGGCAACGATGAGGACGGAGACGGGAGAGGAGAGCCCGTAAGGACATGGAAACGGCCAGACCTTCCTGCCTGTGACGCGGAAATGGCGATGAGTGACGAGTTCGATTCTCCGGAACCGGGACTGCAGTGGCAGTGGCATGCAAACAGGCAGGACTGGTTCGGTTTCCGCAGCGGTTACGGATTCTACAGGATTTACGGACACAGGGAGAACGTACCCAATCTCTGGGGAGTCCCTGATCTCTTCCTGCAGAAAATGCCTGCAGAAGCCTTTACTGCCACCACAAAAATGAGTTTCAACTCCAAAGGTGACGGAGACAGGGCCGGGCTGCTCGTGATGGGTTTCGACTACGGATACGCCGCCATCGTGCGGAACGGTGAAAAAGCGGAAATACAGTTCGCCACATGCCATGACGCCGACAAGGGGACTGCCGAAAAGGTCTCGACTGTCGCCACTATACCGCTGACCATGGTGGAAAGCGGGGCGACACCGAAATATACGGCAGACATCTGGTTCAGGGTGAAATCCGACGAGAACGGACTGTGCAGATTTTTCTACAGTCTGGATGGAAAGTCTTTCAAGCCGGCAGGAGAAGAGTTCCATGCACGGGAAGGACGCTGGATTGGCGCTAAGATAGGGCTGTTCTGCTCAAGCGCCGGCACAGGCAAGGACCGTGGATGGATCGATGTCGACTGGATCAGATTCGACTGAACGGAATATAAATTATTGACTGACAGATATGACTAAAAGTGTATTGGTAGCAGCAGCCGTCTGCCTGACGGCATTCGGATGCTCGTCCTCCCGGGATGAGACAGTTTTGGAAGCCGTGAACGGGCTGGATTATTGTGCAGAACAGACAGAAAGGACCCTTGCCCGGATATTGCCGGAAGGATATGGCATGTCTCCCAGGAATATCGCGCCGGGCGACAGCACCTGGAAACTATGCCCCGTAAGCAAGGAACTCTGGACCGAAGGTTTCTGGCCGGGAATCCTGTGGTACGACTACGAATACACTTCCGACCCTGAAATACTCGCGGCGGCGGAGAAATATACCGAAGCCCTGGAATTCATCAGCGAAATACCTGCATACGACCACGACCTCGGATTCATCATATTCTGCAGTTACGGCAACGGCTACCGCCTGACCGGGAAACAGGAATACAAGGATGTCATTCTGGCCGCCGCCGACAAACTTGCCTCTCTGTACAATCCGGCCGTCGGGACCATACTTTCCTGGCCGCGGGAAATGAAAAATCTGGGCGGACACAACACTATCATGGACAACATGATAAATCTGGAAATGCTGTTCTGGGCGGCAGAGAACGGAGGGAAGCCGGAATACGCTGAAATGGCAAAGAGCCATGCGGACACTACGATGAAATACAACTTCCGGCCGGACGGGACTTCCTACCATGTGGCAGTCTATGACCCGGAAAGCGGAAAGTACATTAAAAGCTGTACCCACCAGGGGTATTCCGACGATTCCATGTGGGCCCGCGGACAAGCCTGGGGCATCTACGGCTACACCATGTGCTACAGATTCACCCGCGACCCTGAATATCTGGACTTTGCATGCAGGATTACGGATGTGTACCTGTCGGAACTCCCGGAAGATCTCGTACCTTACTGGGACTTCGACGACCCGGAAATCCCGAATGTGTCGAAAGACGCTTCCGCTGCAGCTGTAGTGGCTTCCGCGCTGATCGAACTTTCCGGCTATGTCGGCGGTGAAAAGGGGGCAGGATATCTGGATACTGCGAAAAGGATGCTTAAATCGCTTTATGAAAACTATCGCGGAGGCGACTCCTGCCCTGCCTTTCTGGTGCATTCCACCGGCCACAGGCCTGCCGGCAGTGAAATAGACTACGCCATCATCTATGCCGACTATTATTATATGGAAGCCCTGATGCGTCTGAAAAACCTGGAGGAATGAGCGGAATCCTGATAATACTGTCACCGCTGCTCCTGCTTCTGACAGTCCCCGCTTCCGGACAAAATGTCGTCACGTATGACTACGACAATGTCTATCAATGGCATACTGAAATAAATTCCCCTCGTGTCCCGGCAGAACCCGGATATCAGACCAAGGCATTCCTGTGGATACCTCCGCAGTGCGACAGCGTGAAAGCCGTACTTGTCTGCGGACACAATGCCATGGAAGAAGGCATCATCGAATCTTTCGAGTTCCGCCGCGGCCTTTCAGAATTGGACATGGCCCTCGTCTGGGTCTCTCCAGGATGGGAACCGAGCGATCTTTTCTATGTCCCGAACGGTGCACAGGACGGCTTCGGGGAAGCCATGGAGGAACTGGCTGCCAAATCAGGCTACAGCGAGCTGCGGACTGCCCCCGTAGCATATATGAGCCATAGCGCCCAGGCTTCTTCGCCATATAACTTTGCGGCATGGAATCCGGACAGGGCTCTCGCGGTAATATCCATGCATGGAGATTCGCCTTTGAGCGAGGTACTCTGCTGCGGTCATGTGAATCCGTACTGGGGTTCCAGGAATATCGACGGGATTCCTGCCCTGATGTGCGTCGGAGAATATGAGTGGGGTGAATTCAGGATCAAAAGCGCATTCCCGTTCATGAAACGGTATCCGGACGCCCTGCTTTCACTTTTATGCGATGCAGGACACAGCCACAGCGACTGTTCCGAATATGAGATAAATTATATATTGGCCTTTCTGGGAAAGGCCATGGAATACAGGATAGATGAAGACGGCAGCCTGAAAAAACTGTACAAACGGGACGGATGGCTGGCTGACAGATGGTATCCGGAGCATCGCGCCCCGGAATCGCCATATAGCATACACGCCGCACCATACTCCGTATACGCCGGAGACAGGGACAGCTGTTTCTGGTATTTCGACGAGGAAATGGCCAGGCTTACAGAAGAATATTATCTGAGGGAAAGAGGAAAGAAGCCACGGAAGCTGGCCGCCTGGCAAGACGGCAAACGGGTGGAGAAAATACGTTTCAATCCGGAAGATGACGGTCTGACTTTTCATTTCCAGGTACGGCATGAAGATCCGGAACACGCCGATGCCCCGATAAGGATACGAAGGGAATACGGCCCCGTACGGATATTGAACGACAGTACATTCAGGATTACGTTCCACCGTACGGGATTCGATGGCAGAAAGACCGGGTGGATGATGTTCGACTGCTCCGCGGACTCCGACAGCCTGTATAAAAGATGCATTCTGAATCTGGAACTGCGTATCCCGGGCAGAATCACTGACGGACGGCCGCAGGAGATCCGGTTCCCTGAGCTGAGCGACGTTTATGCCGGAACTGACGAAGAAATCCGGCTTAACGCCACGAGCAGCAGCGGGCTTCCGGTATATTTCTACGTAGAAAGCGGACCTGCCGTGGTCGAGGGCGACAGACTGATACTGACAGACATACCGCCACGGGCAACATTCCCGGTGGAAGTGACCGTAACAGCCTGGCAGTACGGAATAGCAGGCCAATGGCAGACTGCTGCTCCGGTCAAACGCGTTTTCCGGATTCTGGAATAAGAAAATTTCATATCTTCGCGGTTCAAAGATATGATTTTATAAAATGACATTTACTATCTGGAGCAAACGAATCATTGCCGCAGCCGCGGCAATATCAGGTTTCATCACGGCAGGAACATCGTTGTCTGCGCAGAACCACGAAGAAGCGAACTACGACGAGGCTCTGATTCCTCCTTACGAACTTCCGGAACTCCTCGTGACTGATGACGGGGAACGGATAACGGACACTGAAACGTGGGAAAATGTGCGCAGGAAAGAACTGCTCGACCTGTTCGCCGATGAAATATACGGCAGACTGCCGGAAACTGATATCCATGCCGAATACAACATCCTGGAAGAAAACGGAGAAGCGCTCGGCGGCAAGGCAGTCAGAAAACAGATAGAAATGGTGTTCAGTCACGGGGACATAAGCAGGAAGGCTCTGATGCTGATATATTTTCCCGCATCCGGAACTCCGGCACCCGTATTTCTGCATTTCAATTTCCAGGGGAACCAGACAGTATCGGCCGATCCCGGAATCATCCTTTCTCAATATTCTAAAAGACCGCGCGGGAACCAGATCAACAGATGGCCTGTGGAAAAAATCATAGATGCAGGATATGCCCTGGCGACCATCCATTATTTCGATTTCTTTCCGGACAGAGAATCAAGATTCACGGAAAGTATCATGCCGCTTTTCGGATACCGGGCTCCGGCCGATGTCCCGGACAACGGCGGAATGGCCATAAGCGCATGGGCCTGGGGCTATAGCCGCGCGATGGACTATCTTGAAACAGATTCCGATATAGATGCATCGCGTGTTGCGGTGGCCGGACATTCCAGGCTCGGCAAGGCGGCATTATGGGCGGGAGCCGCAGACAGCAGATTTGCGATGGTGATATCGAACGATTCCGGATGCGGAGGGGCTGCCCTGTCCATGCGCCGCATCGGGGAAACGGTGAATGAAATCACCAAGGTATTCCCGCACTGGTTCTGCAGGAATTTCCTGAAATACAGATGGAACGAAGACAGCCTGCCTGTCGACCAGCACGGGTTGCTTGCCCTGGCGGCACCGAGACCGCTGTACGTGGCAAGCGCGGAAGAGGACCGGTGGGCCGATCCGCGTGGCGAATTCCTTTCGGCATGGCACGCTTCCGAAGTGTACCGGCTGTACGGATACGACGGGATTCCGTCAGACGAGATGCCGCAGGTAAACAGTCCGGTCATGGAAAGGGTCGGCTACCACATAAGGACAGGCATCCATGATGTCACTGACTACGACTGGGACTGCTTCATCAGGTTCGCAGACAAATGGCTGAAGCCGGGCTGCGGAGTCACTGCTTTCCCGGTAAACTACATGAGAGAAAAACCGGATTTTACGGCAGAACTCGGAAACCAGGCTCTGATGGGGACTCCTGTCAGAATCACGGACAGGGTGGGGTACTGGAAAAAAATCATTTCACCGGACCCGTATTCTGCATGGTGCGTGGACATGGGTATCCGTGAAATGACGGAAAAAGAACTGTCGGAATACATCGCCGCAGAGAAAATCATCTGCACTGCGGACTACAGTACGGTATGGTCGGAGCCTGCAAGGTCTGTCCGCAAAGGGAAGGCAGCCTCCGTGCCGCATAAAATCTGCGATATAGTGGCAGGTGATCTGATACCGTGTTCCGGAAACAAGGTAAAAGGCTGCTACGAAGTGCATCTTGTCACGGGAGAAACAGGTTACGTTCCGGCGGGAGATGCGGAAATCTTCAGCAAATGGGTTTCGGAATGCGACCCGTCGGCAGACAACATCATCGCCACTGCCATGGATTACCTCGGAGTCCCTTATTTCTGGGGAGGCACATCCATAAAAGGAGTGGACTGCAGCGGATTGACGCGCATGGTATGGTTCATGAACGGTGTCCTGCTGCCTCGCAATGCAGACGGACAGTCAGCCATCGGGAAACCTGTGGAAGTCAACGCCGACACCAGGCGGTTCCCTGCAGGTTCTCCGGAGGATTCCGCAGCTGACGGAGCATTCCGTCAGGAAATGCTCAGGCGCATTTCGAACCTGCAGCCGGGCGACCTGATTTTCTTCGGGACGCCGGCACATTCCGCTGCATCCGTGTCTTGCAGCCCGTCTGAAACCGGCACGGGGGAAGTGTCCGTAAAAGAAAAGATCACCCATGTCGGAATCTATTTGGGGGACGGCAGGTTCATCCATGCCTCTAAACTCGTCAGAATCAATTCCCTCATTCCAGGCGATCCCGATTTCTATGAACTTTCCCGGAAAATGATAAAGGCCCGCCGTCTAACCGGCTGCGGTACGGAGGAAGGTGTCGTCAGAATAGCTGACAGTCCGGCATATTTCCCGCAGGACTGACGAATGCCGCACTTGTCGATTTTGCATTGAGCGAAGATTTTTATAAATTTCGGACTGAAATTAAACCCATCCCATTATGGACGAACAGATCCGACAGATAGCCGAACGGCTGAAAGGTCTGCGCGATGCGCTGGACATGACAGAAGAAGAAGTGGCCGCCGACTGCGGCCTGACTGCCGATGAATACAGGGACCTCGAATCAGGTGAATGCGACCTGTCCATAAGCATATTGCAGCGGATAGCGCACAAGTACGGCATCACCTTGGACGAGCTCATGTTCGGAGAAGAACCGAAAATGGACTCGTATTTTCTGACACGGAAAGGTACGGGAATATCCGTAGAAAGAGTCAAGGCCTACAAATATGAACTGCTCGCCGCCGGATTCAAGCACAGGATGGCAGATCCGTTCATCGTCACCATCGGGCCCAAACCTGAAGACACTCCCCTTTTCTTCAACGAACATGAAGGCCAGGAATTCCATTTCGTGATAGAAGGACGCCTGCTGGTCAATATAAACGGCAAGGAACTTTCCCTCAATCCGGGAGACAGCCTGTTCTTCGATTCAGGAACTCCCCACGCACTAAAGGCCCTGGACGGAAAACCGGTAAAATTCCTCGCAGTAGTAATGCAATAGCCCCCTCAAACGAACACATGACAAATATGATAGAAAAATACTTGCCCCAGACAGAGTTCTCTTCCCAGGAGGATTTCATAAAGAATTTCAGGATAAATGTTCCGGAAAACTTCAATTTCGGATATGACATAGTAGATGCATGGGCCTCCGAAGAACCGGAGAAAAAGGCCCTGCTGTGGACAAATGACCACGGGGAATGCATCCAGTTCACTTTCGGGGATCTGAAGAAATACACAGACATGACGGCTTCATGGTTCCGGAGTCTGGGAATCGGCAAGGGCGACAAGGTAATGCTGATTCTCAAGCGCCGGTACGAATTCTGGTTTTCGATAATCGCACTGCACAAATTAGGCGCAGTCGCCATACCGGCGACACATCTGCTTACGAAAAAAGACATAGTCTACCGCTGCGAGGCCGCCACCATAAAAATGATCGTAGCAGCCGGAGAAGACGTGATCCTGAAGCATATAACTGATGCCGTACCGGAATGTCCAAGCCTTGAGAAAATCGTCAGCGTCGGGCCGGAATATCCCGAAGGTTTCCTGAACTTCCACGAAGGCATAAACGGCGCAGCCCCGTTCGTCCGCCCGGAGCCGGCCAATACGAACGATGACATCATGCTGATGTACTTTACATCCGGCACTACCGGCGAGCCGAAAATGGTCGCCCACGACTTCACATACCCTCTCGGACACATCGTGACTGCCAGATACTGGCACAATCTCCACCGCGACAGCCTGCACTTCACCATTGCCGACACAGGGTGGGCGAAGGCCGCATGGGGCAAGATTTACGGGCAGATGATAGCAGGGGCCAATATATTCGTGTACGACCATGAGAAATTCACCCCGGCTGATATCCTGCAGAAAATCCATGATTACCGCATCACCTCTCTGTGCGCCCCGCCTACCATCTACCGCTTCCTGATAAGGGAAGACCTGAGCAAATACGACCTGTCTTCTCTGGAATACTGTACCACCGCAGGAGAGGCCCTGAACTATTCCGTCTACGAGACATTCCTCAAAATCACCGGAATACGTCTGATGGAAGGCTTCGGACAGACGGAAACCACCCTCATCCTCGGAACATTCCCGTGGATGGAGCCCAAGCCGGGAAGCATGGGAGTGCCTAATCCGCAGTATGATATCGACCTGCTGAAACCAGACGGCAGGCATGCCGAAGAAGGAGAGCAGGGTCAGATAGTGATCCGCACCGACAAGGGAAAACCTGTCGGACTGTTCAGGGAATACTACCGCGACGAAGAAAAGACACGGGAATCATGGCATGACGGGTATTACTGCACGGGAGACCTGGCATGGCGCGACGAAGACGGATATTACTGGTTTGTCGGCCGCGCCGATGACGTCATAAAGAGTTCCGGCTACCGGATAGGCCCGTTCGAAGTGGAAAGCGCCCTCATGACTCATCCGGCAGTGGTGGAATGCGCCATTACCGGCGTACCGGATGAAATCCGGGGACAGGTGGTGAAAGCTACAGTCATACTGGCCGGAGACTACAAGGCCAAGGCCGGACCGGAACTGATAAAGGAATTGCAGGACCACGTGAAACGTGTGACTGCACCGTATAAATACCCGCGCGTCATAGAATTCGTGGACGAACTGCCCAAAACCATCAGCGGAAAAATCCGCAGAGTGGAAATCAGGAAGAAAGACAGTAAATAATTTTTGCGATTAAACAAGTTCATTTGCATTGCTCTCGGCTTCTGCGTATATTTGGCTTCGCCACATATACTGTTGCGCCTCGGCAAGGGGCTACGCCCCAAACGTCTTTCTGCGAAAGACGGCCCCTCTAAAACCCCTGCACCCCTTATTAAGGGGACGTCGCTCCTTCCAGTCGCGGTCCCTGCGGGACTTGTTAAATAAATTTGTTCTGCTCTCGGCTTCTGCGTATATTTGGCTTCGCCACATATACTGTTGCGCCTCGGCAATGCAATTTGAACAAGTTCATTTGCATTGCTCTCGGCTTCTGCGTATATTTGCCCCTTGAAAACAAAAAACAACTTTAATATTTATCAATATGAATCTTAGAGACGTAAAAAAGGACATCGAATACTTCATAGGTGAATTTATCGATGACTGCTCACTGTTCATCGCACTCAACCCGAAAAAGGCGGACGG
>CALUSC010000024.1 GCA_944323345.1 uncultured Bacteroidales bacterium | reverse complement strand
TTTTTCGCAGTGAGAGTCGCGAATTTCATCATGATCATCGGACCGATAGCCACAGCCTGGTCATATTTGTTCCCGTCTTCGAGAACTACCTTTTCCAGCAGTCCTGTGACCATGCCCTTGAAGCCTTCGCTGCCGTCATCGGTGCAGATATACAAATGATCGCACACTGCCACCATTTCCTCCTTATATATGACAAGGTCTGCTGTCTTGGCGCCTATAATCACGTCCACGTACGCTCCGTGAGCCTTCAGATACTTCACCTGAGGATATACCGGAGCCGTACCCACGCCTCCGGCAATGAATATGTAGCGGCTCTGTTTCAGCTCCCCGTCAGACTTCTCCACGAAATCCGACGGCAGGCCCAGAGGACCCACCACATCCTCGAAACACTCCCCCGCTTCGAGGGCGCATATTTCCTTAGTGGAAGCGCCTATTTTCTGAGTGACTATGGTCACAGTACCTTCTTCCGCGTCGAAATCACTTATGGTAAGCGGTATACGTTCACCGTGTTCATTCACTCTCACTATCAGGAACTGTCCCGGATGTGCAGAAGAAGCCACCCGCGGAGCCAGCACTTTCATCCTGCAGATGGCAGGAGAAAGCATCTCTTTAGACAATATTTTATACATAAGCAGGATTTTTTCAGAACACGTCAGATCTTGCTGACTTCATATCCGAGTTTCTCGATAGCTTCCTTCAGGACCTGCTCTGATGTCTTGGAAGCATCATATCTGATCCGTACAGTATGATTCTCCAACGAAACTTCCAGATCCTTCACGCCTTTCTCGAATGATATGTTTTCCGTTATCTTGGTGACGCATTTTTCGCAATGCATGGACACGGAAAAAGTGACTTCCTTCAATTCCTTTTTCGGTTTGGCTACCGCAACGGCGGCAGCATCGGCTTCGGCAGCACCGGCAGGCAGCACTCCGGCTGACATGACAAGCGCCGCCGCCAGAGACCAGACAAGCATTCTTTTCATTTCCATCTGTTTTATCCGTTTTACCGGCAAAAGCCGGATTTTCACAAATTTATAAAATGTTTCCGTTTAAACAAAATCGGAAGTCACGCCTTTTTCCATAACGTAAAGCGGACTCCGGCATAAACCTTTATGCCCATGATAGGTCCCCATACCGCGCTGGCATCGAAAGAAGAAGTCCTCGGATTCACTTTCCCGTCCGCCATCCTGGTTCCGAGAATCACATCTTTCTGTCTGAAATTGGTCAGATTCTCTCCTCCCAGATATATGTCCACTCCCTTGAACCGTCTCGTCACCTGGGCATACAGAAGAGGATACACCGGTGTCCTTCCATTGGCGTAAAGGAGATTCCCGTCAGCATCAGCAGCGTCCAGCATGAAATCATAGACCCTGGCCGAACCGTTGACGGAAGCCGTGAAATCGAATACCCACTTACTGAGTCTCGTGGCATACTGAAGGTTCAGGACACCTTTGAAATTGCTTGTCATCGGTTTCTCCACAAGACCTTTACCGGGAAGTTCTATTCTGGCGTTGGTATAACGGCACGTCAGTGATACGGTAAACCTTTCGACAGGATCCACTGAAAAATCCAGCTGGTAATTGTCCGTATAAGACCTGTTTCCGTCGAGATTGTAAAACCATATTGTATTCGCACCACGTTCATAATCCACTACCGACTGCTGGACGAACTGGGTCCGGAAATAATCGAAACTCAGATAAGTATCGGAAGAGGCCCCGAAAGGGAAATAATATGTGATGTTCCCGCCGAATGTCCATGCGTCCTCCAACGTGTGCTCATTATAGTTTCCCTTGAAAATCTTGCCTGTGGAAAGCACGCCAATATTGTCCACAAGCGGTGTCGAATATCTCAGCCCCCTGCCGGCATTAGCCCTTATGACTATTTCTTCAACGGGAGAATATTTCAGGTTCACCCTCGGAGAAAACCTGAATCCGGCCTTGTTGTACCAATCCTCCCTCAACCCGACGATTGCGGTAAACTTGTCCCTGAAATGAAAGGTATATTCTCCGAAAACACCGGCATATCCCAAATCGGTCACATCCTTATATCCTGAATGTTCCGGTCCCAGAAGCCACACTGTCCGGCTGAAATCCTCGTCATATCTGTCGAACACGCCGTTCAGTCCCGCGGTGAACTTGTGAGACTCGTTTATGTCATTCTGATACAGAAGATTCATATATGCCGAATGCTGCCTGCCCATATAGGATGACGCACCGAACCACGAATCCATATCCTGATATGAATAATCCGCCACCACGGCAATATTCTGCGAATTGTCCGGCTCTATGGGAATACCGACCTTAAGATAACCGTTCAGCGAACGGTTTACAATATCGGAACCCCACGGATCCTCTCCGGGTGATGACGGCTCTTCGATGGAATAAGTCTCATGATCGTACCCTTTCTGGCCTCCTTTGCGGCTGTCCTGCACGGCCCGGAATCCGAAACGCACCTGGACTCCGTTGTCCGCATAATAAAGCCACCTGTTGGCGAGGTTGAACTGCAGCTGCCGGGGAGAATCCATGAATCCGTCTCCATTATGGTCGGCTGCTTCAATGTTTCCCGAAACATGTCCCAAAATGACAGTACTCCACGACGGCCCCATCTGCAGTGAAGATGCGATATTGAGATCCATCTTGGTATCACTCATGACAGAAGCATTGAGAAACAACGGTTTCTCATCAGTAGGCTTCCTGTATTCCAGATTTATCTGTCCTGTCATGGATTCGACTCCGCTTATTACGGATGATGCTCCCTTCGCTATCTGTATGCTCTCCAGCCACTGTCCCGGCACGTATGACAGCCCGAACGGGGCAGCGAATCCTCTCATTACAGGCCTGGCCTCGTCGAGCATCTGGGTATATACGCCGGAAAGGCCGAGAAGCCGTATCTGCCTGGCCCCGGTGACTGCATCGGAATACCCTACCGTCACACTCGCGGAATTCTCGAAACTTTCCGCCAGATTACAGCAGGCCATCTTGCCGAGTCCTGCCGAAGAAATCACCTCGGTCCTGATAGTCTTGCCTTTCGAAAGATAATTTCCGGACTGTCTCGCCACGAATACTGCTGCATCGAGGCTGTCGCTTCTGTCCTTATACACGCCGGAAGTATCGATAATCTGCCCCTGCGGGCCAATGACCTGGGCCGCCGAGGGGAGACATGCGGCCATTACGGCCGTAAACAATATGAAAATTATCCTTGACATCATTCATCCATAATTCGAAACCGGCAAATTTAGCATTATTGCAGGATTTTTCATAATTTTGGCGCTCATAGAGTTTTTTGCATCATGAAAGATTTTCTGAAAATGACATTGGCAGTCGTCATCGGCTGCCTGATAATAGGTATCGTCAAGATATTCATCATGTTCGGATTTGTCGGCTCACTGTCATTGCTTGGAAAGCAGCAGCCTGTCATGCCGGCATCGGCCATTCTGCGCATAGACATGTCGACAGTGCAGCTGGCCGAGCAGACCACGGATCTCGGCGTGCTTTCTTCGATATCCGGGAAACAGACCGGAACGATAGGAATACTCGACGCGATCAGGGCCATAGAAACGGCTGCGGCCGATCCTGCCATAAAATACATTTACCTCAAGCCGGACATGGCAACAGGCGGAATGGCGCAGATAGAGGAATTGCGGCAGGCGCTGGTAAATTTCAGGATGAGCGGCAAACCTGTAATTTCATATATCGAGAACCCGACCAATGCCGGGTACTATCTCGCTTCCGCTTCCGACAAGATTTTCATGACACCTCACTCCGGAGGCATGAACATGATGACGGGAATTTCCAGCCAGATGTTCTTTCTGAAAGACATTCTTGACAAACTCGGAATAAACGTACAGCTGATCCGGCACGGCAAATACAAATCGGCCGGCGAAACATTTGTCAGAAACGAATCCAGTCCGGAAAACCTGACCCAGAACCAGGAACTCGTCACTTCGATCTGGAATTCGTGGACAGCCGACATCGCTGCATCCAGAGATATCACTGCAGATGAATTCAACTCATACATCGATAATCTGGAACTGAATTTCCCTCAGGATTTCGCCGATGCAGGGCTCGTGGACGAGCTTCTGACTCTTGATGAGCTCGAAACCAGGCTGAAAGAATATTCCAGCCCCGGCGGGGAAGGAAAAGCATCGATGATTTCCCTGTCTGACTACGCCACACTGAAAGTGGTGCCGAATTTCAGGGCAGACCGTACCATAGCTGTCATTTTCGCCGAGGGCAATATCATAGACGGATATCTGGACCAGCAGGTAGCTTCAGACCGGTTTGTCAGAATCATTTCCGATATAAGGAAAGACGATAATGTCAAGGCTGTGGTATTCAGGGTAAATTCTCCTGGAGGAAGCGTGCTGGCTTCGGAAAAGATACGTGACGAAATAAAACTGCTGTCCGCCGAAAAGCCTGTCATCGCATCTTTCGGGGACTATGCAGCTTCAGGAGGATACTGGATATCGGCCGGATGCGACTACATATTCACAAACAGCAGCACCCTTACAGGCTCGATAGGCGTATTCAGCATGATTCCGGATTTCAGCAAGACGCTCGACAATCTCGCCGGGATAAATGTCACTTCCGTAAATTCCAACAGACACGGCGACATATACTCCTGCCTGCGGCCGCTGGATACAAAGGAAAAGGCATACATGCAGGCTGCAGTGGAAAACATATACGATACTTTCACCGAAGTGGTGGCAGAAGGACGTTCTCTCGAAAAGACATACGTTGATGAAATCGGACAGGGACGCGTATGGTCAGGGGATGACGCCGTCAGACTGAAGCTCGCAGACAGGACAGGCACCATAATGGATGCAGTCAGATATGCAGCAACGGCCGGCGGAGAAGCCCCGGCTGATCTGGACGGATGGAATATCGCCGAATATCCTGAACCGCAAAGTGCGATAGAAATGCTGTTGAATACGATGGGAGGCACGGCATCGGTATCCGTATTCGGAAACACGCCATTCGAAGATATCGAGACTGCCTTCAAGGACTGGAACGCAAGCCAGGCCGGAAAATTCTATGCACGCCTCCCGTACGAAACGGTCATCAGATAGAAGTCACGTTTTCCACCTTTACCACAACGACAGTTCCGGTCTCTGGCGTGATCCTGTAACGGTCATCGATTCTCTCCCCTACCACGGCTGCAATCCGGTGTTCGTCCCTGTTCCTGTCGGAAGTATCCACCAGCATGACGGAAGACGCCTTCCTGCAAATGTCATATTTGAGGTCAGTGAAAAAATCGCTGACCTTTTTCCGTCCTTTCATGCCGAATGGCACGAACCAGTCTCCGTCACGCCACACACGGAGGGCAAAAGGAAATCTGAGAAGCGAAGCATCGAAAAGCAGAGTGCCTGACGGCTGTTTCAACGATGTCAGGGAAGATCTGTCCACGACCGACACGGAGACGGTCATACCGTTGCAGAAATAAGTTCCCGCCCCCCGGACTGCGGTAAAAATACTGCTGTCAGTATCGAAACTTTGCATCACTTTCCGTCTGACACCCCGTTCAGAAGCTCTTATCATGAGTTTCCCGGATGCGGTGGTAACCATGTATTCCTGAGACTCGAATATTTTCCCGGCGAAAGTCCTGTCGCTTTTCAGCAACGAAGTCAGAGAGACGACCGCCGATTTATGGAAACCGAATCTGTCCATGAACCTGTAAAGCACATATTCCCAGTGCTCAAGCGCCATGAGTCCGGCCAGATCCAGAGACACCGTCCCGTCCTCGTCAGTCACGATATCAGCTGACACGGAGTCGAAATAAGAATCAGCTATGGCCCCGGCCTGTGCGAAATAGAGCATCTCTTCGGAAACTGTCCTGAAAAACGACGGATTCATCTCCTCCAGGACAGGAAAGACCAGATGCCTGATCTTGTTCCGCTTATAATCCGTCATGGCATTCGTCCTATCCTCCCGGAACCCGATCGAATATTTCCTGACGTAACCTTCTATCCGGCTCCGCGTAAAAGTCAGAAGCGGCCTCAGAAGCCTCACCGGCACATTCTCGTCCCCGTATGGCACCACAGTATCTTCCGCCATGCCTGAAAGCCCTTTCAGACCGGTTCCGCGGACGATATTGAGAAAAAGAGTCTCTACATTATCATTGGCATTATGTGCTACGCACAATGCACAATAATGCTCACTGCGGCACAAATCCGAAAACCAGGCATAACGCAGTTCTCTGGCCGCCATTTCAATGCTTATTCCGTGTCCGGAAGCGAATGCCGCGGTATCGAATCCGTTAAGATGGAACTTTACGCCGTTTTTCCGGGCCCACTCCCGTACCAGGGCCTCATCGCCGTCGCTCTCGGAGCCGCGCAAATGAAAATTGCAGTGAGCAACGGCAAATGGCAGACCTGTCCTTCTGAACAGATCTGCCATACACATTGAATCTATGCCTCCGCTGACCGCCAGAAGGACAGGTCCGGAATCATTCCATAGTCCCATCCGGGCCAATATGCCTGTAAATTCATGATACATGGCGGCCTGTTATCTGGCAAACGTATATACAAATCCGAAGGAAAGAGACTCCTTGAACTGTACGCGCTGCCTGCCAGGAAGTCCGGCAGACTTTTCCTCCGGTGTCACTATCATGACATTGTCATCATAAATGAGATTGGTCGTGAACAGGAATGAGAAAAACTTGGTCAGTTTCCAGTCGAATCTCGTATCCCAGTTCACACGCAGATTCTGCGGCTCGTCCAGATAGTCGGAAAAGAGGACTACCTGCGATGAAAAAGCGAAATTATCGTTTATGTTCACCTTGAAGTCCACTTTCAGCTGGGCACCGAACTCGAACTTTACCGGCTTGTACACATTCCCGTCCACTGTTCCGTCATCGAGTTTCGGCAGATCGGTCACATCTTCATACTGTTTCTTCAAGGGCTGGCTGTAGGATGACCTCAGCTCCGGATTGTCCACTATGACCAGACCGGCTGTTACAGGAGCCAGGTTGACAGTAAGCCAGCTCAGAGGGCTGTAATCGAGACCGAGCGCCAGGTTCGTATATGCCGGGGAAAGGAACCCTGACTTCAGGACGCTTGCAGCTTTCCAGTCCTGAGCATTATACTCTTCCCCTTCAGGAAGAGGGGAACCGTCGGCCTTGGCACCTGGCGTAGGAAAATCGAAAGTATTGGAAAACTGCGACCTGAAACTGAAGTTCACCGAATAGTAAAGTTCATTTTTGGCCTGATATCCCCATTTGCTTTCGAGATAAATCCTGTCATCGCTTTTCTGCAATATCGGTTTGTCAGCCGAATACAGGAAACCATAGTCGAGCTGAAGACGGTTATTCCACAGCATCTTGTCCTTGGCATAATTTGCATTGGCATCTATGAATGTCTTAAGGGATACGGTATTATATCCGCCTGCCGCCCAATTTGTCAGCGAAGTCTGTCCGAAATCGAGTTTCGTCTGCAGAGAATTTTTCCAGTATTTCGGTGCAGGGACAGCCTCCACCTCGACCCTTGGCGCAGACTCTACGGCCTGGGCAGCCTCGTCGAGAACTTCCAACGGATCTGAAGCTTCATTTTCCTGTGCGGATACGGATAACTGCAGGCAAATGCATGCCAACAACAATAGTTTCCTCATTTTGTCATGTATTGATTATTGGATTAATATGAACGTGCGAAAAGCACCCTTCTGTGCGAAGGCTTGCCTGAATAAACGCACTTGCCTTCTTCTTCGCACACTGCAGAATCGATAGGGATACATCTGATAGTAGCCTTCGTCTCCTCCTTTATCCTTTCCTCGGTCTCCGTAGTGCCGTCCCAGTGGCAAAGCAGGAAACCTCCATTTTCTATCTTCTCCTTGAATTCTTCCCACGAATCGACTTTTACGATATGTTCATCTCTGAATTTCAATGCTTTCGCATATATATTCGCCTGGATTTCATCCAGCAGGTCCTCGATCCTTTTTCCCAGGCCTTCCTGAGGGGCTGACACCTTTTCAAGAGTATCGCGGCGAGCCAGTTCCACAGTACCGTTTTCCATGTCTCTCGGTCCTATGGCGATTCTTACAGGAACGCCTTTCAGTTCCCATTCCGCAAACTTGAAACCCGGTCTCAGGGTATCCCTGTCATCTATTCTGACACTATGGCCGTGGGCTTCGAGTTCTTTCTTCAGTTCATCCATTTTGGACAGGATGGCCGACCTTTCATCGTCGCTCTTGTAAATAGGGATCATGACCACCTGTATCGGGGCAAGCTTCGGCGGCAGCACCAGACCGTTGTCATCTCCGTGAGCCATGATAAGAGCCCCCATAAGACGGGTGGAAACGCCCCACGACGTAGCCCAGACATATTCCTGCCTGCCTTCCCTGTTGGTAAACTGGACATCGAAAGCCTTTGCGAAATTCTGTCCGAGGAAATGCGATGTGCCGGCCTGCAAAGCCTTTCCGTCCTGCATCATCGCTTCAATGGTAAGGGTATCGAGGGCGCCTGCGAATCTCTCGTTCGGACTCTTGTGTCCCACTACTACAGGCATGGCCATGTAATTTCTCGCGAAATCCGCATAAACGTTCACCATTTTCGTAGCTTCAGCCACTGCTTCCTCACTTGTGGCGTGGGCTGTATGGCCTTCCTGCCAGAGGAACTCGGCAGTCCTGAGGAAAAGCCTGGTCCTCATCTCCCATCTTACCACGTTCGCCCACTGGTTGCAAAGGATAGGCAGATCCCTCCATGAAGTGACCCAGTTCTTATACGTATTCCAGATTATGGTCTCGGATGTCGGCCTTACCACGAGCTCCTCTTCCAGTTTTGCAGAAGGGTCCACCACGACTCCTGGACCGTCAGGATTCGCCATGAGACGGTGATGCGTCACTACCGCACACTCCTTGGCAAAACCCTCTACATGTTCAGCTTCCCTGCTCAGGAAAGACTTCGGTATGAAAAGCGGGAAATATGCGTTCTGATGTCCCGTTTCCTTGAACTTGGCATCCAGGATATGCTGCATCTTCTCCCAAATTGCATATCCGTACGGCTTTATGACCATACATCCCCTGACAGCGGACCTTTCGGCCAGATCGGCCTTTACGACAAGATTGTCATACCACTGGGAATAATTATCCGACCTCTTTGTAACCTCTTTTGCCATTTTTCCTGTTTTTGTTTATATTTGACTTCAGCATTATACCGCCGCACCAAAGCTTTTGAGTATAATGTGTGACAATTACATTATATTCCGCATCATATATATGCCATTTGGCCTTACTATTGCAGAATGCATACGGATGGCATCCGCCATCGAAACCGCGAAGGTACTAAATATTTTTTATTTATATCGAACTGACATTAATATAAGGAGATTCCATTATGAAAACGAGTCTTTACATCCTGGTTCCGGCCATACTTGCAGCATCAGCCTGCGGCAGCACTGCATCGCTGTCCTCCGGACAAAGATTCAATGATGGCATCTACTACGCACATCAGCAAGAGATGCCAGCCTCAACGGCTTCAGTTGATACAAAGGAAGTCGATGACCTCATCGAACGTACCAGAAACTCTGAAATCTACCTCTTCGGCGACGAAAAAACCGATACCGTGGTGATACCTGAGAACAAATCGGCCATAATAAACTTCGAGAACTCTGCCATAAGTTCCATAACGATTACGGATGATCCGTTCGAACAGACATGGTACGCAGGAGTGGCGCTGGTACCTGCCACTGCATGGGCTTTCACATGGAGTTCATGGTGGGACCCGTGGTATTGGGATCCTTGGCATTACGGAGTATCCTGGTACAGGAATCCATGGTACGGCGGACTCTGGTGGGATCCTTGGTACTGGAATCCGTGGTATTGGGACCCTTGGTATTACAGGCCATACTGGAGCTACGGCCATTACTGGCATCACCCGCACTGGCATTATCACTGCGGATGGCATGACGGATACCATCCCGTACATGGGGGAAGATGGAACGGACATGATGTCTACTACGGTTCGCGCAATTCCACCGGTTCATACGGCTCGCGAAGTTCATCAGTATCCCGCTCCAGAAGCATCTCCGGCTCGTCCGTATCCAGAAACGCCATATCCGGAGTTTCCCGCAGCAGGGCTTCAGGGCTCACGGCGGTAAGCAGAAGTTCATCAACGGGCAGAAGTACCGTAAGCAGGACAGCATCGTCCTCTGTATCGAGAACGGCAGGCACGGTATCCAGGAACTCCGGGACATCCGTATCGCGCACATCCGGCGCGGCATCCAGGACACGATACACCGGTACGGTTTCCCGTACTGCAGGAAACAAGGCATCCGTATCCAACTACCGCAGGCCGGCGTCCAGCTACAACAGGACGGCAGGCAGCACGACAAGATCCGCTGCATACGGGACAGGCTCTTCGAACACTCAGAACAGAAGTTCATACAACACCGGCCGCAGCACATACGGCAGAACGCCGTCATACAACTCCGGCAGAAGCAGTTCATACAACCGCAGCAGCTCCGCACCAAGCTACAACCGCTCATCCGGATATTCCGGCAGTTCGCGCGGAGGAGGCTCGGTATCACGCAGCAGACGTTAGACACTATTATCACTATATAAAATAAAGACAGTATGAAGAAGACAGCATTGGTACTTTCACTGGCAGCCCTGTCGGTCTACGGAAATGCACAGACCATCCAGGACGCCCTCCTGTTCAGTGAAAGCAATTATGAGGGGACTGCCAGAACTCTGGCAATGGGGAATGCATTCACTGCGCTTGGAGGAGATTTGGGCGCTGTCAACATAAACCCTGCAGGCTCTGCAGTAGCCAGATATTCGCAGATAACGATAACACCTGCGCTCAACATATCCGTCAATACGGCAGGAGGAACCACTCTTCCGGGAGAAAGCGTTCCTGGAGGATTCGGAAACAGGATGGAGAACACATTTACGAAATTCAATATACCGAACTTCGGCATAGCCATGAATTTCGACACCCACAGGACTTCCGGGATAAAGAATGTCAGCCTCGGTTTCACAGCCAACACTACGAACAGATTCCAGGGACACATGATGACCTCCGGCACTAACGAACATACATCGTTCATGGGGTCGGAAGCCTACTACGCCGGAGGATATGATTTCGGGTCGCTGCTCGACGAGAATGCCTACGACAGATACGGCGCACCATGGAGAACCATAGTGGCGGCACAGTCAGGCATGATAAGCAATCTGACCGACAACCCGACAGAATACATCGGTTCGTCGGAAAAAATAGATGAAAACGGGAACATATCGGTAGCCGGGCCTCTCAAGCAACATTATCAGAAAATGACCACCGGCTTCAAGTACGATTATGTTTTCAATCTCGGATTCAACATCTCTGATTTCATCTACATCGGCGCAAATCTCGGAATCTCGTCATTCAACTACGATTCCGCTATACGGTATACCGAATCCGCCATAGACCCGGATGATTTCGAACTCATATACACTATCGACGGCGGTACTGAAAACGAGCAGGAAGTCACGACGTATTTCAACGAAATGCTTTACAACTACAGATATTCAGCCACCGGGACAGGCATTTACGGTAAATTCGGCATCCTGGTAACCCCTGCCGGAGGGCTCAGGATAGGTGCGGCAGTCCAGACCCCTGCAAGCACTACCATTCTCGAAAACTGGAGGGAAAGCGGAGCCACCACATATACGCATTCAGAGTTCGACATGAGTTCGGAATCGCCTCTCGGAGAATACAAGTACAGACTCATCTCTCCTTTACGGGCAAATTTCGGTCTGGCCTACACATTCGGGACATTCGGACTGGTCAGCGTGGATTACGAGATATGCGATTACGGGTCGATGAAATTCAGGGAGCTCGGCATGCAGTCAGGAGAATTCGACATTCAGAACGAAGACATAATGAATTTCATGGGGACATCCCACATGCTCAGGGCCGGTGTCGAAATCAAGCCTGTACCACAATTCGCCATCAGGGCTGGTTACGGGCTGACCACTTCTCCTGAAAAGTACCAGAACCAGGAAGGCATCATCGAATATACCGGAGCCATGACCCACAAAGGCTCGTTCGGACTCGGCTACAATTCGAACGGCTCGTTCTTCGCCGACATAGCCTGCAGCTATACGAAGTACTCTGACGAATACATCCTGCCGTACGACGACTACATTTTCGACCAGGACGGAAACGTAGCTTACTACACTCCGGAGATTCTTAACAAGAGATCCCTGTGGACCGTCATGCTGACTCTCGGCTTCCGCTTCTAAAAGACCGGAGTCAGGGCAATGTTTTAAGATAAAGAATCGAGTCGGGCCCTTCGTTGAATAGAAGATCCATGACGGACAGATTAGGAATGAAGCCGTATTTCCCGGAAAAGACCTGGAAGTACGGCTTTTCCAGTCCCAGTTCCGCAAGGATATCATTCCTTCTTTTCGGATGGATTTTTTCCCTGTAGTCACAGCCGTACTCAGTCGAACCGTACGGCACGAAATCAGAAGTTTCTTCGATATCCACGGCCAGGCCCAGACATTTTACGAAAAATCCGACAATGCTGCTGTTCAGTCCGAACAATGTGTCCGGATGACTGTCCAGAATGGAAAACAGGTCGTCCGCATAATAATCGAAATAGGCAGAAGTCCTGTATGCGGATGCTATCGCCCTTTCGTGTCTCGTCACCCAATCCACGGAGTAATCCACCCGGACTTCCTTGATAGGAATATTATTATGCGAGCCGTCAGTATGGACTATCGGAAACGACAAGGACTGCCGTCCTGAATCGGCATAGAAATAACAACGGTTCCGGTAAGACTGTTTCTGATAATTCTCGCAGGCCTCCATATACACTTTAGACGGAATTACCCTGTCCGGAGACAGGGTAAACTCTTTCGCCATAAGGGCAAAATATTCTATCGGCGGAAAATATGCCGTATTCAGCAGGACAGGCACTATTCGACTTCTCCTTTTGAATTCGTAGTCATCCCGCGGACGATTCCTCTCTTCGAATTCTTGATGAAATTCAGGATGGAATCCCTCTCGGGAGTCTGAGGGAAACCGGCCTCGATCTTGGCGCAGGCATCGCTTACATTCATGCCGGCATTGTAAATGAGATCATACATATCCTTGATGGAGCGTATCTGGTCGGAAGTGAAGCCTCTCCTGCGGAGTCCTACGATATTGATCCCGGCGTATGAAAGAGGGTCCCTGCCGCAAAGTATGAACGGAGGCACATCCTTGTTGATCTTGGATCCGCCGCCTACCATGGCATGCTGCCCGATCTTTGAGAACTGATGGGACAGAGTACCTCCTCCGAGGATAGCCCAGTCTTCCACTTCAGTCTCGCCGGCGACACCGGTGTAGCTGACCAGGATGCAGTGAGAACCGATATGGCAGTCATGTGCCACATGAGTATAAGACATGAGGAGAGTATTGTCTCCTACCCTGGTCACTCCCTTGCCACTGGCTTTCGTCCCCCTGTTTATGGTAGCGCATTCCCTTACGGTAACATTGTCACCGAGTTCGACATACGTCACTTCTCCTTCGAATTTGAGATCCTGCGGAATCGCACCTACTACGGCTCCGGGAAAAATACAGCAGTTCTTCCCCATCTTCACGTAATTGAAAACAGTAGCATGAGGCAGAATCTTGCATCCGTCTCCTATCTCCACGAATTCATCGATAAAGGCATAAGGTCCTATCTCGACATTCTCTCCGATCCTGGCATTCGGATGCACAGTAGCTAATGGATGTATATTACTCATAATCAATACAGTTTTACGTCTGTCTGACGATATTTTTATTTTGCTGCCAGCAATTTTCTCAATTCCTTGGCTGCATTCGTGTTGATCGTATGTCCCGACCTGACTGCCTTTACACTGGCTTTCAGGAATCCCCCGACAAGCCTGAAGTCTCCGATAAGATCCAGGAGCTTGTGTCTTGCGCACTCATTAGGGAAGCGGAGCTGCAGATTATTCAGGTATCCGTTCTCGCAACGCTCAAGCATAGGCACATTGAAAAGCCTGGACATGTGCTCAAGCTGCTCTTTGGAAACCGGATGTTCCACAATGACTATGGCATTATCCACATCCCCTCCCTTTATCAGGTTGTTCCTGAACAGATATTCTATCTCGTGGAAAAATACGAAGGTCCTGCACTTTCCTATCTCGTCGGCATATACCAGAGACGGATCCCAGTGTGCGCTCTGAAGGCCGAGAACTTTCGAATTGAAATCGATTTTCACATCGAACGAAGGCTCGTCCGCAGGAGTGATCACGATGGAAGAACCTGTCTTCTCGCTGGTAACGGTAATCTCCCTGTCTATCTCTATATATTTCCTCGGCTTGTCCTGGCCCACGATTCCGGACTCCCAGATACTGTCGATATACGGCCTGGCACTTCCGTCAAGAATAGGTATTTCGACATTGTCCACATCGATGATGGCATTGTCTATACCCATACCGGTAAGTCCCGACAGGACATGCTCCACCGTCATGACGGAAACTCCGTCCTTCGTCAATGTCGTACTTCTGTCTGTGCTGGTGACATACTCGGCCAATGCGTCAATATACAGATCCTTGCTCACATCGGTCCGGCGGAACAGAATGCCGGTATCTGCCGGAGCAGGGTTTATGGTCATTCTTACAGTCTTGCCCGTATGCAGTCCTTTTCCTTCGAACGAATAGCTTTTCCCTAATGTCTGCTGCAACTGTTTCATCTCCAATTAAAAATTCGGACGGCAAAGATATACAAAAAATCTTTATGTCCTATTCTGAACTACTCTTTTCCGTTTTTTCTGAATACTGCATAAGCCTTGAGGAACTGCCTGTGAGGCAATGCCGGACTTCCGAACAGCACCTGGCCTTCCGTCTTTATGCTGCTGATGACGCCTGTCTGGCCAGCCAGTGTGGTATTGTCGGCAATGGTCAGATGGCCGGCTATGCCTACCTGCCCTCCTATGATACAATGTTTCCCTATCTTGGTGGATCCGGCGATTCCGGTCTGGGCTGCCATCACAGTGTTTTCACCGATCTCCACATTATGGGCTATCTGGCACAGATTATCTATCTTGACACCTTTGCGTATAATCGTAGCCCCCATCTGGGACTTGTCGACCGTAGTGTTCGCCCCGATCTCGACGTCATCTTCTATAATGACATTGCCGGTATGTTCGATTTTCTTGTATGAACCGTCCGCAAGCGGGGCGAAACCGAATCCGTCCGCTCCTATGACGGCATTTGAATGTATGATGACATTGTCCCCGATCTGCATTCCGGGATAAATCCTGACACCGGGATAAATGATACATTTCTTTCCGATTACGACATCGTCGCCGATGTAGACCTGCTCATAGATTCTGGTATAGTCCCCTATCCGGGCTCTTTTGCCGAGATAGCTCCCGCTGCCCACATAAACTTTCCGGCCTATTCTGGTGGAAAGGAATCTTTTGATGTTCGATCCCCTGTACCTTTTGTACGAACGCTTCTGTGCCGTGACGTAATCCAGAAGGGCCGCTACGGAAGCATAAGCATTCGGGACCCTGATCATAGTGGCCTTTACCGGCTTCTGCGGCACGAAATCATCGTTTACGATAATGATGTCCGCTTCGCAGTCGTAGACATAATGCTCATATTTGGGATTCGCGAAAAAACATATCGCCCCAGGCTTGCCGCTCTCGATTCTGGCGAATGTGGACACCCTGACCTCCGGATCACCTTCCACCCTGCCCTTGAGTATTTCTGCTATCTCTTTTGCTTTGAATTCCATAGCAATCAGATTAGAGGTATTTGTCGGTTAAATTTTACAAATAAAACATTTTTATGGCTAAATATGAAATTAATCGCCATTATTTTTATTATTGTGAAATTATTCTTAAATTTGCACCGTGAGTTTGATTTAGGGGACGGGGTGTCCCCTAATTTTATTTTATAGCGGCCATTTTTATGAAAATTTCAGAGATTAAAGATGCAATGCAGGATGAAATCGTTGCACGGAATTGTTTTCTTGTCGAAATAAATGTGAGCAAGGACAATGATGTGGAGATAGTCATCGAATCAGAAGACGGTATCGTCACCCTGGACGACTGCGTGGAACTGAGCAGGAAATTCGAGGAAAAATTCGACCGCGAGAAGGAAGATTATTCCCTGACTGTCGGTTCTGCAGGTCTTGACCAGCCGTTCAAGGTTCTCCGGCAGTACGAGAAAGCCGTCGGATCGGAGGTCCGGGCATTGCTGAAAGACGGCAGGAAACTGAAAGGCATACTCACGGGAGCTGACGGAAACGGCATTACCCTGCAATATTCCGTAAAGGAAGCCGTGGAAGGAAAGAAGAAGAAAGAACTCGTGGAACACAATGACTTTTTCCCGATGGATACGGTAAATGCCGTAATGCCATGGATAGAAGTCGACTGATACAATATTATTTAATATTTAAGGGAAAAATAAGAACAAGATAAAAATGGAAAAGACAGAACTCAAAGACGCGTTTGCGGAATTCAAGAACCTGAAGAACATCGACAGACCGACAATGATGGGTGTGCTTGAAGACGTATTCAAGACACAGCTTGCCAAGACTTACGGGACATCCGACAATTTCGATATCATCATAAATATCGACAAGGGAGACTGTGAAATATACAGGAACCGCGAAGTCGTGGAGACCGTCGAAGACCCGAATACCCAGATAGCATTGGCGGAAGTGAACAAGGATTCCGACGAGTACGAAATCGGCGAGACTTATGCTGAAAAGGTGGAAATGAAAAGTTTCGGCCGCAGGGGCATCCTGAACATCAGGCAGAACCTCCAGGGCAGGATCATGGACATCGAAAAAGCGAACCTTTACAACAAATACATATCCAAGATAGGTGAAATATTCACCGGGGAAGTGTACCAGACCTGGTCGAAAGAAGTGCTTATTCTCGACGAGGACGGCAACGAACTCCGCCTGCCGAAATCGGAGCAGATACCCGGCGAACACTTCAAGAAAAACGACACCGTGAAAGCCATCATCAAGAGTGTCGAAATGAAGAACAACACTACTCCGTACATTGTCCTGTCAAGGACATCGGACGAATTCCTGGAGAAACTCTTCGAACAGGAAGTGCCGGAAATCTATGACGGACTCATAACCATCAAGAAAGTGGTCAGGATTCCGGGAGAAAGGGCAAAAGTGGCTGTCGAGTCCTATGACGAGAGGATAGACCCTATCGGAGCCTGCATCGGAGTGAAGGGAGCGAGAATCATAGGGATAGTCAGGGAGCTGAGAAACGAAAACATCGATGTGCTCCAGTGGACTTCCAACACCCAGCTTCTTATACAGAGAGCGCTCAGCCCTGCGAAGATATCATCCATCGTCAATGGAGAGGACGGCAAGATCAAGGTTTACATGCTTCCTGACGAAGTCAAGAAAGGTATCGGAAAGGGAGGATGCAACATCAGGCTGGCGAGCATGCTGGTAGGACAGGAAATCGAAGTATGGAGAGAACTGCCTAAGCAGGATGAGGAAGAGGAAGACGTTCTTCTGAGCGAATTCGAGAACGAAATAGAACCGTGGATCATAGAGAAGCTCCAGTCCATCGGCTGCGACACGGCCAAGAGCGTACTGGCTCTCTCCCCGGCAGACATCGCCAAGAGAGCCGACCTGGAAGATGAAACCGTAGCCGAAGTGCTCAACATCCTCCGTTCGGAATTCGAAGAATAATACTGTATTATCCGGAAACTTAAATTTTATATATGGCAGAAATACGATTAAGCAAACTCACCAAACAATTCAGCATCGGGCTTCAGACCCTCGTGGATTTCCTGAAGGAGAAAGGAGCCGAAGTAGAAATGAATCCGAATGCCAAGATTTCAGATTCATATCTGCCAGCCATCGAAGCTAAATTCGGAGACGATCAGAAACTGAAGCAGGACTCCGAGAAAGTGGCCATCAAACTGAAGGAAATCATCGAGATGGGCGCCAAAAAGAAAACTCCGGAAGATGATGCCGACAATATCGTAAAAGAAGTCATCATCAAGTCGAACCTTTCTTCGGAAACACCTGCGGCACAGCCTGTACAGCAGAATCATGCAGAGGCGGAGCCGGTAGCTGAAGTGAAGGAAACCCCGGCAGAGACGGCTGAAGAAAAACCTGCTGAAAAACATGACCATGAGGAGAAAACTATCGGGAACCTGAAAATTCTCGGCGAGATAGACCTGTCCCAATTCGACAGGAAACCTAAAGCTCGGGAAACAAAACCTGCGGAGGAAAAGATCCAGCCTGCCATACAGGAACAGCCTCATGAACCGGAGTCCGAAAAGACATCCGCCGATGTCCGGGAAGTTCCGGCAGAAACCCATGAGAAAAAGGAAGCCGCTCCTGAAACCGCAGAGGAAAAGCCTCGTGAAATCAGAGAGATAAAGATAGAAGTCGAAAAACTCCAGGGGCCCAAAATCGTGGACAAAATCGACCTGTCGCAGTTCGACAGGAAAAAGAACAAGAAGAGGGAAAGAATCTCCAAAGGCGGAAGCCAGAAAGTCGATGTGACGAAAATAAACGTCGACCAGGATTCCAGGAAAGACAAGAAGAAGAACAGGAATAACGATATTGCCGGAAAAGGCAATTCCGGCAATGACCGCCCAGGGAAAGGCAACAAGAAGAGGGATCGCTTCAAACCTATGTCCGAGGCCGAGACCGAAGAGATGCAGAAGGAAATCCAGAAGCAGATCAAGGAGACTTATGCCCGCATGAACGAGGTGAAGAACAAGACCAATCTCGGAGCGAAACACAGGAAGGAAAAGAGAGAACTTGCTTCCCAGAAGATGATGGAAGAGAACGAGATGAGGGAAATGGACAAGAAGGTTCTCAAAGTCACGGAATTCGTGACCGTAAACGACCTGGCCACCCTCATGAACAACACGCCTGTGACCAAAGTCATTGCAGCGTGCATGAATCTGGGTCTGATGGTATCCATCAACCAGAGGCTCGATGCTGAAGCCCTGGTGCTGGTAGCGGAGGAATTCGGATATGAAGTGGAATTCGTGACGGCAGAACTGACCGAAGCCATAGAGCAGGAGACCGACGATGACGGAAAGCTCGTGCCGAGACCGCCGGTAATCACAGTGATGGGCCATGTCGACCACGGAAAGACTTCGCTTCTCGACTATATCAGAAAGTCCAACGTCATAGCAGGCGAAGCCGGAGGTATCACCCAGCATATCGGCGCTTATAACGTCGTACTTCCTGACGGTCAGAAGATAACGTTCCTGGATACACCTGGACACGAAGCCTTCACGGCCATGCGTGCCCGTGGCGCCAAGATGACAGACCTGGCCATAATCATCATCGCAGCAGACGACGCGATAATGCCACAGACAGTGGAAGCGATAAATCACGCCCAGGCTGCCGGTGTTCCTATGATATTCGCCATCAACAAGATAGATAAACCCGGAGCAAACCCTGACAAAATCAAGGAACAGCTGGCGAACATGAACATTCTGGTCGAAGACTGGGGAGGAAAATTCCAGTGCCAGGAAATTTCGGCCAAGAAAGGCATCAATGTGGACAAACTTCTGGACAAGGTGCTGCTCGAAGCCGAGCTTCTGGACCTGAAGGCAAATCCTGACAGACGCGCATCGGGAGCAGTGATAGAATCATCTTTGGACAAGGGCCGTGGATATCTGGCGACCGTACTGGTTCAGAACGGAACGCTGCATGTCGGCGATATCATGCTGAGCGGATGTTATACAGGACGAGTGAAGGCGATGTTCAATGAAAGAGGACAGAAGGTATCCGAAGCCGGACCTTCCACGCCTGTGTCGGTGCTGGGACTGAATGGTGCACCTACCGCAGGTGATACGTTCAATGTCATGGCAGACGAAAAGGAAGCCAAGGAAATCGCCAACAAGAGGGAGCAGCTGCTCAGAATCCAGGATATCAAGACCCAGAAGCACATGACTCTGGAAGAAATCGGCCGACGGATAGCGATAGGAAACTTCAAGGAGCTGAATATCATCGTCAAGGGCGACGTCGACGGTTCGATAGAGGCACTGTCCGATTCTCTCATCAAGCTTTCTACGGAAGAAGTGAGGGTGAATGTCATCCACAAGGCTGTGGGAGCCATATCCGAATCGGATGTACTTCTCGCGGCGGCATCGGATGCCATCATTATCGGCTTCCAGGTACGTCCTTCAGCAAACGCAAGGAAACTGGCTGAGAAGGAATCCATCGAAATCAGGCTCTACTCAGTCATTTATGATGCGATAAACGAAGTCAAGAGCGGTATCGAGGGTATGCTCGCTCCTGAGGAGAAAGAAGAGGTGACAGCTACGGCCGAAGTAATGGAAACATTCAAGATTTCGAAGGTAGGTACGATCGCAGGATGTATCGTCAGGGAAGGAAAGATGGTCAGGAATGCGAAAGTGCGCGTAATCAGGGACGGCATCGTGGTCTATACCGGAGAGCTGGGCTCCCTCAAGAGATTCAAGGACGATGTGAAGGAGGTGGCCAGCGGCCAGGACTGCGGTCTGAACATCTCCGGATACAACGATATCAAGGTAGGCGACGTAGTCGAAGCATATACTATAGTAGAGATAAAACGTACACTGTAAGATGAAAGGTGTTTACATGTTTTTCGCCGACGGTTTCGAGGAAACCGAGGCTCTGGCTGCGGCCGATGTCCTCAAGCGCGGAGGTGTTCCGGTAAAGATGGTATCCATCGGAGAGGACAGATATGTGACCAGCGCACATAACGTGACTGTGGCTGCCGACATGACTTTCGGAGAGTTCCTTTCCGATACCGATCTCGAAGGGACAGGAAGGGATGACGTGATGATTTTCCCTGGCGGTATGCCTGGGTCCACCAACCTGGCTGAAAAGGCGGAGCTGATGGAGCTGATGCAGAAGCACTGCGCCGCCGGCGGCGCAGTGGCAGCGATATGCGCTGCGCCGAGCGTCGTGCTCGGCCTTCTGCCCGACCTCGCCGGAAAGACCATGACATGCTATGAAGGCTTCCAGGCACCGCTTGAAGCCAAAGGCGTGAAATACTCCAGAAACGGAGTGGAAACAGACGGCAATATCATCACCGGACGCGGACCGGGACTGGCCATAGAATTCGGACTGGCCATACTGACTTACCTCAAAGGCGAAAAAGCAGCCTCTGAAGTCAAGGCCGGCATGATGCTGTAAAGCGGATGCATGAACAGAAAACTCCGGAAGTCCATTGCTGGACTTCCGGAGTTTTCTATGTCCTGCTGTCATTTCACGATCACACGTTCTATACGACGCGGAACGGAAGTGAATATTTCATAAGGTATCGTACCCAAAATATCGGCCATCTCTGATGCTGTCGGATCTTCTCCGAACACTGTCACGGTATCTCCCACTTCTGCAGGCACGCCGGTAATATCGAGCATGCACATGTCCATGCATATATTACCGATAGTCGGGACCCTGTGTCCGTTAAGCATGAAGGACGCAGCCCCACGGCCCAGTCTCCGGTCCACTCCGTCTGCATATCCCACAGGAATCGTGGCTATGACAGTCCCCGAAGGGGCCACATGACCGTATCTCCCGTAGCCTATAGTTCCGTCTTCCGGTTTCAGATTCTTGATTTGCAGTATCTTGCACTTGAAAGAAGCTACTGGATACAGACGGACTCCAGGCAGGGAACTGATGCCGTATATACCGATGCCGAGCCTGACCATATCGAACTGATACTGAGGAAAACGCTCTATACCGGCAGAATTAAGGATATGGTACATAGGCCTGTATCCCAGAACTTCGGTCAGTCTGTCCGCATTCTGCCGGAACATTTCCACCTGTCCCAGAGTAAAACTGTCATTGTCCGGATCTTCTGCCGCCGCCAGATGAGAATATACTGATTTAACACTGACATTATGGCATGTCCGCAGAAAATCCGAAAGCCCGTCAAGCTCGCTTGTCATGAAACCCAGACGGTGCATCCCGGTATCGAGCTTGATATGGACAGGATAATCCTTTATACCCTTGGCTTCCAATACATTACAAAACTCTTTCAATGTCACCAGATTAGGAATGCCAGGTTCAAGTCCGTTCTCTATGATTTCTTCGAAAAAATCAGTACCGGCAGTAAGTACCAGTATGGGAGACTTGATCCCTGCCCTGCGCAGTTCCACGCCTTCGACAGGATAGGCCACAGCCAGATAGTCTGCCCCTGCCGCTTCCATCAGAGAAGCGAACTCCACGGCTCCGTGACCGTATGCATTGGCCTTTACAAGCACCAGAAGCCTGGTTTCAGGATTCAGGCGGGATCTGAAATACTGATAATTCTTCAGACAGTTAGGAAGATTTATCTCCAGCCTCGAAAAATCGTTTTCCCTCATCTCAAAAATACTAAGCGATCGTTTGATTCCATCGGCAGAGATGCCTGGAGAATGCCTTTAAGGTACCTTCTGCCGAAACGGGGGCAAAAATACCAAATTTCCACGAAATTAAGGACAATATATGACAATATGTGACAGGCGTAATTTTTGCAGTCGGAGCGCCGGTTCGAATTTAAATTGAAAATTATCTGATTATGAATATCTGGATTATTCTTATTCTCGTTATGGTACTGAGCCTGATAGTACAGAGCATGCTTACCAGCAGGTTCAGCAAATATTCGAAAATACCTGTCAGGAACGGGATGACAGGTGCGGAAATAGCCACAAAGATGTTAAATGACAACGGCATATATGACGTCCAGGTCGTTCCGGTCAAAGGCATGCTGACAGACTTCTACAATCCGTCCAACAAGACAGTGGCGCTGAGCGAAGGCGTATATTCCAGCTGTTCCATCGCGGCCGCCGCAGTAGCTGCCCACGAATGCGGACATGCGATCCAGCATGCCAAGGGCTATGCTCCCCTGAAAATGAGGACGGCTCTGGTACCTGTAGTGAATTTCGCATCCAACATAGTCCAGTGGATACTCCTGCTCGGAGTCCTGCTCATGGGTGTATTCCCAGGACTCCTGTGGTTCGGCATAGCGCTTTTCGCGATGACCACGCTTTTCAGCTTCATTACTCTCCCGGTGGAGATAAATGCCAGCATGAGGGCGGTATCATGGCTCGACAGTACGGGTATCGCCGATTATCAGACCAGGCCGATGGCTGTAGACGCGCTGAAATGGGCGGCATACACATACGTGATCGCCGCTATCGGATCCCTGGCCACATTGCTGTATTATATAGGACTGGCCCGCAGGGACTGATTTTCAACAATCTGCAAACAGGCACCACCAAGACAATTAACAGGAGGATTGGGCAATAGTCTGCCTCATCCTCCTGTTAATTTCAATAGGGTATAATCGCTATACCTACCGATAATCGACAAATGCTACGATGGCTGCTTCGGTTCCTTCGATAATCCCCAAACCGTATTGAGATCCATGTTCACTGATTATTTGGGATCTGTTCGCAAGTAATTCTTGCATGTTTCATATATTCAATAATTTTAGGTTATTCGTTTAATATTCAATACATTAGTGTCCCGTTAAAATGGGATACTAATGATAAAATATTCAGAATAGGGTAGGAGGATTGGAACCGAGGTCTTTCAGGACTTTCTCCATGATGGCCTGCCGGAAAAGTACGGATTTGGTATTTACCTTGAAACGGCTGCAATATTCGTTTATTGCAGCCATTTCTTTATCATTCAGATAGATGACCTGCCTGTTCTTTCTGATCAGCGATTTCTTTTCCCTGCTCAGAAAGTCCGGAGACACAGCCATTTTCATTTTCTTTTTCCTCAAGCCCGACGATTGTTTTGCTCGCAAAGATACTTATTCTATTCCAGATTTTTTGAAAATGGAGTATGAATATCAAAAAAACTTCGTATGTTTGCAGCAATTATGGAAATGAGAACAGACATATCATCTATTTTAACGCAGGCCATGGCAGTCCGACGAGGACGTGGAAGGGTTGCGTCTGTTCTTGTCCGAATCTAGGAGGGCGGCCGTTCGGGGAACCCTCATATTTCCACTAAAGTACAGATACATAATATATAAGCATTAATTGCAATTGACAATCAAGGTTTGTCTTGCCGTTAGGGGCTTTATTGTTTTCAGGACAAAAAATCAGTTAAACATACGCTAAAGAAATGGATATCGATGTTATGGTGGCAAACAACGGCCACGCGAAGTACGCCAGCGAAATATGCGACGAAATGTTCGTATCGGCCCAGGAAAGAGGCACAGGTATCGCAAAACGTACTCCAGAGTACATAATCGAAAAAATGAGAGCCGGAAAGGCAGTCATCGCCATTGCCAAGAACGGCAGGTTCGCAGGCTTCTCATACATCGAGACATGGGAAGGGAAAAAATATGTGGCCAATTCCGGTCTGATCGTAGCTCACGCCTTCAGGGGGATAGGACTTGCCAAAAGGATAAAGCAGAAGATTTTCCAACTGTCCAGAAGCAAATATCCCGATGCAAAGATTTTCAGCATCACCACTGGTGCGGCTGTCATGAAGATGAATTATGAAATAGGATTCAGACCTGTCCCTTTCGGAGAACTGACGCATGACCCGGAATTCTGGAAAGGATGCCAGGGATGCAAGAATTTCCCTATCCTCCAGAACAACAGCTATAAAATGTGCCTGTGTACCGGCCTGCTGTACGACCCGATGGAGCATATAGCAGTAGAAGACTCAGGCATACGCGCAGCCCAGTAAAGAGGACAAGACATAAAGACAATAACCGGAAGTTAAATTCAAGGTGCACCCGACAAGGCGATACACCGATAAAATGGAAGAACATGAACAACAAAGTAGTACTCGCATTCAGCGGAGGTCTCGACACCTCATTCTGCGTTCCTTATCTCAAGAATGAGAAAGGACTCGAAGTCCATACCATAATGGTAAATACAGGAGGATTCTCAAAGGAAGAGGAAAAAGCCATAGAGCAGAGGGCTCTCCAGCTCGGAGCCGCCTCCCACACGAACATCGATGCTGTGGAAACATATTATAAGCACGGCCTCAAATATCTGATTTACGGCAACATACTTAAAAATGCCACTTATCCGCTGTCTGTAAGTTCCGAGCGTGTCTTCCAGGCCCTCGAAGTGCTGAAACATGTGAAAAAACTCGGTGCCGGATATGTAGCGCACGGCAGTACCGGAGCCGGGAATGACCAGGTAAGGTTCGACATCGTATTCGAGATTCTGGCTCCTGAAGTGAAGATAATAGCCCCTATCAGGGAACTGTCCATTTCCCGTCAGGAAGAAATCACATATCTGCAGGAACACGGCTACGAATCTTCTTGGGAAAAATCCAAATACTCCATAAACCAGGGGCTCTGGGGAACCAGCATCGGAGGTGTGGAGACCCTGTCGTCAGACGGTTACCTTCCGGAAGAAGCATACCCGACAAAGGTCACGAAGACGGCTCCGGAACATATCAAGATAGGATTCGAAGCCGGTGAGCCCGTATCAGTAAACGGAGAAAAGATGTCGCCTGTAGAGGTGATCAGGAAAATAAGGGATATCGCAGGTCCGTTCGGAATAGGCCGCGACATACACGTAGGAGACACCATAATCGGAATCAAGGGCCGTGTGGCATTCGAGGCTGCAGCTCCTCTGATTATCATAAAGGCTCACCACCTGCTCGAAAAACACGTCCTCACCAAAGGACAGCTGTACTGGAAAGACCAGATAGCCGGATGGTACGGACAGCAGATGCATGAAGCCATGTATCTCGACCCGGTACTCAGGGATATGGAAGCGATGATGGACCACATGGAGAAAAATGTGACCGGCGAAGTGGAAGTGGCTCTGATGCCGTATCATTTCGCGGTACTCGGATGTTCGAGCAGCCATGATCTGATGAGTTCGAAATTCGGTTCTTACGGCGAGATCAACAAATCATACACCGGAGCAGATGTCGTAGGGTTCACGAAAGTTCTGGCCAATCCGCTCAAGATCTACTACAGTGTGAACGGTGAACACGCGGAAGACGTCGTAAAAGACTGAGTGTATGATAAAAGCAGCGATAGCAGGAGGTACGGGATATACCGGGGGAGAACTTTTCAGGATTCTCCTCCGCCATCCTGAAGTGGAAATAATCGCGGCGACCACGACCTCATCAGAAGGTACGCCCGTATGTGAAGTCCACAGGGATCTGATAGGAGAAACCGATCTGAAATTCGGCAAGGAACACGGAAATCCGGATGTCATTTTCCTGTGTCTCGGACACGGATTGTCCAGAGAATTTCTGGACACACATGAAATCAGTCCGGACTGCAGGATCATAGACCTGGGGAATGACTTCAGGATAGACGGGAATTACGGCGGAAGGAAATTCGTCTACGGACTGTGCGAAGGCGACAAGGACAATATTAAAAAGGCGCATGACATAGCCAATCCGGGATGTTTCGCTACAGCCATCCAGCTCGCCCTTCTGCCGCTGGCATGCAACGGTCTCATTCTGGATGAAATACACGTCACAGCCATCACGGGCTCTACCGGAGCCGGAAAGAAGCTGTCGGAAACATCGCATTTCAGCTACCGGGACAACAACATTTCCATCTACAAGCTTTTCACCCACCAGCATCTGGCAGAGATAAAGAAGAATACAGGGCGGTACACAGGGCATGAACCTGTGGTGAATTTCGTCCCGATGCGTGGAGACTTCACACGCGGCATCTTCGCAAGCGTCTACACCAGAGCTGCGGAAGGCATGGACGAAATGGAATATACCGGACTTTTCAAAGACTTCTACAGGGACTCCCCTTTCGTTTTCCATTCGGAAAGCGGAATTTCCCTGAAAGAAGTGGTGAACACGAACAAAGGCCTGCTTCATGTGGAGCTGCATGACGGCTATGTACATATCAGCTCAGTTATAGACAATCTGATCAAAGGCGCCTCCGGACAGGCCGTACAGAACATGAACCTCATGTTCGGACTGGACGAGACTGCCGGACTCAGGCTGAAAGGTTCAGCATTTTAATCACCTGTCATCAAGCACCGGAATAAAAATGGATTTATTCAAAGTATACAAACTGTGGGATATCGAGCCTGTAAAAGGCCTCGGCACGACACTCTGGGATAAAAACGGAGAAGAATATACCGACCTGTACGGAGGCCATGCCGTAATCTCTGTCGGACACTGTCATCCGCACTATGTCAAGGCTGTTTCCGACCAGCTGGGCAAGCTCGGATTCTATTCGAACGCTGTAAGGAATTCCCTTCAGGAAGAACTTGCGCACAAACTCGGAAAAATATCAGGCTACGACGACTATTCGCTTTTCCTGTGCAATTCAGGAGCGGAAGCCAATGAAAACGCCATGAAACTGGCATCTTTCCATACTGGAAGGTCCAAGATACTTGCATTCGGCAAGGCATTCCACGGAAGGACTTCCGGGGCGGTCGCCGTAACCGACAATCCGAAGATCCGTTCCCCTTTCAATGCCACAGGCAATGTGGAATTCGCCCCGCTTAATGACTTCGATGCCGCTGAAAAAGCGCTGCAGACAGGAGATTACGCTGCGGCAATCATAGAAGGCATACAGGGAGTGGCTGGAATATACGAACCTGCGGATGAATTTTTCGTCTCGCTCAGAAAACTCTGCGACAAGACCGGGACAATGCTGATACTGGACGAAATCCAGTCCGGCTACGGCCGTACAGGCAGATTTTTCGCGCATCAGCACTCCGGCATACGTGCCGACATCATCACCACAGCCAAAGGAATGGCCAACGGATTCCCTATCGGCGGAGTACTGATATCACCGGCATTCAAACCTGAATACGGAATGCTCGGAACCACGTTCGGAGGAAATCACCTGGCCTGCGCCGCCGCCATAGCCGTTATCGAAATAATGGAAAGCGAACATCTGGTCGAAAATGCCGCGAAAGTCGGAGAATATTTCAGACAGGCCCTGTGTCCTGACGGAAAACCGGTGCATCCTGTGAAGGAATACCGCGGACGCGGACTGATGATAGGTCTGGAAGTGAAAGACGGATACGAGGACCTCAGAAACAGGCTGCTGTTCGAGAAACATTTCTTCACCGGAGCCGCAGGTCCTAAGGTTATCAGGCTTCTGCCGTCTCTGACGGTCACGACCGAAACAGCTTCGCGTTTCGTTTCTGCCATGAAGGAACTCGCGGACTGACGATTGGCTGTCCACTGAAGAACCCCCGGAGGCATTTCATCTCCGGGCTTCGTCCTCGGGATGACGGGCCTTGCTTCGGTTCACGAGCAGGACACCAGAAAAAATGAAGACGACCGCCACTACTTTCAGGATGTTGAAAGAGTCCATGCCCCAGATGATGGCGGCTGCGGTGGCTACTATCGGCTGGACATAGTTGTACATGGCCACCAGAGTCGGCCGCAGGAACTTCTGTCCTACAGGCACTATGAGATAGCAGAGGAAAGTTCCGAATACAAGCACGTAGGCCAGCTCGGCATACTCTGTCAGGGAGATGGAACTCCATCCTGTCAGAGCCAGACTTCTGGCCGATACGGGTATCATGATGACTGATGCGAACGTAAACATCCATTTCATCAGCGTCACTGCAGAGTACCTTTTAATCAAATCCCTGAAAATCACGAGATAGACTGCATACGAACACTGAGCCAGGAAGCAGAGCAGGTCACCAGTAAGACTGGATGAATGTCCGGCCGCAGCAGCCGGGGCAGCACCCGGAAGCAGTCTGTTCCCGAATACCAGAAGCAATGCGCCGCAAGCACCCAGAAGCACTCCGCCGGCTTTCCTGCCTGTGATCGGCTCCTTGATGAAGATAGCCGCGAATATCATGGTCACTATCGGAAGTGTCGTGGTGATGATGGAGGCATCCACCGGAGATGTCATCGATACTCCTGTCACATAGACACATTGGTTCAGGATGATAGCAAACAGTCCGGCGAAGAAGAATCTGATATAATCGGACTTGTGCGTTATTTTCTCCCCTTTCGTGAACAGGGAGAAAAT
>CALUSC010000023.1 GCA_944323345.1 uncultured Bacteroidales bacterium | reverse complement strand
GTAGGTAGCTGCCGCTTTTGGACAGAGAGTCCGGGATGAATCATCTTTCGTCCCGGACTCTTTTTTTGTAAACTTGCCTGCAGAAAAACTTTGTCTGCTGGAAATTATTCGATATTTTTGTAAAATTCAGATAAAACGGACTTACTAAATATTAATTCTTATGCTTGTAATGAAATTCGGCGGTACTTCGGTCGCAAACTGTGAAGCGATTACGAGGACCATTTCCATAGTGGAAAACAAGCTGCAGCAAAAGCCTGTGGTAGTTGTTTCCGCTTTGTCGAAAGTCACAGATCTTCTCTACAGGATATCTGATCATGCTGCATTGAAGAACCGGATGGAAACATCGGAACTTCTCGACCAGCTGCGTTCGAGACATATCGGGCTTGCCCACGATCTGATGTCGGACACTCCGTCATATTGCCATCAGGCATGTGAGAAGATAAATGAAATCTGCGATAATCTGGACTCGTTTGTAGGGGCGGTATGTGCTCTCGGCGAGCTCTCAGACAGAAGCAAGGCGGTGATTATCTCTACAGGCGAGTACCTTTCGTCGAACATCATCTGTTGTGCAATGAATGCCAGAGGTATCAGAACAGGATTCATCGATGCCAGGAAGATGATAATTACCAGCAGCGATTATCTGAAAGGGGAGCCGGATCAGGCCGCCATCCAGGCAAAGGTTCCTGGCATAGTTTCGGAAGCTTATGAAGGAAACGATGCCGTCATCACACAGGGATTCGTATCGGCTACCTCCGACGGCGAACCTACTGTTCTGGGACGAGGCGGCTCCGACTATTCCGCATCGCTTATAGGCATGGCGATAGATGCGTCTGTCATAGAGATATGGACTGATGTCGACGGGGTGCGTACCGCAGACCCGAGAAAAGTCGAGAATACCAAATGCATCGAAAAGATTTCTTTCGAAGAAGCGGCGGAAATGGCGCACTTCGGGGCAAAGGTACTTCATCCTCTGACCATTGAACCGGCGGTTCACAAGAATATTCCGATTTATGTCCTCAATTCCATGAACCCGGAAGGAAAAGGGACAGTCATTCTGCAGAGCAGCTTTATCGAGGATGGAGTCAAGTCTGTCTCTTTCAAGGAAAATATCCTCGTTATAAATATCTTCTCTACAAAGATGATAAATACGTCCGGATTCCTTAAGAAAGTCTTCGAGATATTCAGTGAAAACAAGGTTTCCGTCGACCTGATCAGTACTTCGGAAGCGAATATTTCCGTGACGGTGGATTCTTCCCAGAAAATAGACAGGGTGGTGGAACAGCTCTCGGAATTTGCCGATGTATACGTGGACAGGGACAAATCACAGATTTCCGTCATCGGAAAGAACATAATAAATCTGCGAGGACTTCTGCAGCAGACATTTACTCCGCTTGCGGACTGCAAGATCTATATGATTTCGCAGGGAGCTTCGTATGTTAATCTTAGTTTTGTCGTAGACCGGAATGACCTGACGGATGCCGTCCGCCAGATCCATAAATTTCTGTTTGAAAATGAAAATTGTAATTAGCGGTTACGGGAAGATGGGGAAGATGGTGGAAAAAGTCCTCATCGAGAAAAACCTGACATGCGCCGGCAAAAGTGAAAATATCACTGAATTTGACAGGGAACTGGCACATGAGTGCGTCTGTATAGATTTTACGGTTCCTGACGCATTCAGGACAAATTATAAATTCCTGGCCGAAAACTTCAAGGCGGTAGTGGTCGGTACTACAGGATGGGAAGACATAAAGAATGATGTCATATCCTATTTTGAAAAATGCGGCACTCCCATGGTGTATGCATCCAATTTTTCAATAGGTGTGAATGTCTTTTTTGCCGTGACCGACTACATATCGGGACTGCTCGGCAAGACAGGCGGCTACAGCCCTTATATAGTGGAAAAGCACCATTGTCATAAACTGGACGCTCCGAGCGGTACGGCCAAGAGCCTGGCGGCGATTATCGACAGGAATATGAATGAGAAAGTCGACATACAGTCCGTACGGTGCGGGGAAATTCCGGGCATACATACCATCGGATTCGAAGGCGTGAACGACAGAATCACCTTGACACACGAGGCGTTTTCCAGAGAAGGCTTCGCCAGAGGTGCGGTAGAAGCCGCCATCAGGACCGAGACACTTTCCGGAGTACATGAATTCAAGGAGATTGTATTATGAAAAATCTGAAACTGGCTGGATGCGGTACAGCCTTGATTACCCCGTTCAGGGGCGGGGCCGTGGATTACGATGCTTATGCTTCACTGGTGGACAGGCAGGTGAATGCCGGAGTCCATTTCCTGGTTCCGCTCGGCACTACCGGCGAGACTCCCTGCCTGGAATTTTCAGAAAGGATGAAAATCCTGGAACTGACCATGGAGCATTCTGCCGGAAAGCCGGTTGTCGTCGGGGGCGGTACAAACTCTCTGGCTCAGACGCTCGACGGCATCAGAAAGTTGGAGAGTCTGGATCCTGATGCATATCTTATAGTCGTTCCTTATTATAACAAGCCTACGCAGACAGGTCTGTACGAGTATTTCAAGGCAGTTGCGGAATCGACGGAAAAAGGTATTGTCCTGTACAATGTTCCAGGCAGGACAGGTGCGAATCTTAAAGCCGAGACGACACTGAGACTTGCCGAGATCCCGAATATCATTGCTGTAAAGGAGGCCTCAGGCAATTATGCCCAGATTTCGGAAATCATCAGGAATGCTCCGGATGGATTTTCCGTACTTAGCGGAAATGATGAGGAGACCCTTTCTCTGATGGCTACCGGTGCGGACGGAATCGTAAGTGTCGCATCGAACATAGATCCTGAAGATATGGTGAAACTGGCTGAAGCCCTCATGGCGGACGATATCCGGACGGCCAGGATGCTCCATCACAGACTGACTCCTCTGTTCCGGAATTGCTTCGTGGAGAGCAATCCTATTCCGGTCAAGGCTGCAATGGCTGCGATGGGACTGATAGAGAATACCTTGAGACTGCCGTTGTGCAGCGCTTCCGAAAGTACATATTCATTGATGGAGAGTACGGTAAAGGAACTTGGTTTGAAATAATTTGTTTACAATATGATAAAGAGATTCATAGCAATAGCGGCGATAGCTTTCGCCTGTGTTTCGTGTTTCAAGAAAGGCCTGGGGTATGAGTCCAATTTTACGGCAAATATCGGATTCGAGGAGTTTTCCGAGTCCTGGGACAATAATGAATGGAACGGAGAATTTTATGGGGATGACGATGCGTATTTCGAGTCCTCCTTTTATACTAATACGATCGAATTCATCTGTGAATATAATAAAAACATAGTGGATTATAGCGGTTTCGGCCTCTCCAGGGTATTCATTTCGAAAGGTGCCGAATATGACAAGCGTCTTGCGGCCAATTCGGAGAAAGGTCTGACGGGAGATGTCTTTGCCCTGTTCCACAATAATCCTGACATTGAGGCCGACAAGCATATCGCTTTTACAATGCCGCAGAACGGTACATGCACGCCGGTATACTGTCTGGTGAATAATACGAAACTGGTTGCAGACATGGTTGCGGAGTATAATTCAGAACATGAAACCCCGATAGAAGTCAAACTGACAGCAACAGGCTATAACGGCGATACAAAGACAGGTTCCGCGGAAATCCTGCTGGCCGGGCCTGCTGAAAAGGGTGAAGCGAAAGATTCCATAGTGAGTACCTGGACCCAATTCGATCTTTCGAAGCTGGGTACAATAGAGTATATCAGGTTCGACATGTCATTTTCAGATGAATCGCAGACTTCGATTCCGGAATATTTCTGTCTGGACAATTTTTCGGCGAAAATCTATATTACGAATGCTGTCGAATGATGTCGGAATGTGCTGTCAGGCAGACGGGAACAGCCCGTCAGGAATCCGCATGACAAGCATTTCCCTTTCGTCATCGATGTTTATTATGAGGTCTTCATGCACTGGCACGAGGACCTCGTTTTTTTCTGCAGACAGTACTTCAAGGCACGGATTTTCCGGAATGTCCAGGAATCCGGTTATGGAGCCTTTTACATTCCCCTCGGAATCAGCCAGTTTCCATCCCGTGAGAAAGGAAAGGTCGTCTTCGTCGTACTCGATGTCCAGATTTTCTTCATCCGCGTATATGTCTGCTCCGGATATTTCATCGGCATCCGCCAATGTCCTTATGCCCGTCATACGGGCAATCGCTTTTTTGTTTCCTTTTTTTACCAATGATTCAAAATAAAACGGAACCGGCAGTCCATCAAAAAAGATGAATACCGGTTCCGTTGTGTCGATATCTTCAGGCAAGATGCCGAGGAAACTTATCACAATTTCGCCCTCGGTACCGTTGGATTTAAGTACCTTGGC
The DNA here is from genome assembly GCA_944323345.1 of uncultured Bacteroidales bacterium. GTDB lineage: Bacteria > Bacteroidota > Bacteroidia > Bacteroidales > UBA932 > Cryptobacteroides. Next base: position 25,265 of record CALUSC010000023.1, on the reverse strand, counting down.
TATTTTCAGCATCTTATGTGCCGAAGACTGCATTAAGCCTCGGCAGGAGTTTCTTCTGCCTGTGCGCCTTCAGCTTCAGCGGCGGCAGCTTCCTGTGCAGCTTTTTCTGCAGCAGCTGCTTCAGCGGCAGCCCTGGCTGCTTCTTCTGCTTCTGCTTTCTTCTTGGCCAATGCTTCAGCTCTTTCCTGGTTTACTTTTGCTTCAGCTGCTTCAGCGTTCTTTGCAGCTTCTGCTTTAGCCTTGGAAATTCCTTCGATCTTTGCGTTGATCTTGGCATCTCTCTGGGCTTTCCATGCATCGAATTTCTGGTCGGCCTGCTCCTGGGTGAGTGCGCCTTTGGCTACTCCGCCCTGAAGATGCTTCCTGAGAAGCACTCCCTCGTATGACAGGATGCGGCGTACTACCAGTGAAGGCTGTGCTCCGACATTCAGCCATGCCAAAGCCCTGTCTGCCTTGAGAACGATGGTAGCAGGATCCGTGTTAGGGTTATAAGTACCGATTTCTTCGATGTAACGACCGTCGCGTGGTGCGCGTGAGTCAGCCACAACAATGTGGAAGAATGCGAAATTCTTCTTTCCGTGGCGCTGTAAACGAATTTTAACAGCCATTGTAAATCTGTTTAAAAGTTATAAATAAATTACCAATGCTTTCCTACCCGAGGAAAAGCGTGCAAATTTATGTATTTTTTTTGAAGTTTAATGCTGTTTTGCTTAATTTTACATAGTTTTTGCACATGCGGGAGACCGGAAGATTATTAACATTTGAGTTTTAGCAGATAGAGACGATGAAAAATTTTTTCATGACAGCGATGCTGGGCATCTCTGTATTCGTATCGGCGGCAGCCCAGGAAGATGCGGACCGGATAATCGGGACTTATCTGGCGACTTATGAAGGCGAGGAAAGCAAAGTGTCTATTTTCAAGGAAGATGACGGTACTTATACTGCCCGCGTGATATGGGTCCTGAACAAGTACGATGAGAACGGAAACGTTAAGACTGACGAAAAGAACCCGGACAAATCCAAAAGAAATACGCCGTGCGATGAAATCGTCCTTATAGAGAGGATGAGTTACAATCAAAAGAAAAACAGTTGGACCGATGCCAAGATATATGATCCCGTAAGAGGTATAAAGGCCAATGCCGGCTGTTCGTTTGCTCCGGACGGGCGTCTGAAGGTCCGCGGTTCTGTGATGGGGATAGGAGTTTCCGTGTACTGGGAAAAGCTCGAATAAAATATTTGATAAAAAATATTTGCAAGTAAGAAAAAATGTCTATCTTTGCAATCCCAAATAAAGCGGATGTGGTGAAATGGTAGACACGCCACTTTGAGGGGGTGGTGGGCGTTAGCCTGTGCGAGTTCGAGTCTCGCCATCCGCACTCAAGAAAAACGGCCGGAGATTTTCTCCGGCCGTTTTCCGTATATGTCTGCTGGTCCTATATTTCTACCATAGGAGACTCAAGCGCCTGCTTCAGCTGGGTGTCATATCTGAGACGGACCTGAATCCCGGCTTCCTGAAAATAATACCTTACAGCTATCTCTTCTTCGATGAACGGTATGATTTCATCCTTTTTCAGGCGGATGAAATCTTCCTTATCCATCTTTATGGCTTTTTCCAGAGCGGCGACCTCTTCCTTCATGCTCTCTTCAAGCCCGTCTTCTTCCAGTTCTTCCTTCATCTGGTCGAAAAGAGTTTCGGCTCCGCTTCTGTAGTCGAATTCCTGACCTTCCGCAAATCTGACGAAATCTTCGAAATCTTCATCCGTGAAATGGAAATCCTCCAGTGCGGGGATGCTTTCATGCTGTTTGGCATATCTGATGGCATACCTGTCTATTATGCCGTTGAGAACCAGAGAATATACTATCCGGCTGTATGACGGGGCATCGAGTTCCACATCAGGAGTTATACCACCTCCGTCTCTAACTATACGGCCTTTGGCAGTCCTGAACTCATGAGTCAGGGAATCCGGAATATGTCCTACGCTTCCGTCTTCATTTCTGTGGCTGTAGTCAATGGCCTGTACACAGCGTCCGCTCGGAGTATAATATTTGGCGGTAGTCACTTTCAGCTGTCCGTTGTATGCCACAGGCCTTACCGTCTGGACGAGACCTTTGCCGAAGGTCCTTTTCCCCATTATGGTACCTCTGTCCAGATCCTGTATGGCTCCGGAAACTATTTCCGATGATGATGCGGAGCCTGAGTCCACCAGAACGATGAGAGGCATTACCGTATCCACAGGTTCCGTAGTGGTCCTGTATTCCCTGACGGATTCAGGAGTGCTGCCTTTGGCGGAAACTACGAGTGAGCCTTTCGGAACGAACAGGGATACTATCCTTATGGCTTCGTTCATCAGACCGCCGCCGTTGCCTCTAAGGTCAAGTACGAGTCTTTTCATTCCCTGTTTCGCGAGTTCGTGATATCCGTTTTTCACGGCATCCGCCACATTGTCCGTAAATCCGGTCTGCTTGATGTAACCGGTCGTGTCATCCAGCATCCCGACATATTCCACATCCGGGATATGTATCCGTTCCCTCACGATGGCGACATCTACAGTATCTCCTCCTATGGCTTTCATTACCTTGAAGTTGACCGTCGTGCCCGGCTTGCCTTTCATCCTGTCGCTGCTTTCCTTGGTTTCGAGTCCCCTGGTAGGAGTCCCGTCGATGCTCAGGATTTCATCTCCGCATCTGAGTCCGTTTTTCCATGCCGGAGACCCGTAATACGGTTCGTTGATGATGACATTGCCGTCTTTTTCCTTGAAAATGACGGCGCCTATACCTCCGTAAGTCTTGGAAAGCATCATCTGCAAGTCTTCATTTTCCTCTTCCGGAATATAAATGGTGTACGGGTCGAGGTTTTCGAGCATCGCATTTATCCCTGTACGCATTATCCTGTCTATCGGCAGGCTGTCTACATAAGACCGGTTCAGTTCTTTCAGTATGGAGCTTTCGATTTCAGTCCATTGTCCGAGTTTGAAACTCTTGCTCTGTCCGTATGACGCAATCCCGGAAATCCCGGAAACAACAGCCGCCATGACTGCTGCCGCAATGATTCTTTTCTTCATAAAATTTACAATAATCGCACAAAGATACTTTTTCTTTTTGATACTTGTACAGCCTTCCTTTTATTATGCCTGTCCGCGCGAAGGCCGCTGTCATTCCCTGCCTTCGAGCCACCGGAGAAATTCTTCGGTACGGGAGCGGCTGACCATCATTTCGAATGGCGGTTCAGGCGTGGCGGCTATCATGTAGCGGCTCCCCGTCCTGACTATGCTGGATATTGCCTGCATGGCCACTATGCAGTTTCTCGATATCCTGAAAAACGCTGTACTGTCGAGGTGTTCCATGGCTATGTCGAGGGAGAAGTCGACTACATATTTGCAACCTTTTACGGTAACGAGATATGTACTTTTGTCTTCGGAACAGAAATATGCTATGTCAGAAGTCTTTACGGGGACTATCATGTCATTCAGCCTGATGAGGAATCTTTCCCTGACCGGCTTGCCGCCTTCCTTTTCAACGGAAACTGCCGCCTCCGACCGTATTTTTGCCTTAGCCCTTTCCACCGCACGCCTGAGACTTTCCGGTTCGATAGGCTTGAGAATGTAGTCGATGCTTTCCACATCGAATGCCTTGATGGCGTAGCTGTCATAAGCGGTGGTCATTATGACGCAGGCATTTACATTTACCCTGTTGAAGATTTCGAAGCAGTTCCCGTCGGAAAGCTCGACATCCATGAAGATGATGTCCGCCTTGTGTCCGGGATGTTCCAGCCACGCCACCGTATCGGTGACGGAACCGGTCTGCCCGACGATATCCAGCTCGGGATAAAGTCTTGCAAGCGTGTTTACAAGGCATTTGCGCGCCATGACTTCGTCTTCCACTATCAGAACATTCATTTCATCATTGTATTAAAGGTATCATTACTTTATATTCCCCTCCTGTATCGGAAACCCTGATACTGCTTCCGCACAGGTTCATGTATTGCGTCCGCAGATAATCCAGTCCCACCTTCGTGGACGGGACCTCCGATACCTTGGGCAGCAGGTTGTTGCTTACGCAAAGCATCCGGCCTTCGGTATATATGCGGATTCCGAGAACGGTGTCTCCCCCGACTCTGTTGTGTTTTATGGCATTTTCTATCAGCATCTGCAGCGAGCACGGCACCACCTGAAGATGCATCTTGTCCTCCGGAATCTCCACCGACACTTCGAAGCCGTCGGCGAATCTTTCCCGAAGAAGATCCACATACATGGATACGAATTCCAGTTCATCCTTCAGGGCTACGCTTCTTTCCGCATTTTGCAGCATGTATCTGTAGATTCCGGCAAGTTTGTGTATATATGCACTGGCCTGTGTGTTCTTTCCGTCGAGCACCATGCAGTCCAGAATATTCAGTGAATTGAACAGGAAATGAGGGTTTACCTGACGCTTTAGCATGTCATACCGGTATCTGGCGAAATCCGCCTTGTCGCGTTCTTCATTGACGGCCGCCCTGGCCGTCAATATATAATCCAGCATGTAAATGATGGAGTAGATGATCAGGTACAGGGCCAGGATTACCGTGAAAATCTGGAAGAAGCGTCTGACAGTGAGCATGGATGCGCGTCCGTAGCTGTCGATGCCGATGATCAGTGCGGCAGCTGCTGATATGAGGATTGCGGAACCGGCTACGGCCACGGTTTTGGCAGCCGGTGCCATTTTACGGTGTTTTTTCTGGAGATGTCTTACGAAAAGGATGACGAAGAAAACCATTATCGCAAGAATCCAGGATCTGGCCATGATGATATCTATGGTCTGTACCAGAGTGGCCTGGCTGGTTTCCTGCCCTGAGAAAATCAGTGTCATCAGAATGCGGAAGCAGAGCAGGATGACGAGTGCTCCGGTCAGCCACAGGACATGTCTGGACTGCAGCTTTTCGCCTCCCTGTATGAATCTGGCATTCCCGGGATCTTTACGTTCCGGATAGTTTTTCCTGATGACGCCCAGGAAACCGTATGTGAGCCAGCCTACGATTTCCGTCGTGATCATCGTGGAAATTCCATGCGACAGGAGGTCCGACGGCAGCAGCATTCCGAACAGTTTCGCCCCGTATATGCCTGACAGATATCCGACTGCATTGATGACTATGGCGGTGGCGGCTATGAGTTCCACCTTGGTGTAAGATCTGAGCCCGATCAGCACTACCATGGCGATAGTCAGCATCGTAAGCCATATTTCATCCATGATTCCGAGGCTTCTGCAGGTAAAGGCCACTAACATGTGAAGTATGGCGAACGGGTGAATTATCCAGTTGATATTCAGCGATTTCATTATGCGGTTTGGCTTTCGCCGCCAGTGCGGCATCTAACAAATTTAAGGAATTTTGCACATAGAACAAAGCCTGTGCGGATGTTCGTCATCGAAATCGTTCCGTTCATCCTGAATTGGCGACCATTCGGCAGGATAATATTTTTACTGTATATATAAATAGGTAAGTTTGCGGAACCACATAAAATACGCTAGGACAGTAATGAAAAAACCTGAATTGAATTTCTGGCAGATCTGGAACCTGAGTTTCGGTTTTCTCGGTGTGCAGATAGGCTATTCCCTGCAGAATTCCAATACGTCATCGATATTCCAGTCGCTGGGTGCCGATGTGAGCCACCTCAGCTATTTCTGGCTGGCCGCGCCTCTGGCCGGGATGATCATACAGCCGATAGTAGGCATGTTTTCCGACAGGATCTGGACGAAAATGGGACGGCGCATTCCGTTTATTCTCGGCGGGGCTGTCATTTCGACCATAGCGTTGCTCCTCATGCCGAACTGCCCGGCCCTTCTGGCCGTAGCTCCGCTTGCCATGGGGGCTTTCATATTGCTGTTCATGGACTTGTCATTCAACGTGACGATGCAGCCGTTCCGGGCTCTTGTGGCTGATATGCTGGATGATTCCCAGAAGACGCGCGGTTATGTGGTCCAGACTTTCCTTATAAATCTCGGAGCCGTCATCGGGGCGTTTCTTCCGCTTGTCATGACGTGGGCCGGGGTTTCGGATGAGGCGGTGCCGGGACAGGTTCCCCGGCATGTGGCTTATTCGTATTATGCCGGCGGTATCATCCTGCTTCTGACTGTTCTGGTGACTGCGTTCAGGACCAGGGAATATCCTCCCGAGGAATTTGCCAGGTACAACGGTCTGGAGGGGAATGGCGGAGAGCCGGAAACCGGCCGCAAGCCCGGTTTCATTGCGCTTGTGCGCAATATGCCGGACGTCATGGTCCGGCTCGGCGTGACGCAGTTCTTTTCGTGGGCCGCACTTTTCCTTATGTGGACATATCTCAAGCCTGCCATCACTGGCGTAGTCACCGATCCTGCCACCGGAGAAGTGCTTTCCGAAGGGGCAACCCAGACATGGGTGGGAGTCCTGAACGGAATATATCCGATTCCGGCATGCCTTGTTTCCATTTTTCTCGGCAGGATAGCCGCCAGATACGGCAACAAAGCAGTATATGCAGCGTGCCTCCTTTGCGGTGCCCTGGGATTCGGCGGACTGCTTCTGATACACGACAAATATCTGATGATGCTGCCTATGATCGGAATCGGAATCGCGTGGGCCGGAATCCTTGCCATGCCGTATTCCATCCTTTCCCGTGATGTCAGGGCATCCGACATGGGAGCGTATATGGGGATTTTCAATTTCACCATAACCGTCCCTCAGATCGTCATAGGCCTGACAGGCGGAATGATAGTGAAATGGTGCTTCGCTTCCGAGGCGTCCGCGATGCTCGGCCTGGCCGGAGCGTTCATGCTTCTCGCCGCTCTGTCCGTGGCGTTCGTCGGAAAATCGGAGCCGCGCAAATGACAGCCTATGTGTATAATAACTAATTAACTGATATCCAATTTTTATGAACAAAATCTTATCATTGTTCGCAGGTTCGGTATTATCATGTCTCGCTGCGCCGTTCATATCCGCCCAGGACGGATATGAGGTGAAAGGCATAGTGCAGGATGCGCTCGGACCTGTCATCGGAGTCACCCTGATCGAGCAGGGAACTTCAAACGGAACATCTACCGGGCTGGACGGGGATTTCGTTCTGACCGTATCGGGTCCGGAAGCTATGGTAGAAGTCAGCTGTATAGGATATAAGACGCTGACATTCAGGGCTTCGCAGATGCCTCCGGTAATTACTGTCACGGAAGATGCCCTCTTTTTGGACGATGTGGTCGTCATAGGGTACGGTACAGTGAAGAAAGAAGACATGACAGGTTCCATAACAGCCATCAAGTCCGAGGATATAAACAGGGGCGCAGTGGTTTCCACGCAGGACATGATGAAAGGAAAGGTGCCGGGACTCCAGATTATTCCCGGGGACGGCGGCCCGGGTTCCGGATCTACCATACGTATCCGCGGCGCGGCCTCTCTGAATGCTTCCAACGACCCTCTGATAGTCATAGACGGAGTGCCTATTGCAGTGGACGGCGGTGCAGGAATGGCCAATCCTCTGGAAACTATCAACCCGAACGACATAGAATCTTTTACAGTACTGAAAGATGCCTCGTCGGCGGCGATATACGGTTCGCGCGCATCGAACGGTGTCATCATCATCACCACGAAGAAGGGCAAAGGGGGCAGACCGCAGGTCAGCTATAGCGGAAGCGTGAGCGTGCAGACCAATTCCAAACGTATCCCTACCATGGCTCCCGGCGAATTCCGCGCTTATGTCGCTGAAACTTTCCCTGCCGGTACAGCTACAGGGGACTATGTCCAGGCACATCTCGGCGATTCCGATACCGACTGGCAGGACCTTATATTCCGGACAGCCATATCTCATGACCATAATGTCAGCCTCAGCGGCAATGTCAAGGAACGCATGCCGTACCGTGCTTCGGTCGGCTGGACCAGCCAGCAGGGTACGCTCCATACCTCCGACTATGACAGGGGAACCCTCGATCTGAGTCTTTCCCCGAATTTTTTCGACAACCATCTTACCGTAAGTCTCAGCGGAAAGGGCGTCTATACCCATCAGAATTATGCCGATGGCGGCACCGTGGGGAATGCGGCATTCTTCAACCCGACCCAGGACCCGTATTTCAGGAATGAAGACGGTTCCATCGACTATACCACTACGAACGGTTTCTGGAACTACGGTACGGGGCGGGGCGAGAACTTCACGCCCAACACTCTTCTCGGCGTCGGCCCTCTGTCGCAGCTTTACGATGTGGATAATTACGGCCGTGCCATGCGAATGATCGGAAATGCGCAGGTCGACTACAAGGTACATGGTTTCGAAGCGCTGAAGTTCAATCTGAGCCTCGGTATCGACATGTCCCAGTACAAGTCTCACAACGGTGTGAACCCGGGTTCTTTCCAGGCTTACGCGGATACGGAAAACCGGGGTATAGGACAGTATTCTGAATCCGTGCAGTTCCGCAGGAACGAGGTGCTGGAGTTCTATGCGAATTTCAATAAAGAATGGGGAATCCATCACCTGGACGTCATGGCCGGATATTCATGGCAGAATTTCTACAGCATGGACCGGTCGGTATCGTATTTCAATATAACGGGAGAACAGAAGGGCGACGATTCCCGTTATCCTTCCAATGAGCAGGAAAGTTTTCTGGTCTCATTCTACGGACGTATCAATTATTCGATAGATTCGAGATATCTTTTCACGTTTACATTGCGTGACGACGCATCTTCAAGATTCTCTCCTGAAACCAGGTGGGGCCTTTTCCCGTCGGGAGCGTTCGCATGGAACATCAAGGCCGAGCCTTTCATGGAGGATGTTTCTCCGGTATCGCAGCTTAAGCTCAGGCTCAGCGTCGGACAGACCGGACAGCAGGAAATCGGCAGCAATTATCCGTACATGTCGATTTACAGCCTTTCCACTGATGTGTACAAGCAATATTATATGGGAAATGCAGGCTATCAGTTCTATTATACTCCGGGAGCCTATGACCCTGACATAAAATGGGAGACTACGACTACTTACAATGCAGGTGTCGATTTCGGTTTCCTGAACGACCGCATCACCGGTAACGTGGATGTGTATCTCCGCCAGACGAAAGACCTTCTGAACAGTGTCATTACTCCGATGGGGTCGAATTTCGGAAATACCGTCCTGACCAATATAGGTTCGATGGAAAACAAGGGACTCGAATTTTCGATAAATGCAGTTCCTGTCGAGACGGAGGACTGGCACCTTTCCATAGGGTTCAACGGAACGTTTCAGGATACGCGGTTTACGAAACTGAACAATACGGACAATCCTGACTATGCCATACAGGTCGGCAGCATAAGCAAGGGTACGGGAAGTATGCTCAGCGTCCATAAGGTAGGTTATGCCCCGTATTCATACCGCACATTCCAGCAGGTATACGATTCTGACGGGAAGCCTATCCAGAATGCCCTGGTGGACAGGGACGGGGACGGAAGCATTACCGACGCCGACCGTTATATCTCAGGCAAGAGCCCGAATGCCAAGTTCTTCTACGGACTGAATCTCAAGCTTTCATACCGGAACTGGGATTTCGGATTCAACGGCCACGGTTCTGCCGGCAACTGGCTTTTCAATGATTTCGCATCCGCGAATTCCACCTCTTATCTGGATGTAAACTCAGGTAATCTTCCTAATTTCGCCCAGTATGTGAAAAAGACCGGATTTACGGCAGCGAACAGCGGGGAACAATGGTATTCGGATATGTTTCTTGAGAACGCATCGTTTTTCAGGATGGATGATATCAATCTCGGATACACTTTCAGGAATATCAGGAACTGGGACGGAAGTATCCGCCTTGCGTTCAGCGCCCAGAATGTATTCGTCATCACAGGATACAGCGGCGTGGACCCGGAATGTACCAATGCTACGGGAATAGACGGAACCATGTGGCCGCGTCCGAGGACTTTCTCTCTCCGTGTGAATGTTAATTTCTAATGAAAAGCGTATGAAAACAATATATAGAAAACTGATTTGCATTGCAACGGCAGTTGCAGCCGTATCCGGATTTTCATCCTGCATAGGAGATCTGGATACCGTTCCTCGCAATCCGTACGACAAGGTGCCGGAGACTGCCTACGGCAAGGATGAGGCCGGCTACCTGCAGGGTCTCACCAAACTTTATTTCCAGTTCATATCGAATGATACCAAGGACCTGCAGGTGTCCGACGGAGGAGCTGCCGAACTGATAAGGGCATTCTGGTCTGTACAGGAGACTTCCACGGACGAGGCGAAGTGTGCATGGGCCGATGATGCATGGGTACGTGCATTGAATACGAATACCTGGACGGAAGCCCAGAACGATGCCACCTATGCGGTGTATATACGTACGCTTCAGGGTATATCATACGCTAATGAATTTCTGCGCGAGACTGTTGACGACAAGCTCGACGAAAGGGGCGTGGATGAAACCGTGAAAGCCAAAGTGGCGCAGTTCCGTGCAGAGGCCAGATTTATCAGGGCATATTTTTACTGGATGGCTGTCGATACCTTCGGCAATGTCCCTTTCATTACGGAGACATCCGATTTCGGAGCCGGAGTCAATCCTGAACAGGGAACCAGGACAGAACTGTTCAATTTCTGTATCAGCGAACTGAAGGATCTGGCTTCCGACGCGAGTGCCATGCCTGCCGCCAGATCGAACTATCCGCGTGCGGATAAAGGGGCGGTGTACGGCCTGCTGGCGAGGATGTACCTCAATGCCGAGGTCTATACCGGAACGGCCATGTGGCAGGAGGCGAAAGATGCATGCGAGGCCATTTTCGATATGGGATACGAACTTTGCGGCAATTATGCAGACCTTTTCAGAGGCGACAACGGGGAAAATCCGGATGCACTGAAAGAAATCATATTCGCTGCGGCTTACGATGCCGAACAGTCCCAGTCGTACGGAGGGACATCCTATCTTACATTGGCTGCAGTGGCAGCCGAGGATGTGGTGGAAGAACATATCCAGGGCCCGGACGGGACAGAGGAGACTGTCACTTATTTCCCTAACGGGGTGAATAACGGATGGGCCGGAATACGCGTGCCTTATGAATTTGTCTCACGGTATTTTGAAGTTTCGGGACAGGATTACAACACCGGCGAATACGAGTGCGGGGACGCCAGAGGGCGGATGTTCTACATCAGAGGCAGGTCAGAGTCCATGGACGGCAGCCTGTATGTCTTTCTCAACGGATGGTCATGCCTGAAATTCAACAATGTGCCTCACGACAAGACTTCCGCGGAGTGGGCTGACGTTTCCGTGACGAAGGCATACAGCGACATAGACTATCCTCTGATACGGCTCGGAGAAATTTATCTCATATATGCCGAGGCTTGTCTGGAACTCGGCCAGCAGACGGAAGGCCTGCCTTATCTTCAGAAACTCGCTGAAAGGGCCGGAATCGAAAAGCCTGCAGGATATACCGCAAATACGATCATGGCCGAGCGTGCCAGAGAATTATACTGGGAAGGACACCGCAGGACAGACCTGATACGGTTCGACATGTTCCATTCGGCTTCATATCTGTGGCCGTACAAGGGCGGCGAATCGTTCGGAGGCCAGGCGTTCGATTCATACAAGGATCTTTTCGCCATTCCTCCTACGGATCTGACTGCAAATGTGACAATAGAGCAGAATCCGGGTTATGCACGGACACTATAGTGTAAACTATCGTTTAATCAGAAATGTTATATGGAATCATTGGCAAGATATATGGTGATGTTTGCGGCCGCTGCGGGTATTTCCTCAGCATGTACGCAAATGGAAGAAATGAGGACTTTGTCGCCGGATGAAGTACGTCCTCCTGTGCTGAATCCTATCGATATCGATGAGATAACGGTTACTGAGGATAATCTGGATGAAACCGTGACTTTCGTATGGGATGCTGCAGACTTCGGTGTCAGGACACAGGTGAGCTATGTGCTGGAGGCGCGGTTCGATGATCCTGAAACCGGCCAGACGAGAAGTGCGGCCATTCAGTCAGGCATATCGTCCACTTCACTGGAAATGACTTACGAAAATCTCAATTATACCATAGGACTGGCTTCCGACCTGGGCGGCCTGGGGGTCCCTCTTGAGACACCGAGTCTGGTGAAGTTCTATGTAGGGGCTTCCGTGGGGACCAGTGCGGATGTTTACATGTCGGAACCGCTCGAACTGAAGATGTCGGTGATTTATGCCGAGCCGAGGTATCCGAACGTATGGGTGATAGGAAAATATTCCAACTGGGACCACTCCAGATCCCAGCATCTGTTCAGTTTCGGCAATGATGCCGAATTCGAAGGTATCGTGGATTTCGGGGAGAATGCCGCAGAGAATAACGGCGGCTCGTCCGATGACGTAGGTTTCAAGCTCACCGGTGCTGCAAACTGGAACAATGCCACCGGGAACTGGGGCGTCGGAGCTGAACGCCCTGAAGCCGAGGCGGAAGAAATCACACTGGTGAACAATGGCGGAAACATCGCCAACGTATTTACAAAGCGTTACTACAGCTTCGCGTATAATACCACTACTCTCGAACTTGTCCGTCAATACGCGTTCGACCGTCTTGTCGTCTACGGTTCAGCCCTGGGTGAGACCGGGCAGACCATGCTCTTCAATACTCTTGACCAGAAATTCTGGCTGGATATCACACTGGCCGAAGGAACCCTGAATTTCGCCCTCGTGGACGGTCAGGAACGGACGGTGCTCGGTTCGGTAACGGCAGGCCAGCTCGACGGAACAGGTGACAATCCTGTTGCGGCTGCCGCCGGCAATTACCGTATTTATGTAAACCTCAATAATTCCGAAGAGAAGACCTATGACCTGAATGCCGACGATTACGGAAAGGAAGTCGATGAAGAAGAGGAGATAACGGATCCGACAGGCCATACCTGGGGCATTGTCGGGACGATGAATGACTGGGGCAATGCCGATGCGGAAGGAGAGAAAGAGCCGGATCTGGCTATGGTTCTCGACGGCGACTATTATGTGCGCAGGAATGTCCGCCTGTCCGTTTCTGACATGTTCAAGATAAGGTATGACAATGAATGGGAGGATGAAGATGATGCTCCGATGAATTTCGGCGCGGAAGCGGACATGGTACTCGCTCCGGCTGACGGTTCGGTCTATATGGCTGCCGCCCTGGTATCGAACGGCGGCGGAAACATTTCAGTCAGCGTGGATGGAGAATATGATATCTATTTCAATGTCACATTGGGATACCTCCATGTAAGGCCTGCCGGTTCTGATGCGCCTGGCGATATCGCCTGGGGGCTTACGGGTTCATTCACGGGCTGGGCTCCGGGTGAAGACCTGCAGATGACGGCAGCGGAAGGCAGCGGCCAGGAATATTATGTATATGAAGGTCTTGTAGTGGATGAAACGGCTACTTTCAAGTTCCGCTACGGGAATATGTTCAAGAACGGGTCCGACAATGTGTTCGGTCTTCCTTCCGGGACATCGGGACCGGTAGCGCTCAATGTTCCGGTGAATCTCGATGCAGACGGGGCGGCAGCCGATCTGGAGATCGCCGCCGGCACCTACAACATGGTACTGTATCCGACCCAGAGGGTGGCGTATGTCATAGAGCAGAATGCCGGAATCAACGTTCCGGACAGGATAACGTGGGGTATTTCCGGGACCATGACAGGATGGGCGGACAACATGGATATTCTGATGACGCAGTCCGGCGGATATTATGTGGCTGAAAATATCCATGTCCCTGCAGGAGCCGAATTCAAGTTCCGTTATGGCAACAACTGGAACGGAAATAATTACGGCTTTTCAGCCAATGGGCCTGTCGCGGCTTCTGACAATGTGCTTGCACTTGTTCCCGGAGGAGCAGGAAATCTGACTGTACAGACGGAAGGAGACTATGATTTTTATCTGAATCCGGATTACGGGTTCCTGTATGTCAAGGCAGCCGGATCTCCGGCCCCTGCTGCAGTAAGTTTCGGTATCAATGCCGGAATCACGGCAGATATGCCGGACCTGACCATGATCCAGAGCGGAAACGAGTTCGTATGCGCCAATGTCCGTTTCCCTGAATCCGATGCCTTCAGAATAAGGATCAGCAACAACGACGGCCTTGTCTACGGAGGTACATGGGCCGGTACGGATGTGGCGATGGCAGCCGTCGAGGGCGGTCCGGCGATTTCGGTACTTCCCGGACTCTATAATATTTATTTCGACTATTCGAAGAAAGAGATAAGGGTCAGCGGTTCCGTTTCCGATCCTCACTGGGGTATCGTGGGAACATTCAGCAACTGGACGAACGACAGGATCATGTATGAGGAGGACGGATATTTCGTATATCGCGGCCTTGTCTTCGAAACGGACAATGTACTGATCTCCGAAGGCAACAACAGCAATGCGTTCAAGCTCCGCTACGGGTGGAACTGGAACCTCGGAAGTGTCGGTGCAGGCGGCGACAAGGATCTCGAAGTGACTGCAAATACGGCGGTTCCTGTCATAAATAACGGCGGTTCGAAGAATCTTATCGTCCCGGATGCCGGTACGTACGATATCTATTATGACGCGGCAGCCAATATGCTTTATGTCATGGAAGCCGGCAAGACTCCTGCAGACGCCGATGAGCCTGAGCCGGCGGGCCGCTCGTATTTCATCAGAGGCGAGGCTGCTTCCTTCGGATGGGATGCCGGTGCCGCCATGTCCGATGAAGGAGATTATGTCGTTATAAGAAATGTGTCAAGAGACGATCTGGTGCTGCCTTTCAAGCTCTATGACAGTTCTACCGGACTTTGGTACGGACGTGGAGGCGGTGGAGACTATGTGCATCCTGTCCCTGTCGGAGAAGGTGTGGATCTGTACAATAACAACCATACCGGAGAAGGCCAGAGCAACATAAGGCTCGACGAGTCGGCTGCAGGAGAGGAATATGACGTCTATTTCGTGCCGCCTGCAGGTACGGCCGCCGGTGATACCGGGCGCATTTATATAGTGAATGTTGGAGAAGTTCCTGCCATTTAATCAGATATGCTATGAAAAGATATTTTATACTTGTATTCCTTTCGTTCTGTGCGGCAGTGATGCCTTCCTGCACTGAAATGACCGAAGAAATGCCGGCCGCCACACTGTCGGTTTCTTCCTCTTCCCTCTGGTTCGATGCCTGGGGCGGGAGGCAGATGATAGAACTGCGGACCTATGCCGGTTCCTGGACCATAAGCCAGGAGAGCGGTTCCGAAAGCTGGTGTACTCCGGACAAGGTTTCCGGGACCACTTCGTCATCTTTCTATGTGGAGACGAAGCCGAACGGCGGACTGCAGAGAGAAACCGTACTTACCATTTCGGCTCCCGGCTGCAAGGATATCGAAGTGACCGTGACACAGAACGGCGAGGCAGATGCACAGCTGGCCTGGGTCCCGGAGCAGCCAGATGCCGGAGAACCGCTTGTCATAACCTACAAGCCTGACACCGAGTCGGATCTTTACGGCTATGACGGCGACCTGTATGCATATATCGGAGTAGTGGACGGGGATTTCTGGAAGTTTACGCCGGCAGACTACAACACGAATGCGGAGAAGGCCAGGCTGAACCATGTCGGAGACAATACATGGACTCTTGAGCTGACTCCTTCCGTGCGCGAATGGTTCGGGGCAGGCGATGCCGAAGTCACCAGAATAGGACTTGTCATCCGCAGTGAAGACATGAGTCTGGAAGCATTCGAGGAAGATGTCTTCATCGATGTCGCCGACAGCGGCCATGAACTGGTACACCAGGAGCCTGTCGAGGAGTCTGTTCCGGACAATCTCCCTTACGGAATAAACTATGGCGAAGACGGCAGGTCGGTCACTTTCGTGTTCGCTGCCGCGGACAATTCCGGAAACCGCCACTATGATTTCTGCTATCTGATAGGCGAATTCAATGACTGGACACCGTCGCTGACCTATGCCATGAAGTGGGATGCTTCAAAAGGCGCATGGTGGTATACTCTCGACCTGGACGATCCTGACGGAAATCCGGAAACGGATTATTCCATGGATCCGGAAACGGAATATATGTTCCAATATTATATAGGAAAGAAGGATGACGACACGAAGACCGTCAGAGTCAGCGACCCCTTTACGGAAATAGTCTACAGCTCGGATGACCAGTATATTTCCTCTGCCACATATCCCGGCCTCCGCGAATATCCTGCATTGGAGACTACGGGGCTCGTTTCCGCTTTCTGTGCAAAGCCGGCAGAGTACACGTGGAGCCATGACGGGTTCAGAATCGAGGACAAGGATGATCTTGTCATATATGAACTGCTTTTCCGGGATTTCTCGTCTGACGGAAACATCACAGGGGCCATGGAACATCTCGACTATCTCGAAAACCTGGGAATCGATGCCATAGAACTGATGCCGATCCAGGAATTCGACGGCAATGACAGCTGGGGATACAACCCCAATTCATATTTCGCCCTCGACAAGGCATACGGTACCAGAGACATGTACAAGCAGTTCATCGATGAATGCCATGCGCGCGGGATTGCTGTCATCGTGGATGTGGTCTACAATCACATGACCGGTTCCGGCACACTGGCAAAACTGTACTGGGATCCGAAGGAAAACCTGACATCGGCCGATAACCCGTGGTTCAATATCAACGCTCCGCATCCGTTCAGCGTCTATCATGACCTGAGGCACGACGTGCCGTTCGTCAGGGATTACGTGAAAAGAAGCCTGCGGTACCTTCTCGAAGAATACCATGTGGACGGTTTCCGTTTCGACCTGACGAAAGGATTTACCCAGAATGACCAGGGAGATGCCTCCAGGTACAATGCAGAGCGTATCGGCTACCTTACCGAATATTACGATTACATCCAGGCCATAAATCCTGATGCCGTCATGATTCTCGAACATTTCTGCAACGGGGATGAAGAAAAGGAACTTGCGGCAAGGGGAATGCAGCTGTGGAGCAACCAGAACAACGCATACTGCCAGAGCGCCATGGGCTACAGGGATAACAGCGAATTCTGGAACATGTACACCGGTACGAACGGCAGCGGAGTCCGTTTCGGGGGCTATGTGGGATTCATGGAAAGCCATGACGAAGAAAGGATGCAGTATAAAGCCCTGGAGTACGGAGACGCATCATTGAAGGATGATCTGGAAGCCAGGATGAAGAGAGGGGCTGTCAACGCGGCCTTTTCCCTCCTGGTTCCGGGACCTAAGATGATATGGCAGTTCGGAGAACTCGGATATGACTATTCTATCGAATATAATAACCGTACCGGACGCAAGCCTGTACGCTGGGACTACTTCGATGATCCGTACAGGAAGGGTCTTTATGACGAATATGCGCGTCTGCTGCGTTTCAGAACCGAAAATCCTGAGTTTTTCGACAGCGATGCATCTTTCTCATGGCAGGTGGGCTATGATAACTGGACCAACGGCAGGACGATTACCTGTACGGCTGCAGACGGCCGCACTTTCGTAGTGGCCGGCAATTTCGACACCGAGGCCAGACGACTCTTCGTGGAAGTCCCGGAAGGCACATGGAAGAATTGGGCCGACCCGGAGGAAGTGTACGAGAGAGACGGTAACGGTCTTGTTACGGTAGAACTCGGAGCAGGCGAATACAGGCTGCTCGTGAATTTCTGACAAGAGGAAATGTTTGATTTAATGTTGTTCGAAAAGAAATGAAGACACTGAAAACTGCAGTTGCGGCGGCTGCCGTGGCATTCTTGTCCATATTGGCCGGATGTTCCGGCCAAAGAGATGACAGTCAGGTACATCCGGACTGGGCATATAATTCAGTCGTGTACGAAATGAATGTCCGTCAATATACGCAGGAGGGGACTTTCACGGCAGCGGCGGAAGAATTGCCGAGACTTCGCAGGCTCGGAGTCGATGTCATCTGGCTCATGCCGGTTTACCCGATAGGCGTGGACCAGCGCAAAGGTACGCTCGGATCTTATTATGCCATTTCGGACTATTGTGCCATAAATCCGGAATTCGGGACCATGGAGGACTTCGAGTATTTCCTCGGCAAGGCTCATGACGCGGGATTCAAAGTGATCCTGGACTGGGTGGCAAATCATACTTCCCCGGATGCGGTATGGGAATCTGACAGGCCTGAAGACTGGTATGTCAGGGATTCTCTGGGCAATACGGTGACACAGTACGACTGGACAGACATTGCGGAACTTAATTACGCGAATCATGACATGAGGGAAGAGATGCGCAAGTCCATGCGGTTCTGGCTCGACAAGGGCGTGGACGGTTTCAGATGCGACATGGCCTGCGAAGTCCCGATGGATTTCTGGACTGAAACCCTGCCGGTCCTCAGGGCAGAGTACCCCGGCACCTATTATCTGGCAGAAGGTGAAAACCCTCTTCTGCATACCGATGCCTTCGACGCTTCATACGCATGGGAACTGCATCATCTCATGAACGGGATAGCCCAGGGGAAAAATACCGCGGCAGACCTGAAGGCCTATATCGCCAAAGATGCCGCAGCCTGCCCTCCGGAAGCATTCAGGCTCATGTTCACTTCGAATCATGATGAAAATTCATGGGCAGGGACTGAGTTCGAACGCATGGGAGACGCTGCCGATGTGATGGCATTGCTCACTTTCGTGCTCCCTTCCGGCCAGCCGCTTATATACACAGGTCAGGAGATAGGCTACGACCACAGATTCCAGTTTTTCGAAAAGGACCCTGTCCCTGCGTGGGAATGGAACGCGAGATCGGATTTTTACAAGAGTCTGACAGATCTCCGTCATGCACATCCGGCCCTCGCGGCAGGGGAGAAAGGCGGTGAAATGGAATATCTGGCGGAAGACGGCGGCCTGCTGGTTTTTGTCAGGTATGTCCCGGCAGAGAAAAGCCTGGACGGAAAGGCTGATTCCGTTACGGTCGCCGTGAATCTCGGCGCTGCCCCGGTTTCCTTCGCCTTCCCTCATCATGACGGCGGGACTGAATATTTTACAGGCCGGACATACGGATACGGAGAAGAAGTCATCCTCGGACCGTGGGGATATTCAGTATTTTAATTATCGGAAATATTTGTTATTTTTACATGATTGAATCATCTAAACTGCTATTCATGACCATTGCTGCAGCCGGTCTGGTTTCCTGTGCGGGAGAGGCGGATTTCGACCCCTCCGGGACAGCCGATGCTGGGGACAAGGTCGAACGGGTCGAGCCTCTTTCCTGGTGGACGGGAATGAAGACACCTTTGCAGCTTCTGATAAAAGGGTCCGACATATCTTCATGCGACGTAAGGATCGAAGGGGGAACCGGAGTGAAAGTCTCCGGGCTGCACAAGGGCGACAGTCCCGACTATCTTTTCGCCGATGTGGAAATTTCTGCCGATGCCGCTCCCGGAACGTATTACATAGTCTTCAGCCATGACAGTACGGAGTTCAAGTATCCGTATGAAATAGCCGCCCGTGCGGAAGGCTCCGCTTCGCGCAAGAGTTTCACTGCCGCGGACATGATATACCTGATCATGCCGGACAGGTTCGCCAACGGCGATCCGTCCAATGACTCCACTCCGGATACTGCGGAAAAGGCATGCAGGGATGAGTTTTTCGGAAGGCACGGCGGAGACATACAGGGTATCATGGACCATCTCGACTATATCGCCGATCTGGGGGCTACGGCCATATGGTGTACGCCTCTGCTGCTCGATAACGAGCCGGAAGGCTCATATCACGGCTACGCATGTTCGGATTATTACCGCATAGATCCGAGGTTCGGGTCCAACAGCCTGTACAGGGACTTTGTGGACAAGGCTCATGAAAAGGGATTGAAAGTCATTATGGATGTGGTTACGAACCATTGCGGCACGGCGCACTGGTGGATGGAAGACCTGCCTTTCAGGGACTGGATTCATGTATTCCCTGAGTATACAGGGACAAATGTATGCTTCTCCACCAATATGGATCCCAACGCCTCGAAGTACGACCTGAATCTGCAGGAGAGCGGCTGGTTCGTGCCTTCCATGCCGGACATGAACTTGGATAATCCTTTCGTCCTGAATTATTTCAAGCAATGGGCCGTATGGTGGATCGAGTATGCCGGTCTCGACGGTTTCAGGGTAGATACATATCCGTATAACGAGAAAGGCCCGATGAGCGGATGGTGCGAGGCTGTCCTGGAAGAATATCCGGATTTCAATATCGTGGGCGAATGCTGGACCTCGTCCATCCCGCAGCTGGCTTACTGGCAGGGCGGCAATGCGAACAGGGACGGTTTCGATTCGCATCTGCCGTCAATAATGGACTTTCCGCTGCAGGAAGCGATATGGAAGGGCCTGCCTACCGATTCGCATGCCTGGGGAGAGGGCATGGTCAGGATATATGACTGTCTTTCGCACGATTTCGTCTATCACGATCTGTCCAGGATGATGATATTCCCGGGCAATCACGACACCGACAGGATAGGAGATGTGCTGAAGCACAATGCCGACAGGCACAGGATAGTCATGGCCATGATGGCCACGATGAGAGGAATCCCGCAGATTTTCTACGGAGATGAAATGATGTTCGTATCCAGGGACAGGTCCCAAGGGCATGGCGGGTTGAGAGTGGATTTTCCGGGAGGATGGGCCGGTGACGGTATGGACCTGTTTTCGGAGGAAGGCAGGGCTGCAGCTACTGTAAATACGGATGGCCAGCCGGTTCCGGCCGGCTTTGCGGTAGACATGCATGATTATGTGAAGAAACTTTTCCGTTGGAGAAAAGACAAGAAGGTGATTCACGAAGGCAGGACCATGCATTTCCTTACCAGAGACAATACGTATGCATATTTCCGGTATGACGGAACCGATGCCGTATTCGTATTCATAAACAATTCCCGCGGAAAGAAAAATATCCCGTGGTCGCATTATGCCGAAATAGCCTCGGGACTGCATGACGGAAGGAATGTCGTGACGGGAGAGCCTGCCGAAGTGTCGGATTCTACGGTCGTGGGACCGCGCCAGGTTCTGATAGTTGAATACAAAAGATAATTATAATATCGATAAGAAATGAATAGCAGGAAAATCGTGATGTTCGTATCATCATTGCTCGCCGCGGCGGGCACCATGGCAGCCCAGGACATGGCTCCGGCAGGGGTGCAGGAATTGTTCTCTCCCGACGGGAATCTGTCGCTGAAGTTTACGCTTACGGAAAAAGGCGAGCCGTGCTACTGGCTCGACTATTCGGACCGCAGCGTGATACTTCCGAGTACCTTGGGCTTCGAGTTCAGGGGAAGGCAGGCTGATCCGAAATATGAATACGGGGAGACTCTTACAGTACTCCCTTACGGAGAATCGGACAATTTCCGTGAAGGTTTTGCTCTGGAGTCGGTGGCCCGGAGTTCCGAAAACGAAACATGGTCTCCCGTTTGGGGCGAGGAATCCGAAATCCGGAACCATTATAATGAAATGGCGGTGACTCTCAGACAGCCGTCCACGGACAGGATGATGATAGTGCGCTTCCGTCTCTATGATGACGGCCTCGGTTTCAGATACGAGTTCCCGGAGCAGAAGAACATGACATATTTCGTAATCAAGGAGGAATATACGCAGTTCGCGATGACAGGCGACCATAAGGCGTTCTGGATACCTGGAGACTATGATACCCAGGAGTATGACTATGTGGAGTCCCGTCTGTCGGAAATACGTTCCCTGATGCCTTCGGCCATTACAGGCAATTCTTCGCAGACTCCTTTCTCCATGACGGGCGTGCAGACTGCTCTTCAGATGAAGACTGATGACGGCCTGTATATAAATATTCACGAGGCCGCGCTCGTCGACTATTCCTGCATGCATCTCGACCTGGACGATGGGAATTTCGTTTTCGTTTCACATCTGACTCCGGACGCGCAGGGGTGGAAAGGTTACATGCAGGCTCCGTGCAAGACTCCGTGGAGGACTGTCATGGTCGTGGACGATGCACGTAAAATACTGGCTTCTCGCCTGATACTGAACCTGAACGAGCCATGTGCATACGGAGACGTCTCATGGATACGTCCTGTCAAATATATGGGAGTATGGTGGGAGATGATTACCGGCAAGAGCAGCTGGGCATACACCGACCTGCCGTCTGTAAAGCTGGAAGATGTCGGATACAGCGTATGCAAGCCTAACGGCCGCCATGCCGCCAACAACGAGAATGTCCGCAAATACATCGATTTCGCGTCGGAGCACGGTTTCGACCAGCTTCTGGTGGAAGGTTGGAATATCGGCTGGGAGGACTGGTCCGGCAAATCGAAGGACTATGTATTCGATTTCCTGACTCCGTATCCGGACTTCGATATAGAGGAACTTAACGGATACGCGAATTCCAAGGGTATGAAACTCATGATGCATCATGAAACCTCATCTTCAGTACGGAATTACGAGCGTCATATCGATGCAGCCTATGACCTGATGGACAAGTACGGCTACAACGCCGTCAAAAGCGGGTATGTCGGCGATATCCTCCCTCGCGGCGAACACCATTACGGGCAGTGGATGAACAACCATTATCTCTATGCGGTGAAAAAGGCCGCAGAGCATCGCATCATGGTGAACGCCCACGAGGCAGTACGCCCTACGGGACTGTGCAGGACTTACCCGAACCTTATCGGAAACGAATCCGCACGCGGCACGGAGTATCAGGCTTTCGGCGGCACGAAACCGCACCATGTGACCATCCTTCCGTTCACCCGTCTGCAGGGAGGCCCGATGGATTATACTCCGGGAATCTTCATGATGGATATAGAGAACCTGAATCCGGACAACCATTCACACGTGAACTCCACCCTGGCGAACCAGCTGGCTCTTTATGTGACCATGTATTCGCCTCTGCAGATGGCGGCTGACCTTCCGGAGCATTACCAGGCTCATATGGATGCCTTCCAGTTCATCAAAGACGTGGCTGTGGACTGGAGCGAAAGCCATTATCTGCTGGCCGAGCCGGGCGACTATATCGTTATAGCGCGAAAGGCCAAGACTGCTGAAGAAGACCGGCCTCAGTGGTTCGTCGGAGGCGTGACGGATGAGAATGCCCGCACCCTCGAATTCCCTCTGGATTTTCTGGAGCCTGGGAAGAAATACGTCGCGACCATATATGCTGACGCCGAGGATGCCGACTACAAGACAAATCCTGTCGCTTATGAAATATCCGAAAAGAAGATGACCTCCCGGTCAATGCTGAAAATGTTCATGGCCCCTGGCGGAGGTTTCGCAATTTCAATACGCGAAGTGCAGAAATAATTGAAGACATTTTACAATACTTTAACTAAAATTAATCAAAATGAGACAAACCGAATTATTCAAGAAAGACTATGTCTCTCCGGAGATATCCGCAGAGGACATAGCGGTAGAGAACGGCTTTGCAGCCAGTACCCAGGAGCTTACTGATGACCCTGATGCCATCATGTGGCTTTAGAAGTTTAACCATGAAAATCTTGTGAAAATGAAAAAGAATCTGATTATCCCGGCATTGGCCGTAATGGCAGCGGTTTCATTCAGCTGCAGCAAGGAAAATATCGAGGGGGGGGGGTAGTGCCTCGGCAGCAGACGGCAGTTTCGCTCCCAAATCTGTAATCAAGGCGTCTCTGTCAGATACCAGGACTACTCTGTCCGACCATTCCATTCTGTGGAAAGAAGGTGATATGATATCGCTTTTCGCAGATGACGGAACACCTGTAGAATATGTCCTGTCAGCCGGAGCGGGTACTGCTTCAGCGGAGTTTACAGCAAACGAAACTCCTGAGACTGAAATGTCGGCATACGCCATCTATCCTGCTACAGGCGCTTCAATGGAAAACGAAATAGTGTATATAAATGTCAACGAGCAGCAGAACTATGTCGCGGATGGTTTTGCCACATATTATCCGATGGCTGCCATCACTGCTGACGGCGAGAGTTATACGTTCGAGAATCTGGCCACTGTCCTGAGCCTTCCTCTTGCCGGAGATGCCGCAGTCAAGAGCATTACCTTGGAGACAGTCGGCGGTGAAGGTCTCGCAGGTGCGGCTTCCGTAGATTTCAGCGGCGCTGTTCCTGTCCTCAAGGCATCTGCCGAGGGTGCTTCCGGCACAGTTACACTTACATGCGCAGAACCTGTCCAACTGTCTGCCGACAATGAGACTGTATTCAATTTCGTCCTCATTCCTGGCGAATACGAGGGTCTGAAGATAACTGTAGCTACTGAAAAGGGCGGAACTATAAAGTATACTCCTGCATTTACTTTAAAACCTGGTACTATAAAGACTTTTGGCGGAGCCATGAATGTCACTGCAGCTGCCAATTGCTGGAATCTGATAGGTTCATTTACGGCCGAATGGGGTAGCTGGATCGATCTGAGCGAGTCTCATGGTGTAGCTTACAGCAAGAATATTGTATTCCCTGAAGGAAATGAATTCAAGGTGAGAAATGCAGAGGGTGCATGGTTCGGCCAGAACGACGCTGCTAAAGTATATCTTAACAAACGTACTGAAATGTTTGTTGATCAGGCAAATATGAAAGTCGCAGCCGGTAAGTATGATGTTTATTGCGATGTAGCATGGAATAGCATTTTCATCATGAATGCAGGTACTTCACCTTTCAGCGTTATCGGACCTAAAAATGATTGGGAGAATGATATTCAAATGGCATTGGAAGACGGGTACTTTGTAGCTAAGGGTATTGAATTCGATGCCGGTGATGAATTTAAAATCAGGACAACAGGGACATGGGGTGATTATGAAATCGGTTTTGATGCAGCAAAAGACATAACCGGAACAGACCAGGCTCAGAGTGTCCAGAAGTTGGGTGGCCAGAACATGGGAGTCCCTACGGCAGGAAAATATGATATTTATTTTGATCTCGGCGCTACCAATGTCTGGGTAATGACTGAAGGCCAGAAACCATTCTGATATTAATTATATCCGATATTCTCGGCGAGACCGACTCAAAAGGGTATTTTCTGCGTTACGCTCGATTTTGCTGCTCGCTTTCGAATGTCCACAGGACATTCTCATAAACCGCTCACGACCTCATGTACACCAGTACACTGCGGTTTTCTTATCTTCGCAAGCCTTGAAAATCCTCCTTTTGAGTCAACCTCGCTGTTTTTTTGTGACAGACGTAAATTATTTCAAAAAAAATATCAAAAAAATTTGGAAGTATTGAAAAAGTCCGTATCTTTGCAGCCCGTTTGAGAAAAAACGGATGTTTGAAGAGTATCGGAACTCTTTCGAAACAAAGTTCATTGACAATATTGGAAACAGATAACGAGGTAAAATAAGAGGTCTAAGAAAGCAATTTCAAGGGGACTTGAGACTGGGCCGGTGCGAGCCGGCGGGAGTCAGAAAGTCCGCGAGGCAAACAAGAACGAGAAGAAGGAAATAAGAGCGTACGGA
>CALUSC010000022.1 GCA_944323345.1 uncultured Bacteroidales bacterium | reverse complement strand
GCATCTTCTCCGTTACTTTCTCCGTTACTTTCTCCGTTACTTTCTCCGTTACTTTCTCCGTTACTTTCTCCGTTACTAAAGATAGCACCGGCTATTCCATACTCTCGGGCTATAAAAATATATCTGCGGCACTCTATTCCCCTATCACTTTCATCAGGTATTGTCCGTAAGGATTGTTCAGCATCGGGCGGGCCATGGAACGCATCTTGTCAGCGGAAATCCAGCCGTTCATATAAGCGATTTCTTCCAGACATGCGATTTTCAGTCCCTGACGTTTCTCTATGACTTCGACATAAGTACTGGCTTCCGCCAATGAATCATGAGTGCCGGTATCCAGCCATGCGAATCCTCTTTCCAGAGTCTGGACTTTCAGCTGACGGTCTTCAAGGAAGCGCTGGTTTACAGACGTGATTTCCAGCTCGCCGCGTGCGGAAGGTCTGATGTTTTTCGCAATATCGACGACCCTGTTAGGGTAGAAATACAGACCGACCACAGCATAGTTCGACTTCGGATTCGCCGGTTTTTCCTCGATGGACAGACAGTTTCCTTCAGCATCGAACTCGGCGACACCATATCTCTCCGGGTCATTGACCCAATAGCCGAATACAGTAGCCTTGTTTTCACGCTCTGCAGCTGACACTGCATCTTTCAACATTCTATGAAAACCTGTTCCATGGAAAATATTATCTCCCAATACCAGACATGCAGCATCGTTGCCGATAAAGTCCTCGCCTATGATGAATGCCTGGGCCAGTCCGTCCGGAGAAGGCTGTTCTGCGTATTCGAACCTGACACCGAAGTCACTGCCGTCTCCGAGAAGACGTCTGAATCCCGGAAGATCAGCCGGAGTGGAAATGATCAGTATCTCCCGGATATCCGCCATCATCAGTACGGATATCGGATAGTAAATCATCGGCTTGTCGAAAACCGGCAGCAGCTGTTTGCTGACTCCTTTGGTTATCGGATAAAGACGTGTTCCGGATCCTCCGGCGAGTACGATTCCTTTCATTATTTCAGAAAATCATTCCTGATACATCTTGGCGCATTCCGCGTTTCTGGCCTGGAGGGTATGGATCCTGCGGCTCAGGAAAATGTGCATCAATGTCCACACCACAATATCCCCTGCAAGCACTATGTTTATATTCACATACTTGATCACCAGGATATTGACGAGGAAAAAGACGAGGGAAATCCCGATGATAAGATGTCTCGCCTGGCCTATGGAGAGCCCTATGGACATGAATTTGTGGTGGATATGGCATCTGTCCGGATAGAACGGACTGCGCCTGTGCAGTATCCTGTGGATGAAAAGTCTCACTACATCCAGTACAGGCACGATAAGAGGGGCGAATGCATATACGAAATAATACGGCTGCACCGCCTGCCTTATAAAGTCCGAATCGGCAAAAGTAGCCACTTTTATGGCGAATGCGGCCACTATATATCCCATGGTAAGCGAACCTGCATCGCCCATGAAAATCTTGGTCCGCTTGGCGGAAGTCCCGTAAACATTGTAGATATAAAACGGAAGAAGTACGCCCAATGCCGCTGCCCCGATGATGGAATACCGCGTCATTCCGCATGTTATGAACAGGACTGTATATACCGTTATCATGAGTATGCACAGTCCGGATGCCAGGCCGTCGATCCCGTCTATAAGATTTATGGCATTTATGATCAGGACTATCAGCACTACAGTGAACGGCACTCCGATGACGGCCGGTATCTCATGTATGCCGAGTATTCCCTGAAAATTATTTATCCAGAGGCCGGAAGCGCAGAGAAGGCATGCGGATATGATCTGTATAGGGAACTTGATCCTGTAGGACAGCCCTATCAGGTCATCCGTAACGCCCGTCATATACAGGAAGAGCGCACCGGCGGCACCGAACATGATTTCGGCAGGTACGGCAGACGGCGACACGACATTACCGGCCAGAATGGCAAATGCCAAAAGCACGGCTATCATGATGCCTGGCAGGAATGTCACTCCTCCCAGCCTCGGCACCTGTCCTTTGTGGACTTTCCTGTAGTCCGGAACATCGAACAGCTGCTTCTGGAAAGCTATCTTGATGACTTCTGGAATAGCTATTATAGTCAGTATCACGCATACTGCAAAAACGAACGGGAGCAAAGCCCACACCATATCCGTATCCATAGTTCTTTTTAAGGTTATATCAGTCTACTCCACGCCCGACATGGCTCAGGGTCACTCAGGATCATAAATCCGAGAGGACTATTCAGATATGCCCGGCCTCCAAAGGCTGCCTTTTCTGCGCTATCCAGCAACAAAATCGAGCGTAGCATAGATATTTTCTGTTTTCCAATATCTTCTTTCTGTCACTGTACGAGTTCCAGGTCATCTTCGGGAACGTACCCTGTAGCCACAGCAAACAGTCCCGGAAGCTCTACCATCACCCTGCGTGAGCGCTTCACTCTCACGACGACTCCCTCCACACCGGCAAACGGTCCCTTGGTCACACGGACAGGCTGCCCTGCCCTGAGTCTGGAACTCACTTCATAGAGATACACGACATCTTCATACCTCGACTCCGAGATTCTGA
Organism: uncultured Bacteroidales bacterium; assembly: GCA_944323345.1. Lineage (GTDB taxonomy): Bacteria > Bacteroidota > Bacteroidia > Bacteroidales > UBA932 > Cryptobacteroides. The sequence goes on along the minus strand of CALUSC010000022.1, from coordinate 27,218 downwards.
TGAAATCCTCCATGGCCTTGTCCGGCACTATGGAAGGCTCCCGCGTAGCCCTGTCCCATATATAGCTTACGAATGATCTCATGCCCCTGCTCTCCAGGACGCTGTCGAGCATCTGTCTGGAGGCTCTGGCAAAACACAGGTTATTCACGGCAGGCACTATACTGCCATGCTTCACACCACCCTTCTCGTCTGTCCTGACCGTCATGGGGACGAAGCATTCTATCCCGTCCGACATCAGGGTATCTTTCACTTTCAATTCCCTGGAGTAAGTGACACGAAGAGGAAACCAGCACTGCCGGGAAATCCTGCCTGAAGTCTCACCCAAAACCATATTTTCTCAAAACAATTTCCGACAAAAATAAGGTTTTTAATGTTACGGTCAAAGCATTTCCATTTTTATTTTAGACACTCCACCCCCCCCCTGTCAAAAAACTGACATTTCCGCAATATAATGCGTTCCGAATGAGAAAATTTTGTATCTTGTAAAAATTTTCGGAAACATCATGAAAAGTAAAAGGATAATCAGCCAGGAGGCAAAAAGCCAGTTTCTGGCTCTGCTGCGCTCCGGCCTGTGGGGAAACAAAGCGGACATATCGGTATTCCGGACATCTGACGGCCCGGACTGGAATGGCATATTGTATCTGGGAAAGACGCAGGCAGTCCTGCCTCTGATATTCGACGGGATGCTTACCCTGCCTGCCGACATGCAGCTCAAAGGCCAGGCGCTGCTGAAAATGATAGCATACGTGGACCGCGTCGAGAAGCTGAACGCCAGGCTGGATGCCGCAGCGGCGGAAATATCGGACAGGCTTAAAGAAAAGGGGATTCGTTCGGTACTTCTGAAAGGCCAGGGCATAGCGGCGCTCTATCGGAAACCTGAGCACAGACAGTGCGGGGACATAGACCTCTATGTAGGGGAAGCGAACTATCAGCATGCCGCGGACATCATCCGCTCATGGAAGGAAGTGCATGACGAAATGCCGGAATCTACCAAACATATAGCATTCGGATTCGACGACATGGAGCTGGAACTGCACAGGAATACGCTGGATATACACGACCTGAAACTGGAGATGAGATACAGGGCATGGGAGACGGCCGAAATGGCGAAAGACGAGTGCATCGTCACACTGCCGGGCGCCGGTCCTGTCACTGTCCCTCCGGCACAGTTCAATATCTTCTACGTTTTCTATCACGCTTTCAATCATTTCATGACCTTGGGTCTCGGACTTAGACAGCTCTGCGACCTTGCCATACTTCTGCACACGTATCATGACCGGATAGACGTAAGGGAACTGGAGTCCAGACTGAAAGAATACAAATTGGATAAGGAATGGAGGCTTTTCACCGGTCTTCTGACGGATGCGCTCGGTCTGCCGGAGGGGGAAGCGCCTCTGTATGACAGGTCACAGGTACCTCTTTCAGGGAAACTGCTGGATACCATCTTCAATGACGGGAATTTCGGACATCATAAAGACCTGCCTGATTTCTCTGCAGCGCCAAAATATATCCGGAAAACAGGCAACCTGTTCAACCGTCATATATCAATGGCCAGAAGACTGAAATATAGTATTCGACAGGCAGTGATATATTATATCAGCATGTGGCGAAACGGCTTGAAAAACATCAACAAATAGTAATACTGCTATTCCAGGATTGCCGGCTCGCCGGGACTGAGCCGCATTATCACTCCGTCCACAGGAGGTACAGTCACCTCTATGGGTGTATCCGGATTTATGGCCGGCGTCGGCTCCAGTTCCAGCCACTCGAATGCGTGAGGCGGGATTTTGAGTTTCATCCTGGCTTCGCTCGTGGAGAAGTTCACGGCGAAAAGCAGAGTCTCGTCCTCGTGATCTCTCAGGAATGCGAAATGTCTGTCTATGTTGAATCCGTCGGAATTAGTATTGCAGTAGCACAGGTCGTATGTCATCCCCTTACGTACGGCCTCGTCACCGGCGGCGAACCTGACCATTTCCGTAAATTTTCTGAAAAAGCTTTCATATCCCGCCAGATCTTCCGGCCATTCTCCGGTACGGTACGCCCCTGAAGCGATGATTTTCCGCAATGCTCTCAGCGAAGCCAGGCTCCACCAGTCGAAAATGGATGTACGTCCGTCCTTTCCGCTGAAGCCCTCCTGCTCCATTCCACTCTCCCCCATTTCCTCTCCGGCATATATCATGAACGGCGCCCTGTTCATATAAAGTGATACCATCAGCGGAGCCACTGAATTCCACGCGGATTTTCCGAAAAAGTCCGAAGCGAACCTCTGCTCGTCATGATTTTCCAGAAAGTTAAGCATGTAAGGCTGGATGTCGCCGAGGAACTGCCAGTTTCTCGTGATACCGCGCGCCGACTGCCACAGTTCTATAGGCATGCCATAGCTGCTTATGTTCGCCTCCACGACTGTCCTGAGCGTATCATAAAGACCTGATTTGTCATACAGATAGTCGAAACCTACCTCACGTATGTATTTTCTGTAGAGATCTTTCTTGTACACCTCTGCGATGAAAATAACATCCCTGTGGCCGGACTTGGTCCGTGATATCAGCCATTGCATGAACTGGGCAGGTACGAGCTCTACCATGTCACACCGGAATCCGTCCACACCCTTGTTTACCCAGAACTCTATGACAGACAGCATTTTGTCCCATGTGCCGCTATGGCTGTCGCCGTAATTCAGCTTCACTGTCTCGTACCAGTCGTTCACTCCTGGAGAAGCCGTATATGAATTCCCGGTAGCTTTCGCCGGAAACTCCACGAATGGTGTCAGCAGCTCATTATATAATGACAGGTATAAGGCATATTCTTCAGGAGACAGATTCCTGTATTCAGAACGGCATTTTTCCACGAGCCATGCCGGAAGCAGAGTGAAGGTGCGGCTGAAATCGCCGTTTCGAAGAGCCTGGCACTCCGCCTTGAAATCCTCGGTATTTGGAAGGCTGAGCTGCTGGCCGGGATAATAGAAGAAATCATTCTCCTGGACCCAGTGGACTGTCTTGTCATCCCTTGCTCCGAGTGTGGTCTTTCCTGACCCGCCGTCGAGCATTCCGTAGTCTCTGGACACGTGGTTCGGAACGAAATCTATGATGACTTTAAGACCGGCGTCATGAGTCCTCTTCACCAACGCCTCGAACTCTTCCATCCTCCTGTCGGGATTTTCCGCCAGATAGGGATTCACGTCATAATAGTCGGAAATGGCGTACGGTGAGCCGGCCTCCCCCTTCACGAACTGGGGATTCGACGGTGTGCAGCCATGCGAGGCGGCCTTCGTGGAATGCCTCACTATTCCCGTATACCAGATATGAGTACAGCCCAGCCATTTGAAATATTCAAGTGCTGGGCTGTCAATATCCGACAATCTTCCTGTCCCGTTTTCTTCCAATGAGCCTCCGCGTACGGGAGACTCGCAATCATTGCCCCATAGTCTGGGAAGAAGCTGATATATTACTGGTTTATCCATTTCCGATATGTTATCTGTCGATTTCACAATATTCTGCAAATATACTTGATTGCATTTTCCGCGCCAAACTAATTTGAAAAATCTGATTATCTTTGCGCCCGTAATTTTAAACAGTTATAATTCATGATATCCGATTTTCTTGATCTTGGTCTTTCCAATGAAATTCTGAATGCTGTGGCCGAACTTGGTTTCGAGAAGCCTACTCCGGTACAGGCTACCATAATACCGCGGCTTCTGGTAGAAGACGGGGACATTGTCTGTCTGGCACAGACAGGCACCGGGAAGACTGCGGCTTTCGGACTTCCGGCACTGGAATATCTGGATGTGAAGAATCCTGCGACGCAGGTGCTGGTACTCTCGCCTACGCGCGAACTGTGCAGGCAGATAGCCCAGGATCTGACCGGTTTTGCGAAATATATCCAGGGTATACGGATCGTGTCGGTCTACGGAGGTGCCGGCATTCAGGGGCAGATAAAGGATCTGGAAAAGGGTGCGCATGTCATCGTGGCTACTCCGGGCCGGCTTCTCGATCTGATCAAACGCGGTGCAGCGGACATTTCCGGAATAAAGACTCTGATTCTGGACGAGGCAGATGAAATGCTGAATATGGGATTCAAGGATGAGCTGGATGCCATACTGGAGCAGGCCCCTGGCGGAAGAAGGTCGCTGCTGTTCTCGGCGACATTGCCTGACGAGGTGGAGAGAATTGCTAAGAGTTATATGAAAGACCCTGAAATAGTGACAGTGGGACAGCGGAATGCCGGGTCAGAGAATGTGGAGCATTTTTATTATATGGTGCGGGAGGAAGACAGGTATGCGGCCATGAAGAGGATTGCCGATTATAACCCGGACATCTATGCCATCGTGTTCTGCAAGACCAGGGAGCAGACCCAGAAAGTGGCGGATGCATTGCAGAGAGACGGCTATGATGCCGACGCTCTGCACGGTGACTTGTCCCAGGCCCAGAGGGATAATGTGATGGGGAGGTTCAAGCGGAAGGCTCTGCACATGCTCGTGGCGACTGATGTGGCTGCCAGGGGGATAGACGTAAACGACCTGACTCATGTGATAAATTATAACCTGCCTCAGGAGATAGAGCTGTATACCCACAGGAGCGGAAGGACGGGCCGGGCAGATAAAAAGGGAGTGTCCATAGCCATCATCAACCAGAGGGAAAAAGGCAAGATCCGGAGAATAGAGGCTGTCATCAAGAAGCAGTTCACAAAGCTCCCGGTACCTGGGGCAAGGGAAATCTGCGAGAGGCAGCTGGCGCATCTGATAGACGAGATAAATAATGTGGAAGTACGTGACGACATTTACGCTTTCATGCCGACTATCAATGAGATGTGGGGCGATATGTCGAAGGATGACCTGGTCAGGAAAGTCCTGTCGTACGAGTTCAACAGATTCTTCGACTATTACAGGAAAGCGAAGGATCTGAATATCCCGGAAAAGGAGAAGAAAGGCCGCAAGGATAAAGACGGGATGAAAGACAGGCAGGATGCCGGGGAGAAAGGAAAGACGAAGAAAGGTAAAGACGGAAATCCGGGAGAATGCGAAAAGGGATTCGTCTGGATGCGTATAAATCTCGGCTACAAGAACAAAGTCATCCCGCGCGACATCGTTTCCATCATGAAGGCCTGCGGGATAGGCAAACAGTCCGTCGGGAAAATAGAAATTTTCGAGGAGTATCTGTACGTAGCCCTGAAATCAAGCGTGGCTGAGTACGCCAAGTCGCAGATACACGGGGCGATTTACGGCAGGCGGAAACTCAGCGCCATACTTCTGCAGAAGAAATAGCGCCGGTGTCAGGGCATGGGATCCAGCCTGTCATAATCCAGCGCATCCCTGATGACCGTCACTATATAAATAAGCGTCAGGACAACGAAAATCACGGCCGCCACGATGTCCAGCGCTGAAAATACGTATTCTCCGGAAGAGGCTTCCAGCGTCCAGGTGAATTCTCTGACAGGTACCGCATAAATCAGGATGGTATTCACGATTATCATGATGATCCTGAATTCCGTAGGTCCCATCTTGGCGTATGTGAGGCAGAATTCCTTCTTCAGGTGCGCATTTACGCTGACATTGATGGTAAGCATCAGATATACTACGAGTATCAGCATCGCCAGCTCGAAATGCACGAGTCCCGACAGCCCTGCCCCCACGAACATGATGACTTCGTTGATGGCATCGACGGTGTGGTCCAGATAGTATCCGTAAAGAGGCCTCTGCTTGTTCCTCACACGTGCCAGAGTTCCGTCCAGGGAGTCTCCGTACCAGTTTATCACGAAACCTAACGAACTGAGCCACAGATAGTTTATATTCACTTTCCCGGCCAGTATGAAACCTGCAGCTACGACGACAGCACCTATGGTGCCGATTATAGTCAGAATGTCCGATGTCATCCACCGCGGCTGCCTCTCTGCCAGCCACACCAGTACTTTTTTCTCCACTCCGTTCAGGATGGACCTCTGGATTCTTACAGATTCTTCTCTCTTCGACATACCGAAAAATTTTTTGAATTTAGCAAAAATATGCGAATTATCGAGGTTTTTGCAAAGAATATACTCTTTCCCGCAGAAAATCCCGGAATCTTGCCATATCCTGGAACTGTTCCTGCTCCTGCGGAGCAATGATATTTCCACATACCAGCCTTACCGGTTTTCCCTTCTTGTTGAACACTTCCGACGGAAGGCGCAAAAGCCTGACTCTCCAGTCAATAAGGCCGAGGCTGTAATAGAAATCCGAGTTCCGGTCGAGAAATCTGACCGGCAATACGGGAACGTTCAGTTTTCTTATCAGCTGGATAATAGGCATCTGCCACTCCCTGTCCCTGACGCATCTGTCCCTGATGCTGAGATCCGACACGGCTCCTGAAGGAAATATGCCTAACGGATGTCCGTCCCTGACATGTCTGACGGCTTCCTTTATCCCGGATATGCTGTCCCGCGTAGGGGCGGTACGGTCTTTCCCGGACGGCGTGACGTTTATGAAATTCACTCCAAGTGCTTCTATGCGTGAAAGAACCTTGTTCACTATGATTTTATAGTCTCCCCTGAGATGTCCGAAAAGATCCGCCAGGATAATGCCGTCGATGCTGCCGTAAGGATGGTTGCTCACAGTGATGAAAGGACCGGAGCCGAGAGTATCGAGGACTTCCCTGTTATAGACGGTGTACCGGACTCCGATATCTTCGAGAATGGCTTTCGCGAATTCAGGACCGGTGAAGCTGCAGTTTCTGTCATACAGATCATTGATCTTGTCTATGGCAAAGGCTTTCATCGCGGTCCGTACCAGTCTGTTTCCGCATTTCCCCCTGAAGACGGGGGCTGCCTCTTCTATTTCTTCCAACGTCAAAAGTGGCATATTTTCCGGGTTTTGAACAAATATAGGGATTTTAATCGTGTGTGCGAATACGGAAATAGATTAAATTTGCATCCGGAAATGATGACCGAGGGCATAAAATACGCCGGCTCCAAACTGAAAATCCTGCCGCACATAGAATCCATCGTAAAAAAGCTGGATGTAAAGTCCGTACTGGACGGGTTCAGCGGCTCCACCAGAGTGTCGCAGATGTTCGCCTGGAACGGATATGATGTCATATCGAACGACATATCCGTATGGTCAGAGACTTTCGCCACTGCTTACCTGCTGCATGACAGGCCGATGTCATACTACAAGGAAATGATACGACATCTGAATGCTGTTCCAGGCAGGTACGGATGGTTTTCCGAGCATTACGGAGGGACACCCGATTCTCCGGGGAAAAAACCGTTCCAGCTGAAAAACACGATGAAACTGGATGCGGTAAGAGATGAAATAGACAATATGGGGCTGGAAGGCATTGACAAGGCTGTGGCACTTACCAGCCTGATTCTCGCCATGGATGCCGTAGACAACACTCTGGGACATTACAGCGCGTATCTTTCCGGATGGAGTCCGAGATCATATCACGACGCAGTGCTGGAAGTACCTCATCTGGTCAGCTCAGGCGGGAGGAACATGGTATTCAGGAAAGATATCTTCGACCTGCTTCCGGAAATAAAGGCCGATCTGGCATATTTCGACCCTCCGTACGGGTCGAACAATGACAGGATGCCATCGAGCCGCATTCGCTACAACGCTTATTATCACTTATGGACCAGCATAATTCTCAATGACCGCCCGCAGATATTCGGAAAGGCCGGCAGGAGGGAGGACTCCAGGGACTGGATGAACGGGTCGGTATTCGAGGATTATAAAAAGGATTCCGACGGACGGTTCATAGCCATGAACGCCATAGAGCGGCTGGTCAGGGAGGCCGGGACCAGATACATACTTCTGTCGTACAGTTCGGGCGGACGGGTGGAAAAAAATGCCCTGCGCGACATTCTCCTGTCCGAAGGAAGGCTGATCCAATGTCTGGAAATAGATTTCAGGACCAATGTAATGGGACAGATGAGGCTGACTAATGAATGGGCCAACACCGAAAAAAGGACATGCGAATACCTTTTCCTGCTCGAAAAGTGATTTTCATGCCGTTGTTTTTCTTTTCCTTTAAGTTTTTTCTTTTTCTGTAAGGGAATTTTTCTTTTTCTGACATCCTGCCGGATTCATTCGCGATACCTTTGCACCAGTTCCGTGACAGTCGGCTGACATGCCGGACGTACCGGATGGTATTGTGTAAAACTTGCAGGATTATGAATTTGTCGATCAGAGGAAAATTATTGATTTACGTACTTGAAAGCATCATACTGACATCTGTCGCCATGTCATCCGCCGCACTGCTTGCCGGCAGCTGCGTCAAGATGGAGATGACAGGCACAGAAACCGAAGAGACAGAACCGCCCGTGGACGGAGTAGAGGACGAGGCTGGAGAAAGGAAAGCCACGGTGCGGTTCAATGCTCTCGAAAAAGCGCCTCTTACGAAAGCAGGAAGCGGTATGGAAGGCATCAGGATAGGCATATATAAAGACGGAATGCTGGCAGGGAGTCTCGAAGCGGATGAGGAACCGCTCGAAATGTCACTCAATATCGGAGATACATACACTTACTACGCTACAGCGAATATAACGGCATTCACGTTTCCTGTTCAGGAAAAAAGTATAAAGTCCAAAAGGATAAACGTGACTCCGGGAGAACCGTCGGGAAACTTTCCGATGTCGGACAGCGGCTCTTTCACGGTAAAGAACTCTTCGATGCGCGTGGATATTTTCATGAAACGGCTCTACGCCAGAATACGCTTCAGCGTGGATGCATCTGATGTAGAAGGACTTGAGATTACGTCTGTCCGTATCAGGCAGGCCGCTACCGCCGTGGGAGTATTCGGCAATTCGCAGCCGCTCATTACAAAAGACGGAGACTATGCATCCGAAGCGGAACTCACTGCGCTGAATGCCGGTTCCGAGATTTCGCTGTATCTGCCTGAAAACCGTCAGGGAGTCCTGCTGCCGGACAATGCGGATTCATGGCTGAAAGTACCTGACAGCATCCCCGGCAAAGCCGGCTATTGTTCTTATATCGAAGTGGAAGGCACATTCTCAGGTGAAGGGGAATTTGTCGGCGACATAGTATACCGGTTTTATCTGGGACAGGATGTCACATCCGATTTCAATGTCGTAAGGAATACCGACAATACGGTAAGGCTGATACCTTCGCGGGAATCGATACGCAGGCCGTCATGGAAAATAGACGGAAGCGACGTCTATGCGGACATACCTTTCGCCAGTATCAATACAGCCGGAAGCATATATTATATCACAAAGGAAGAAAGCAATACACAGAAATATTCCGCGAGCTGGAGAAAACTCATAAGGAACAAGGACTCCTACATACTCATAGGCAGCTACAACGGCGGCACCGTAGGAGTGTCTTCAAATCTGAAAAACTGGAAATTCTATTCCGTAAAATCCACGATCCCATGTGCCATCGCGTATGGGAACGGCAGGTATGTGGTATCCGGAGGAGACGGGACTGTCCATGTCTCGACCGACTGCATCAAATGGACAGTGTACAGCCCCGGAAACATTACTGAGCTGAAATTCGGGAACGGAATGTTCATCGGGGTCGGAGGGAAGAAAATATACAGTTCGAAAGACGGCGTCAAGTGGAATGTCGCTGAAACGGATTACGCGGTCACAAAGGTGGCAGCAGGAGATGGAGAATTCATAGTAGTGGGGAATAACCGGAACATTTACAAATCGGTCGACGGGGTGAAATGGACCTCCATCTCTTCTGCAACCGTTCCAGGGTCACCTTACGATCTGGCTTACGGAAACGGGACTTATGTACTCAGCACACGGACGCAGATATACTGGAGCGCAGACGGAGAAACCTGGGAAAACTGCAATGTCTACCAGTATGCAAACATAGTATTCGATTTCAGGGACGGAATCTTTCTGGCCGGCTACAACGGGCCGTCAGGTTCCCGGTATTCCACGTCACTGGACGGGAAAGTATGGAATGAAACCGGCAGAAACACGACCATGAGTTCCATATCGGACGTATGTATAATAGACTGACATTTTTGGAAGTCTGGATGAAAAATCATATAATTGCGCTAAACGTATGAAACACGCACTATGCTGCTGAAACTTTATGAAAAGAACAACGATCCTGCCGTTCTGGAGAAAATACGGGAACTGCTGGAGAATGGCGGTATCATGATTTACCCTACCGACACGATGTACGCCATAGGGTGCCATGCAATGAAAGAACGCGCCGTAGAAAGAATCTGCCGAATAAAGGGGATAGACCCGAAAAAGAACAATCTTTCTGTCATCTGTTATGACCTGAGCAATATCAGCCACTACGCGAAAATGGACAATGCCACTTTCAAACTGATGAAAAGGAACCTGCCCGGTCCATTCACTTTCATCCTGGAAGGGACGTCGAGGCTGCCGAAAATATTCAGGAGCAGAAAAGAAATCGGCATACGTATGCCGGATCACCCTGTCGTACTGGAAATTTCCAGACTTCTGGATGCCCCTATACTGACTGCAAGCATTCCATACGATGACAGCGAAGACAGCGGATATGCCACGGAACCGGAACTGATAGAAGAAAAGTGGGGAAATTCTGTAGATCTGGTAATCGACGGCGGTACCGGCAGTCTGGATGTATCTACAGTAGTCGACTGTACCGGCCCGGACTTCGAAATAGTCAGACAGGGAATCGGCACGCTTGAATTCTGAGACTAGTAATATGAAAAATAACGGGAGGACGCCTGCAAGCATCCTCCCGTTATTCTGCCATATGGGTCTATCCTAATACTGATCCCAGGATTTGATCTGAATATCCTCGATATCCATGCTGCAGAATGCGCGTATGAAGGCTGTCGCCAGACGGGCATTGGTAATCAGAGGGATATTGAAGTCTATCGCTGCCCTCCTGATCTTGTAGCCGTTGGCCAGTTCCTCGCTGGTGAAGTTCTTCGGGATATTGACCACCAGCTCGATTTCCTTATCCTGAAGCATCTTCAGTGCAGGCTCGAACTGGGCGGCAAGCTCCGGCTCTTCGCATTCGCTCGGCCACAGTACACGCACGGCCGCCACTTCATTTTCTACCAGATACTTATACGTACCTGCAGTAGCGTATATCGTATAGCCGTTCGCTGCCAGAAGCCGGCATGCATTGAGCAAGTCAGCCTTCTGCAGGGCGTCGCCTGACGATACGAGAATCTTTTTCTCAGGGATTCTGTATCCGACTGACAGTATGGACTTGAGAAGAGCTTCATTGAAATCATCGCCGATACATCCTACCTCTCCCGTGGACGCCATATCCACTCCGAGCACCGGATCTGCCTGATGAAGCCTTGAGAACGAGAACTGCGATGCCTTGATTCCGACATAATCCAGATCGAAGGCACTCTTGTGCGGTGCAGCCGGCTTGAGACCGAGCATTACTTTGGTAGCCAGTTCTATAAGATTTATTTTCAGAATCTTGGAAACGAACGGGAAACTTCTCGAAGCCCTGAGGTTGCATTCGATGACCTTGATTTCGTTCTCTTTCGCCAGGAACTGGATATTGAACGGTCCCGAAATTTCGAGAGCCGCAGCTATTTTCTTGGCTATCTTCTTGATTCTGCGGACAGTTTCGATATACAGCTTCTGCGGCGGGAACTGTATGGTCGCGTCACCGGAATGGACTCCTGCGAACTCGACATGTTCTGAAATCGCGTAGGCGATGACCTCACCGTTGTCAGCTACGGCATCGAACTCGATTTCCTTGCAGCGCTGCATGAATTCGCTGACTACCACAGGATGTTTCTTGGACACTTCGGCAGCCAGAGAAAGGAATCTTTTCAGTTCGTCTTCATTATAGCATACGTTCATGGCTGCTCCGGACAGCACGTAAGAAGGACGAACGAGTACCGGATACCCTACCTTGGCCACAAATCCGTGCAGATCATCGAGAGTCGTCAGTTCCTTCCATTTCGGCTGGTCGATGCCGAGAGCATCCACGATGGACGAAAACTTGTGACGGTCTTCCGCCTTGTCTATGCTCGTAGCCTTCGTTCCGAGGATATTCACCCCGCTCCTGTCCAGACGTAGAGCCAGGTTGTTCGGAATCTGTCCGCCGACAGACACTACCATACCGTACGGCTGCTCCATTTCGTAGATATCCATGACTCTTTCGAAAGTGAGCTCATCGAAATACAGACGGTCGCTCATGTCATAATCCGTAGATACTGTCTCCGGATTATAGTTAATCATGACACCTCTGTATCCTTCGTTTCTGATAGTCTGGAGAGCATTTACCGAACACCAGTCGAATTCCACGGATGATCCGATCCTGTAAGCTCCGGAACCGAGGACTATCACGGATTTGTGATCATGCAGATATGTCACGTCGTTATATTCCCCGTTGTATGTCATATACAGATAGTTCGTGGCTGCAGGAAACTCCGCGGCCAGAGTATCTATCTGCTTCACGCACGGCACTATTCCGTTTGCTTTCCTGACTTCGCGAACTATGCTCTGAGCCTCTTCCCCGTCGATTCTGTCCTTGTATATGGCACGGCCGATCTGGAAATCGGAAAAGCCCTGTTTCTTGGCTGTCTTCAGAAGTTCCAAAGGCAAATCCTCGCAGTGCGAATATCCGAGCATTTCATTATACGTTCCGACGATATTGGCGAGTTTGTCGAGGAACCATTTGTCTATCTTGGTCAGTTCATGTATCTGATCCACGGTATACCCGGCCCTCATAGCCTTCGATATCACGAAAATACGATTATCCGTAGGCTCTTTCAGGGCTTCGTCTATGTCATCCACGGTCAGTTCCTTGTTACCCACGAAGCCGTGTGCGCCCTGTCCTATCATGCGCAGGCCTTTCTGGATGGCTTCCTCGAAACTGCGGCCTATGGACATCACCTCGCCCACACTTTTCATGCTGGATCCGATCTTCCTCGATACGCCGTGGAACTTGGTCAGATCCCAGCGCGGAATCTTGCAGACAATATAGTCGATAGCCGGTTCGAAGAACGCCGGAGTTATCTTGGTGACTGAATTCTTGAGATCGAAAAGTCCGTAACCGAGACCGAGTTTGGCAGCTACGAATGCGAGCGGATAACCGGTAGCCTTCGACGCCAGAGCTGAAGAACGGCTGAGACGTGCATTCACTTCGATGACCCTGTATTCCATGGAATTAGGATCGTACGCGAACTGTACGTTACATTCGCCGACTATGCCGACATGGCGTACTATCTTGATAGCCAGATCTCTAAGGTACTCTACATCGTCATTGTCCAATGTCTGGCACGGAGCGACCACTATACTTTCGCCCGTATGGATTCCGAGCGGGTCGAAATTCTCCATATTGCAGACCGTGATGCAGTTATCGTAACGGTCCCTGACGACTTCATACTCTATTTCCTTCCATCCCTTGAGGGATTTTTCCACGAGTACCTGCGGCGAAAATGAAAACGCTTTCTCAGCCACGTCGAAAAGCTGGCTTTCGTCATCGCAGAAGCCGGACCCAAGACCGCCCAGGGCGTATGCAGCACGAAGAATTACCGGATATCCGAGTTCCTGCGCAGCGGCTCTGGCCTGCTCTATGTTTTCTGTAGCGTGCGACTTGATGGTCTTGACGCCTATTTCGTCGAGACGTTCGATGAAAAGCTCCCTGTCCTCTGTATCCATAATGGCCTGTACAGGCGTACCGAGCACCTTGACATGGTACTTTTCGAGAATCCCCGACTTGTAAAGCTCTACTCCGCAGTTCAGGGCAGTCTGGCCGCCGAACGCAAGCAGGATACCCTGCGGTGCCTCCTTGCGGATGACTTTCTCCACGAAATACGGGGTGACTGGAAGAAAATAAATCTTGTCAGCGACCTTGTCGGATGTCTGGACAGTGGCTATGTTCGGATTTATGAGGATAGTCTCTATCCCCTCTTCCTTCATAGCCTTCAGAGCCTGTGATCCTGAATAGTCGAACTCTCCGGCTTCACCGATTTTCAATGCTCCTGAACCGAGCAGCAATACTTTTTTTATATCGTTGTCAATCATTGTCTGAAAGATATTATTCTATAATCTGGCGGTATGTGTGTCAGAGTTTGCTGATAAACTCGTCGAAGAGAAATTCCGTATCGGTAGGGCCGCTTGAAGCCTCCGGATGGAACTGTGATGAGAAAAACGGCTTGGTCTTATGTCTGATACCTTCGTTGGTACCGTCGTTCATGTTCAGGAAATAAGGCTCCCAGTCTTTTCCCAGAGTACTGTTGTCCACAGCATAACCGTGGTTCTGGGATGTAACGAAACATTTGTTGGAACCTACCATCCTCACAGGCTGGTTATGGCTTCTGTGGCCGTATTTGAGCTTGTATGTGGATGCTCCGGCGGCTCTGCTCAGAAGCTGGTTTCCCATGCAGATGCCGAAAATAGGCTTGTCTTTCTTCATGGCGTCCCTGATATGTCCTACGGTTATGTCGCAGAATTCAGGGTTTCCAGGTCCGTTGGATATGAAAAGGCCGTCGTATTCGAGCTGGTTGAAATCATAGTCCCATGGAACACGTATCACTTCTATGCCCCTGTTCACGAAACATCTGAGGATATTGTGCTTGACTCCGCAGTCCACGAGGACGATCTTCTTGCTGCCATGACCGTACCTGATGACTTCCTTACAGCTCACGGCAGCCACCTGATTTTCCTGATTCGGATCAGGCACGGGGAAATCCCTCTCCTGTCCCTCCGGGACAATGATTCCGAGCATCGCCCCGTTATCTCGGATAACCTTAGTCAGCTCCCTGGTATCTATACCGTATATCCCCGGTATCTTATGCTCGTCAAGCCACTGGCCGAGACTCTTGACAGCTTTCCAATGGCTGTAGTCGGCAGAATAGTCTGAAACGACAAGTCCTCTGACATAGATATCGTCAGATTCCATGTTTATGGAAATGCCGCTCTCGTCCGTTCCTTCTTCAGGAACTCCGTAATTTCCGACAATCGGGTATGTTATACATAAGATCTGACCTGAATAAGATGGGTCTGTGAGACTTTCGGTGTAGCCGACCATGGCGGTCGAGAAAACTACTTCACCATCGCAGGGGCCGTTGTAACCGAATGAATATCCGTGGAACTCCATTCCGTTCTCCAATTTGAGCGTAGCTCGAATCTTTTGCTCCATTATCAAATGTTTTTATGCTTAAACCGGGCGAAAATAATATAAATCCGCTAAAATCCCCAATTAAAAAAGAAAATATTGTGAAATATTTTCTGATTGACGCGGTTCAGCGCATCAGCCGTATTGCTTCGGAAGGGTCCGGAGCCTTGAGAACCGCACTGCCGGACACGAGAATGTCTGCTCCGGCCTCTGCCAGTGCGGATGCGTTTTTCCCAGACACTCCCCCGTCGACTTCGATCAGGCATGAAAGTCCCCTGCGGGTTATTTCCGATTTCAGGGCAGATACTCTGGAATATGTGTTTTCTATGAATTTCTGTCCTCCGAAACCGGCGAACACCGACATGATCAGCATATATTCGCAGCAGTCGAGATAAGGATAGAGACTCTCTACCGGAATGTCGGGATTTATGGCGATGCCGGCCTTCATGCCATGCCTGTGGATAAGATCCGCGACGCTGGCCGGATCTTCTGTGGCATTGAGGTGGAAACTGAGCATCCCGACTCCGGCTCCGGCGAATCTTTCCACATATTTTTCGGGACTGACTATCATCAGATGCGCATCGAGAGGCTTTTCAGAGATGGAGGCTATAGCTTCCACTACAGGAAAGCCGTATGAGATATTGGGCACGAAGACCCCGTCCATTATATCCAGATGGAATATATCGGCCTCGGCATTTACGAAACGGACATCCTTTTCCAGATGAAGAAAATCGGCCGAAAGCATCGAAATGGCTATCTGTCTCATAGGCTGCTATCCGACATGGGTGATTACATCTTCGAGCAGGGCGACGAACTTGTCGAGTGACGCCAGATCGAGTTTTTCTCCAGGAGCATGAACGTTCCTGAGCGTAGGCCCGAACGATATCATGTCCAGGTCGGGATAGATATCGAGGAAAAGGCCGCACTCCAGCCCTGCATGGATGGCCCTGACTACCGGTTCTTTCCCGAACAGCCTTCGATATGACGAGCGGCACACTTCCAGAATGGCCGAGTTCATGTCCGGTTTCCATCCCGGATATTCCGCTTCATGTGAAACTTCCGCCCCTGCAAGCCTGAATACTGCCTCGACCTTCATGGCGGCGGCCCTGCATTCAGTGACTGAGGAACTCCGCTGACTTGTCCCTACCGTGATTTCCCCGTCGCCGGTCATCTTTACCGAAGCCAGATTCGAGGATGTCTCCACCAGTCCTTTTATATCCTGGCTCATTTCCAGAATACCGTGAGGGGCGGCAAGCAGGGCGGACACCAGCGACCGTCCTGTCTGCGGATCCATAGCCAGTATATTGTCCGACGAAGCGTCGGGCATGGTAAATTCTATCATGATATCCGGATCTCCGGCTGCATATTCCTGGGCAATTTCCGTCTGGAACGCTTCCACAGCTTTCCTGATATTTTCCGCTTCCGCAGCACCCGAAGCTATGACTGCTTCAGCCTCGCGGGCTATGGCGTTGCGTTTGTTTCCCCCTCCGATACTGCAGATCCTTACATCGGGGAAAGGATACAGGAACCTCGCCAGCAGCTGGACTGCGTTGGCTCTGCCCTTGTCTATATCGTCTCCGCTATGTCCTCCGGCGCCGTTGCAAATATGAATCTTCGTCAGGACAGATCCAGGAGCGACAGGCATGCTGTCGTAATGGAAAACCGCAGTAGTATCCACACCGCCTGCACAGCCCACGAAAAGTTCACCCTCATCCTCGGAATCGAGATTCAGCAGAATCTTCCCGGAGATGAAACCCGGCTTCAATGCCTTGGCCCCGTAGAGTCCCGTTTCCTCCGATACGGTAAACAGGCATTCGATCCGACCGGTCCGGAGATCGCTTGCAAGCACTGCCAGCTGCGCAGCCATTCCTATACCGCAGTCAGCCCCCAGCGTAGTCTCCCTGGCGATCATCCATCCGTCCTCGATGACATAGTCGATAGGGTCCTTCGAAAAATCATGCTCTACGCCTGAGTTTTTCTCGCAGACCATATCCGAATGACTCTGGAGAACTACTGTAGGCATATTTTCACATCCTGAGGCAGCTTCCCTGACGATGACGACATTCCCTGCTTCGTCTGTATGACATTCCAGGGCATGGTCCTGTGCGAACTGCTGCAAAAAAGAAATGATCTGTTCTTCGTGGCCGGACTCGCGCGGAATCCTGGTGATATCCTTGAACAGATCCAAAACGATTTTAGAGTCCATAAGCGATATTTTTACCCTTTGACCGGGACAAGTATCTTTTCGATATCGGTGACATACTGACGGAAAGTCTTGTCGATGCTCATGAGATCCTGAACCGTCGTACAGGCATGCAGCACCGTAGAATGATCTTTGCCGCCTATCTCAGCGCCGATAGTAGACAACGAGCATTTCAACAGATTCCTGCTCATATACATGGCGATCTGCCTGGCCTGGACTATCTGCCTTTTTCGGGATTTGGACAGAAGATTATCCATGGTGATATTGAAATATTGGCAGACAGCCTTCTGCACCTTGTCTATGGTGATATCGTTTTTCTGCTCGCCGACTATTTTGGTGGTTATTTCTTCAGCGAGCTCTACGGTAATTTCCTTGTGCGCGAATGTAGCATTCGCAATGAGGGATATCAGAGCTCCTTCAAGTTCCCGGAAATTGGACGTGATACGGCTGGCAAGATATATCATGACATCATCCGATATCTTGACGCCCTCCCTGAAACTGCGTGTTTTCAGCATCGAGAGTCTGGTAGCGAAATCCGGTCTCTGCAGTTCTACCGAAAGGCCCCATTTAAGTCTGGACAACAGCCTTTCCTCGAAATTCTGCAGCTCTACCGGAGGTCTGTCCGAAGTGAATATCAGCTGTTTGCCTGCCTGATGCAGATAATTGAATATCTGGAAGAAAGCATTCTGGGTGCCTGGAGATGACATATCCTGTATATCATCTATGATCAGCACATCCATTTTCATGTAGAACGCCAGGAAGTCCGTCAGATTGTTCTTTACCGTCACAGCATCCATATACTGTGTCTTGAATCTGTTTGCAGAGACGTAAAGGACCACGAGTTCCGGATATTTTTCCTTTATGGCGATACCTATGGCCTGGGCCAGATGAGTCTTGCCGAGTCCGGGACCGCCGAATAGGAACAGAGGGTTGAAAGCCGTCATTCCCGGATGCATGGCGATACTCTCCCCTGCCGTTATCCCCATCCTGTTGCACTCGCCGGCCACCAGATTGCTGAAACAGTAGTTTGGATTCAGCTGCGTATTTACCTTTACCTGCTGAAGGCCCGGTATGACAAACGGATTCGGAGACCCTGCCTGCCTGAAATTAGGCACGTTGATAGGCCTATTCTCCGGAGTGTTGCAGTGCGCTGCCGGATATTCCATAGGAGGCTGGACTTTCACCGGAGCCACCCTGTATACCAGTTTGGCATCCGCCCCGATTTCCTTTTTCAAGGTCTTCTTGAGGACATCCAGATAATATTCCTCAAGATATTCCCTGAAAAATTCGGACGGCACATTGACAGTAAGCACGCCGTTCTGGAACGACTCCGGAGAGATAGGCTTGAACCAGGTCTCGAAAGCCCTCTGGTTCACTATCTGCTCGATCATTTTCAGACAGCGGTTCCATATCAATATGTGCGTATCCTGAGACATTTGTATTTAATCGGATTTATAAAATCATTCCTGGCGAAAACCGATGACAAAGATGAGGAAAAAAAAGTTAGAAAAAATCTTTTTTCCTATTGTATATTATGATTTTTTTACTTCTACACGTTTGCATTTTTCGCAAACGTTTAAAGTTATAATACATTAATTATCAACAATATACAACTTAACAATTTGTTAATCGCATTGAAAAAGACACATTTATATATTTTGAATTATTCCAAATTGCGAATTCAATACATAAACGATGCTACGACATGTCAGAATACGGAAATACGCAAATATTTTTTCGGATTTTCCTCGATTTTTCTCACCAGTCTGTCGAGATCGGAGACGAGAGAATCTACGGAATCATACACTGTTTTTTCGTTGATGAGACTTCCGACTGTCCCGTCGCTGTCCTGGAGTTTGTCGAGAAGCGAATTGAAACTGGTGACAAGCCCGGCTATGTCGGCAGAATCCAGGCCGGCACTTATGCCGTTTATGTCAGATACGGTGGAATCGGCCTTTTCCGCGATAGTGTTCAGACGTGACGACAGAGTATTGAGGTTCGTCAGGAAATGTTCCACATCTTCGGAACTTCCCTCGACTGTATTTGCAATGCTTTCTATCTCCTTGACCGTCTTGTCCAGATTTACCATTATACTCCTGAGCGAAGCCCTGTTTTCTACCGAAAGTGTCAGGTTCAGGTTCGTCAGGGCGCTGTCCAGATTATCCAGGACATCGGACCCCTTGCTGATGAGAGGTTCAATGCCGGCTGCCAGAGACGACAGCATGTCCGGCGAGACGTTAGGAGTAAGATAGGCTCCGTCCTGTGCCATGACTTCCGATTTTCCGAGATCTATCCTTATGGCTTTCCCGCCCATGAGATCCGCACTGTAGATGGTCATTCTGGAATCTTCCGGCACGGCAAAGTCCTTCGACAGCGAGCATGTCACGTCGAAGCCTTTCTTAGTCTTGTCGTATTCCACACTGTATACCGTACCTGCCTTGAACCCTTTTATATAGACCGGGGAAGACGGAAGCAGTCCCTGTACGTCACCATAAAACGACACCAGCTCGTAATCGCGGTTGAAAAGGTCCTTGTCCCTGAGAAAATTGATCACCAGAAAAGCCGCAGCCAGCACGACCACTGCAAGTATTCCTATTTTCAGTTCTTTATTCATATCTGTCAATATTTTAATATTACTGACGAATCAGAGTGCAGAAACGGCCCCGTCCAGAATTTTCACCGGAAAGGCTCCCGGAAATTTTCTTTTGACCTGATCGAACAGTTTCCTGGCTTCGTCTGCGGACGAAGCCGGAATAATATATTTGTAAACATTGCCTGACCTGACAGGGAAGGCATCATAACCCTTGAAAGACTCGTCGGAAGACTGTATGAGCTTGCTTAGAACGAATATCTGGACACCGAACCCCCTGACGGTATCCGGTTCAGCCGCAGAAGGGACATCGGAAGACGGAACTGAATCATAGTCGAGGCTGGCATCGTAATTTTTCTTGAATGCGCTGAATGCTTCGAACAGCTGACTGGCGATCCCGCTTCTGCCGGATGCTGTATTGAGGATTTTCTGGTCTGCGGCGTTCGACATGAAACCGACTTCGACGAGAACTGCGGGCATAGTGGTCTTCCACAGGACGATGAACAGATTCTGCGAAATGCCTCTGCTATGCTTGATAGGTCCGTTCTTCAATTCTCTTTCCACGTCTGCGGCAAAGGTCAGGCTCTGTTCATAGTATGCATTCTGCATCAGATTGAAAAAGATGAATGATTCAGGATCATTAGGGTCAAAACCCTGATAATTGGTGGAATAGTCTTCCTCCAGAAGGATCACCGAGTTTTCTCTCCGGACCAGATCCTGATTCGACGAAAACTTGTCCTTGCCGAGAATGTGGGCGGAATATCCGTGGGCCTGGCTCGTAGTGGCCGCATTCACATGAATGGATATGAAGAGATTGGCATTATTTCTGTTAGCTATGGCCGCCCGTTCGACCAGCGGAATGAAGACGTCGTCTGTCCTGGTGTATATGACTTTCACGTCCGGATATGCTTCGCTAATTCTGGCTCCCAGTTTTTTGGCGATATCCAGGTTTATGGTCTTTTCCTTGACTCTGCCGTCCCTGCTGACACATCCAGGATCGTGTCCGCCGTGCCCGGCATCGATGACTACCGTTTTCAGTCTGAGGTCGTCATCGGCGGCTCTCAGGGGAAATGGCAGCAGAAAGCATGACAGGACAGCAAAAAATGATGCCGTCAATATCCTGACAGTGTATTGTAGTGTTTTCATTCAGCCGGCTGCATTTGGTAATATTTGAAAATAGTTTTAACTTTGCATCTTGCAAAAATATGAATTTTTGCTGAATTTGGATAGAATTAATGTCACAATATAACTCAGGTCCATTGAACAGGAAACGGGACAAGCTTTTTTTCGCTGTGATAGTGCTGCTGATTCTCAGTTCTTTCACGGTATCATCGCAGGATGACAGAAGATCCAGGCGGAACCGGCAGAGAGCAGAGCGGATAGAAGCCAGGGCGGAACGTCAGAATGCGTTGACCGATTCCATTCCTGCCGTCAGCGATTCCATGCAGGCCGTGCTGGACTCAACTGCATACGCCGACTCCGTAGCCAGACAGGATTCACTGGACATGCTCAGCAAAAGTTCTCTCGACCAGCCTGCCTTCACTACGGCCAGAGATTCCATCATAGAAGATTTCACGGACGGGAAAAGGATGATTTATTATTACGGTGACGTGAAAGTCAAGTACGGAAACATGGAACTGGCCGCAGACTACATGGAATACGACATCCAGACCAAGACCGTCTATGCCAGAGGAACTAAAGACAGCACCGGAGTCATAACCGGAATGCCGACCATGACACAGGGAGGCAAGACATACACCATGGAAGAGCTCCGTTACAACTTCGACACAGGGAAGGCCAGGATAAGCAACATGGTGACTCAGGAGCAGGAAGGGATACTGCACGGCAGGAACATCAAGATGATGCCGGACAAATCCATAAATATTACGAACGGAAAATATACCGTCTGCGATGCGGAGCACCCTCACTACTATCTGCATCTGACGGCAGCGAAGGTGATGACCAAACCGTCGCAGAAAACCGTGTTCGGACCTGCCTATCCGGTAATAGAGGACGTGCCTCTCTTCCCGGTCATACTTCCTTTCGGATTCATTCCGAAAAGGCCTGACAGGGCTACGGGTCTGCTGATGCCGACTTTCGGAGAGGAAGCGGCGCGAGGATTCTACCTCAGGGATGCCGGCATGTATTTCGTCATAGGCGACTATTTCGACATCTCGCTGACCGGAGACATATACACGCTGGGATCGTGGAGCGTACAGGTGGATTCGCGATATAAGGTGAACTACAAGTGCAACGGAAACTTCTCCATCACATACTCCAACGACCAGACCGGAGAAAAAGGGAGTTCCGACTTCATGCAGATGAAGAACTTCGGAGTCAGATGGAGCCATTCTCAGGATGCCAAGGCACGTCCTGGAACATCTTTTTCCGCATCAGTGAACTTCTCCAGCCCTTCCAACAGCAAGTATAACTCCACTTCCGTCAACGAAGCGCTGCAGAACCAGATTTCGTCATCCATTTCTTATTCCAAGAACTGGAACGGCAAGTTCAACCTTTCCATAAACGCCCTGCACAGCCAGAACTCCATAGACAGTTCATACTCTTTCACGCTGCCTAACCTCACGTTCTCCGTGAGCAGGTTCTACCCGTTCAAGAGGAAAAACAGGGTCGGGAAAGAAAGATTCTACGAACAGTTCTCTTTAGGTTACAGCACCACGCTGCAGAACAAGATCAATTTCAAGGCTTCCGAATTCAACCAGCCCGGATTCCTGGACAAGTTCCAGAACGGCATGCAGCACAGTTTCCAGATAGGACTGCCTAACTTCACGCTGTTCAAATACATAAATTTCACGCCGAGCATCAGTTACGGCATGAACTGGTTCTTCAACTCTACCGAGAGGGTCTACAATGCCGATACTGACAAGGTAGAAGAAATAAAAGGCAAGCAGTTCAGCACATTCGGGACTACCCACACATATTCGGGAAGCCTTTCGATGAATACGAGGCTTTACGGTCTGTTCCAGTTCGGAAAACATCGCAAGATACAAGCCATCAGGCACGTGATATCCCCGTCGCTGTCGTTCTCCTTCAGCCCTGAAAAGGGAAAGTATTTCAACGGATGGAGGACGCTGACATATACCGACAGGAACGGCGAGGTGCAGAATGTGGACTATAATATCTATGCAGGCCAGCTGTACTCCCCTCCCGGCAAGGGTAAGACGGCATCCATGAACTTGTCCATAGGAAACAATCTCGAAGCCAAGGTTCGGGATCTCAGGGACACGACCGGAAAAGGAGAGAAAAAGATAAAGCTCATAGATCAGCTGACGCTCAATACGGGATATAACTTCCTCGCGGATTCCCTGAATCTCAGCAATATAGGAATATCTATGTCTACATCCGTATTCGGGAAGGTAGGTATCAGCGCCAATGTCAATTTCGACCCGTATGCGATAGACGAAAACGGCCGCAAATATAACAAGTTCAATGTCCAGACGGAAGGATGGACCAAGCCGGTGCGCCTGACCAATGCCAGCGCTTCGGTTTCGTATTCGCTTTCCGGAGAAGGAAAGATCAACGGCAATGACGGCAGTGCGCAGGCCGGCGGCAATCCGGCTTCCGACTACACCAGGATATATTATCATCCCGTGACTGGAGAATATATACCGGGCGGATGGCTGTACTACATGAATCCGAACGCGCCTTGGTCCGTGAATTTCAACTATTCTTACAGCTACAGCAGATCTTACCAGAGGTCTAATGACCAGCTCATCACCAACCACAGGCATACGCAGACTCTCGGAGTCTCCGGAAATGTCAAACTCACCCCTGCCCTGTCCCTGCAGCTGACCACGAACTTCGACATCATGGCTTTCAGAATGTCCACGACCCAGCTCAGCGCGACATACGACCTGCACTGCTTCAACATCACTTTCTCATGGATTCCGACAGGCCAGTGGGAGTCTTGGTCATTCAAGATTGCAGCGAACGCTGCAGCCCTTTCAGACCTGCTCAGATTCAAGAAAAGCACGAGTTACTGGGATAATTAAAGAAGTTTTGGAAATAACAGGCAATTTACTATATTTGCACTGTCTTTGGAAAAACTTCTCGAATTCGGAACTCTTTCCTGATTCCATCTAAGAATAACAGGAGAGTTTCACCTCTGACTAAACACCTGATTTATACACTTTTAGACTACATTAAACATTATATGCACAATATTTTCGATTTGAATGAGATGGACCTGGAGCAGGTTCGCGGGATAGCTAAAGAACTGGGGCTCCACGTCAGCAAGAAGATGGAGAAAAAGGATATTGCCTATATGATCCTGGACAAGGAAGCTGCAATGAATGCCCTTACCCCTGCGGAAAAGCCGCGGAGAGGACGTCCAAGAAAACAGCAGCCTCAGACTGAAAAGGATAACAAGGAAATCCGCAGGCAGGAAAACGGCACGGAAAGCCAGCCTGTCCAGGAAAAAAAGACCAGGGGGAGAAAACCGTCCAGAACAGTGGAAGAGACTCCGGCTGCAGATGAAGTGAAGACGGAATCACAGACAGAGACCGCACAGCCTCAGGATATGCCTGTAAGAAAAAGGAGAGGAAGAAAGAGTGCAGAAACCAAGACAAGTGAAAACGCTGCCGCAGCCGAGCCTCAAAGTCAGGAGACTGAAAGCGTGAACCAGGCTCAGGAAGACGGCGTAATCCGGAAAAAAAGAGCACGCATCCAGAGACCTCAGAATCAGGAAGCGGCAGAAACGGCAAATGCCGTGAATCTTCCGGCGGAAATACCTCAGCAGAGAGAACCGAGATTTCCTGAACAGAGATTCCAGAACCAGCAGAACCATCAGAATCAGCAGAGACAGCAGCCCCACCAGAATCAGAAAATAGAATTCGAAGGTGTAGTGGAGGCTACGGGAGTGCTTGAAATCATGCCTGACGGATACGGTTTCCTGCGTTCTTCAGACTATAATTACCTGAATTCGCCGGATGACATCTATGTATCCGTAAACCAGATAAAGACCAATGCGCTTAAAACCGGAGATACAGTGACCGGCGAGATCAAGCCTCCGCGCGAAGGCGACAAATATTTCCCGTTGGTCAAGATAAAGTACGTAAACGGACTCCGTCCGGAACTGATCAGGGACAGGATTCCTTTCGACTTTCTCACCCCGCTTTTCCCTAACGAGAAATTCAGACTGCTTGGGAACGGACACAATGACCTGTCTTGCAGGGTAGTGGACATGTTCACCCCTATAGGCAAAGGCCAGCGCGGTCTGATCGTGGCCCAGCCTAAAACAGGTAAGACCATGCTGCTCAAATCCATCGCCAACGCCATAGCGGACAACCATCCCGAAGTCTACATGATCGTGCTCCTGATAGACGAGCGTCCTGAAGAAGTGACGGACATGGCCCGCAGCGTAAAGGCCGAGGTCGTGGCTTCCACATTCGACGAGCCTGCTGAAAAACATGTGAAAGTAGCCAATATGGTACTGGAAAAGGCCAAAAGGCTGGTGGAATGCGGCCATGACGTGGTAATATTCCTGGATTCAATCACCAGACTCGCACGCGCATACAACACTGTGCAGCCTGCTTCAGGAAAGGTCCTGTCCGGAGGTGTGGATGCCAATGCACTGCACAAGCCGAAGAGATTTTTCGGCGCTGCGAGGAATATCGAAAACGGAGGCTCTCTGACCATTCTTGCCACCGCCCTTACCGATACCGGCTCCAAAATGGATGACGTGATCTTCGAAGAATTCAAGGGAACCGGAAATATGGAGCTCCAGCTCGACAGGAAACTGGCCAACAAACGCATCTTCCCTGCAGTAGACGTGACCATGAGCAGTACCAGACGCGATGATCTTCTCTATACGCAGGAGCAGAGCAACAGGATATGGATTCTCCGCAATTATCTTGCAGACATGAATTCCGTAGAAGCCATGGAATTCCTCAAGGACCGTCTCGAAAAGACCGTGTCCAATGAAGAATTTTTCGCTACGATGAATGGGGACAAGCTTCAGTAAATACTCAGGGCACTACGGCCCGCTGCTGAGTCTCGGACTCCCCATCATCATCGGACAGCTCGGCATCATACTGGTGAGTTTCGCCGATACCATCATGGTGGGGCACTACAGGACTGATGATCTGGCGGCGGCAAGTTTTGTAAACAATATATTCAACCTCGTCATTATCTTCTCGACGGGGTTTTCTTATGGCCTTACACCGGTTATAGGAAAACTTTTCGGACAGAAAGACCATGACGGTATCGGCAGGATGCTGAAAAACAGCCTACTGGCAAATTCTCTCATTGCCGTGCTTCTTACGGCCGTCATGTTCGCCCTGTATCTGAATGTCGACAGGCTCGGACAGCCTGAAGAGCTCCTGCCCCTGATACGGCCATATTATACAGTACTGCTCGTATCCCTGCTTCCGATACTGCTGTTCAACGCTTTCAAGCAGTTTGCAGACGGAATTACAGACACAGTAACCCCCATGTGGATACTCCTGGCAGGGAATGTATTCAACATATTCGGGAACTGGTGTCTGATTTTCGGCAAACTCGGATGTCCTGAACTGGGACTGCTCGGCGCCGGGATTTCCACGCTGGCATCCAGAATCCTGACTCTGATAATCTTCGCCTGCATATTCTTCTTTTCGCGAAAGTACGCGGCATTCAGGGCCGGCTTTTTCAAAAGCCGTATAAACAGACATGATTTCGGGATACTGAACAGGCTCGGATGGCCTGTAGGGCTTCAGATGGGAATGGAAACAGGTTCGTTCAGTCTGGCGACCATCATGGTAGGATGGCTGGGAACGCTGTCACTGGCAGCGCATCAGGTAATGCTTACGGTAGGACAGCTCGGATTCATGCTGTATTATGGAATGGCAGCTGCCATTGCCGTAAGGACCAGTCACTTTCTGGGCCAGGGAGACATGGAGAAGGTTAAAAACTCGGCCAGTGCCGGTTTCCAGCTCATACTGATGATGGCTACGGTCGTATCATCCGGAATATTCATTTTCAGATACAGACTCGGTGGCCTGTTCTCAGGAAACGAGGAAGTCGGTCTGATGGTAGCCCAGCTCGTCATTCCTTTCATTGCATACCAGTTCGGAGACGGTATGCAGTGCGCATATTCGAACGCTTTGAGAGGGATTTCGGATGTAAAGCCAGTGGTCCTGATAGCCTTTCTGGCTTATTTCGTGATTTCTCTGCCTGCAGGCTATATATTCGGATTCGCATGCGGCTGGGGGCTGACAGGAATCTGGATGTCATTCCCGCTGGGACTTACTACTGCAGGGATTCTCTACTACCTCCGGTTCCGTCAAAGCATCAGGAAGAGGAAATGCATATAAAAAAAATGAGAATCGACACTCACGTGCAGACCCTCATACTAACCACATAATTAATAACACTAAAACTAATAACCA